>DATNLN010000179.1:0-20085 GCA_035602855.1 Candidatus Acidiferrales bacterium
TACTTCACGCGTCTCTCGATGCCATCAAGCAGCGTACGCGCCGCGATCTCACCCATCTCTTGCAGGGGCTGTCGCACAGTGGTCAGCGGGGGACTGAGATAGGCAGCGCTCTGAATATCATCGAAGCCGACCACCGACACATCGTGCGGCACACGCAGGCCCGCCTGCTGGAAAGCGCGGATGGCACCGATGGCGGAAATATCATTGTAGGCGAAAAGCGCGGTAAACGGCTGCTTGCTCGCAACCAATTGCTTGGCATATGGGTAGCCTAGATTCGGCGTGGGATCGGCACCTTCGAGCTCCAGGATCAGCTCGGGACGAATGCGAATGCGCAATTTCTCAGCGACCTCGCAGATGGCACTCCAGCGCTCGTCGGAATCGGAGCTCGCCGCTGAACCCTTCATGAACGCGATTTTTTCATGTCCCAGATCGACCAGATGGCGCAGTGCGAGCGAAGCGGCAAGACGATGATCCAGAACAATATTGGTTACGCTTTGGATCTTGCGATGGCCGGCTATCGCTACGGTCGGGACAGGGGGTTGGCCATTCAAGGCAGTGTCGACGGTGATAAATCCCTCGACACCACGTTGTTGCAGCATATCCTCGTACGTTGCCAGGAGTTTCTCGTCGTGGCGGTGAGCTACGGTGAGGAAAAAGAAATCCTGCTTACGAAGATAACGTTCGATTCCGCCAATCACTAAGGAACTGTAAGCGTCGCCGATTTCGACAGCGATCACTCCGATTGTATGGCTGCGCTTCACCTTCAGAGAACGCGCGAAAAAATTCGGCTGGTAGTTCAGTTTGCGCGCCGCCGCCAAGATGCGGTCTTTTGTTTTTTGAGGGACCGAACGCGCTGCGGGAGAATCGGTCAGCACATGCGAAACGGTGCTGGGCGTAAGGTTGACGCGTTCCGCGACTGCCTTCAGCGTGGCGGCTGGCTTCTTCGCCCGCTCTACTTTTTTCATAAGAGGTTTCATTCCAGTAACATCCCCGCGGGGCGCACGCCTGAACTGACGATCGCTTGATTCTTATACGTTTCTGGGCCGGATTGTATCGCAGAGAGGCGAAGACAATTCAAGGAAATCCAGCTATCACAATTTTCTTTTTAGAATATCGATATTTCCTATTGACAAAGAAACGGTTCTGGAGCTAAATCTCCCGCATCACGGGGTAGTGTAAAACTACTAGCAGCAAACGCAATAGAACAACGATGTTTCTGACGCGCGGAGGCAGGCGGCAGACAAGTAGATTAGTGGCAGGTATAAGTAGAATTTTGGTTAATTGAATTGTTTTCTTGCCGCTAGCACCAGAGTCGAGCAAAGCGGCGCAACAATTTAAGTTGCCGGTAGTGTGTTCAGAAATAGGTTCGTGGCTGCAACGCCTGCTGCCCATGTCGAACAGGGCACCGACGACCAATCGGTGGACATTGGCGCAACGTGGCTATGCCGAGTGAGCAGTCGTTTCTGGGTGGATGCTCAATTTTTGGGGTGGAGGGATTCAATGAACGGATTATTCCGCTTCGCGCTTGCGCTTTGCCTTGTCGTGAGTATGGCCAAACCGGTCCTTTCCCAGAGCAGAAACACCGGTGAGATTCGCGGCACGGTCGCGGATACTTCGGGAGCGGTGGTGGCAGGCGCCAGCGTCACGCTCAGCAACATTGATACAGGCGAGACAAAGGAATTCGTAACCAACCAGGACGGCATCTACGACACGGTTTCGACGCCCGCTGGAAACTATAAAATTACCGTCACGGCAACCGGCTTCAAGAAACTTGTGCTTGGCCCATTCACGCTGAATGTCGACGTAATCACGGAGAATGCCAGTCTGGAGGTTGGAACTGTATCAGAAACGGTGATCGTGGCCGAGAATGGCGTGCCTCTGCTCGACACCGAAACCGCCCACATGGGAACGGTTTGGGAAGCGCAAACCATAGGTGTGCTCCCCCAAATAGGCTCCGGGATCACCGGCAACGATTGGGCGAACTTCAATATTCTGCTGCCCGGCGCTGCCGGTTCTCCTACGGCGCCTGGGTCAGAGGGCAGCGGATCTTATAATGCAGGGGATGCCGTGTCGATCAACGGAAACCTTCCTAATTACGCGAACTACCTGCAGGATGGAGGTGTAGTTCAATTGCCGGTGAGCAACAACGTGGACAACACGTTGTTCGAGGCCATCTCGGAGGTTCAAGTCACGACCTCTTCTTTCTCGGCGGAATACGGCATTGGCGGCGCCGTATTCAACCAGATCACCAAGAGCGGTACCAACAGCATTCACGGGTCGGCTTACGAATATTGGCAGAATACCATCCTGAACGCAGCCCCATACTTTGGAATTCCGAACAGCTCTGGCGGCATTACCCCACAGACGGCAGGGTATTTGCGTTACGACGAGTATGGCGGTTCCGTCGGCGGACCGATCATTAAAAATAAGCTGTTCTTCTTCTTCGTCGTCGATAAGATCTATAACAATGGCGCGGCCAGCGCAACGCTAGGCACCACTCCAACTCTGGCCGAAATAGGCCAGGGGACTGCCCATCCGGGCGCCTTCGATTTTAGTGCACCCGGACTCCCGACCCTGTACGACCCCGCAAGCTGTGCAACGCCGGGTTGTACGCGAACCTCATTTGCGGCGGAAAACACGGGATCCCTTGCTGGCGTAAACGCGATTCCAGCCAGCCGCGTCGATCCCGTGGCGGCGAAGATACTGGCGGCGGGGTTCTACCCTGCGCCTAACGCGGGCGCCGCGGGTGCTCTCAGCAACAACTTCTCGACCATTCTGCCGACTCCTAACCCCAATCTCAGATTTTTTGGGCGTCTTGACTATGATCTTTCGCCGAAGAACCGCGTGAGTTTCTCGATCAGCCAGAAGAATAACCCTGGCGTCAATAAATACGGGCCTTTTCCATGCCCGCAAAACTGCTTCTCCGGCGATATCGACGGTTACAACGCGCAGATCACCGAAACTTGGACGATTAGCCCGTCCATGGTGAACGAATTCCGCATGGCCTATACCAAGCAAGGCAACTGGTTCGTTCCCCAGACCCTTGGGTTTGACAATGCCACCTCTCTGGGCCTGCAATACGCTAAGGCAGACGTTATCCCGCAGATAAACATCGGCGGCCCCGGCCTGTGTTGTTCGCAAGTGGCACCCGGCACGAACGCCATATACATTGAAAACCTCTACGATCCATCGGACACGTTGACTTTGGTCAAAGGCAAGCACATTCTGCACTTCGGTGTCGAGGTGTTGATGGGGCAAGGCAACACCACGCCTTGGGGGAACGTTACGGCGGGCAATTTCACCTTCACAGGTAACTACACCGCACAAAACTTGGCCGCACCGGGGACGACAGGAACCGGCCTCGCTGACTTCCTGCTCGGCGACGTGCAAAAGTGGAGTGCGACCAATCAAGGAGTGTCCTACGCCCGGTTAAAGAGCCCGCAACTCTTTGTGCAAGACGACTTCAAGGTGCGCTCGAATTTCACCTTGAACCTTGGCGTGCGCTACGTGGCTACAACTGGATTCACCGAGATCAACAATAGCCTGGGCGGGTTCGATCCGAATATCCCGCTGATCTGCAGCGTCGATCAAAACGGCACGCCTTGCGGTTCCTTGAACGGCCAATTAGGCTCGCTGTGGTTTGCTCCCCAAGACAATCGAAACTCGTTGCAGAAGCCGATTTACGATATTTTCCTGCCTCGTGTCGGCTTTGCCTGGTCGGTGCTGAACAACACCGTCGTTCGCGGCGGCTTCGGGATGTACTCGTACAACTTTAGCCAAGACGATTACGGCAATGGAATAGGCTTCGGGGCGCTCAACACCAGTTCTGGCAATGCCTCGGATGTAAACCAGGGAACCGGGCCCACTCCATTGGTCACTCTCTCGGAATCTGCTGCCGCGGCCGCTCCCGCGCTCAACTACGTCACGGGCTCGCCGAACGCGAAGAATGTCTCCCAATACCTTAACGTCACCAGCCCCTCGAACCAGACGTATGTGCCGTACAACGTTCCGGTGGGCCGAATCAACGAATGGCAGGTGAGCGTTGAGCATCAATTCGCAAACAACTTTATGGCGTCGCTTGCCTACGTTGGCAGCCACGGAAGCAATCTGCAATTCAACACAGACGTTAACCAAATACTTACCCCAGAGGGCATTGCGGCGAGCGCGGCCGCGGGTAAGGCCATTCAGGCGGATCGTCCCTTTCCGGCTTGGGGACAACTTCCCGGATACAATTACAACGCCCTGTCGAATTACAACGCCCTGCAGGCCGCCATCACCAAGCGTTATTCCAACGGCCTTCTCTTCAGCTTCAACTACGTCTACTCTCATTTTCTGGATGACCAGGATTCGGGTGGGTGGGGCAGCCGCGGAGGGACGCAGTATTGGCAAATCGGAAACAACCCTGGGGCTAATTACGGCAATTCGAATTTCGACATCCCATCAGCGTTCAAGGGGTATGTATCTTACGAGCTGCCGTTCGGCAAGGGAAAGATGTATCTGAGCGATGCTAACGCGCTAACGAACGCTGCGGTTGGCGGATGGCGGATAGCAGGAACGGTCGTCGCCCAAAGCGGAACTCCATTCACGGTAGTCAACAATACTAACCAAAACTCGAACATTACGGGCTGCCAAGTCGGCGGCACCGCAACCGGTGGCGACGTCAACAACGGCTGCAACTGGTTTCCCAACGTTGTGGGCAATGTCCACGTCCCCAATCCTGGTCCCAATGAATGGTTCAACACCGCGGCTTTTGTTAATGCTTCTCCCGCAGGAACGTTTGCCTTCGGCGACGAGGGTAGGAACTCGCTGCGGGGGCCGCGCCTGACGGTGTTTAACATGTCCCTGGCTAAGAATTTTAGCTTCGGGGAACGCATTCGCTTGGAACTGCGATCAGACTGGGTCAACATATTTAACCATCCGAGCTTCAACACTCCGGGCCAAACCCTCGGGGCGGCTAATTTCGGGGAAATAAACAACGCTACTTTGGGCAACGGCGTTGCCGTGGCCCCTCGTAGCGGTCAACTTAGTGCGAAAGTGACGTTCTAACAGAGACGGCTAGGAAACTTGAGGACGGCGGTCCCCCCTGCCGTCCTCATCTCTGTTTTGGGGGACTGAGATTTTAGAATCCGCTTCGTTCGCCGTACAATCGGCACATGATGAAACAAATTGCCGTTTTGTTGTGGGTCGTTCTCTTTGTTGTGTTGCAGCCTTCTTACTCCCAAACGACTCCTAGCCGCCAGCAGCAGATCGAAGCTCACAATCGCCAAGCTGCGGAATACTTGCACGAGAACAAGCCTGATCTGGCGGTGCCGGAATTTCGAGCTATTGTTGCCATCGATCCGAATAATGTGGACGCCCGCGGCAACCTCGGTGCGGTACTGTTCTTTCAGAATTCGTACACGGATGCGATTCCAGAGCTCCGCGCGGCGCTGAAGTTGCGACCTACCCTGTGGAAGATTCAGGCTCTTCTGGGCATTGCGGAGAAGCGCACGGGAGAGGTCAGCGCGGCTCGCGACGACCTCGAGAAGGCATTTCCAAACGTGACGGACCAGAAGATTCGCATAGACACCGGGATGGAGCTGATCGAAATCTACTCCGGAACGGGCGACCTGGATAAAGCCGCCGCGGTCGTGACCGTTCTGCGGAAGCAGGAGCCGGAGGATGAGGCGCTTCTCTACACGGCGTATCGGGTCTACTCGGATCTGGCTAACGAATCGCTGCTGAGCCTGACCGTTGTAGCGCCGAATTCCGCCCGAATGCACCAAGCGATGGCGCACGAACTGGCGAAGCAAGGGCACACGGCGGAAGCGATCGAGAACTACCGGGCTGCGCTCAAGATCGATCCACAACTGCCCGGTCTCCATTTTGAGCTGGCCGAGATGTTGCGCACGGTGTCGACTCCACAGGCCCACGAAGAATCGGAGACTGAGTACAAGGCGGCGCTAGCGGCTAATCCGCTCGATGAACAGTCTGAAATCAGGCTTGGCGATATCGCAGCCCAGCGAAACGATCTCAAGGAAGCGTATGAGCGTTACACCAGGGCCGTTCAGTTGCAGCCCGGAGACCCCGAAGCGAGCATCGGGCTTGCGAAGGTGTTGATGGCCATGGATCAGCCGCAAAAGGCCGAGCCGCTCCTGGTGCACGCGATCGCGCTGGACCCTACCAGTGCCGTGGCCCACTTCCGCCTCGGTACGGTCTATCGAGAGCTGGGGCGCAGCGCCGATGCCAAACACGAAATTGAGGAATACCAAAAATATAAAGAGATGAAGGAGAAACTTCAGGAGATTTATCACCAAATGCGTCTGGAGCGAACCACTGGCGAAAACGACGACGCAGATCCTAGAAGATAGTCTGGTCACCGCCGCAGCGAAGGACATCGCGGGCTCGGTTTTGCCGGTTCCTTCGCGCGCGCGACCGCTGACGCGCGACGAATTTCGAAGAATTCCACCAGGGACGGTCTCGATGAGGAAGACAATTCTTGCAGCGGCGGCGATCTTGTCAATGGCCGTTCCGCTGCTCGGAACGTCGTACTATGCGGCGCGTCCTACCGATGCGAAAGCCGTTTATCTGTCACCCGATCGTTTCCCCATAAAGGGGGATGGAATCGCGGATGATTCCGCCGTTTTGCAGCAGGCGATCGATAAGGTTCGAGAGACGACGAACCAGGGCATTCTGTTTGTTCCATCCGGCCGCTACCGTCTGACCAGGACGATCTACATCTGGCCCGGAATCCGGTTGATCGGGTTCGGGGCTGCGCGGCCCGCCTTTGTGCTGGCTGCAAACACGCCGGGTTTTCAGCGGGGGCCCGCGTACATGATGTTCTTCGCGGGCGGTGGGCCGAGCCCGAATGCAGCTCCAGCCGATGCCAACCCGGGCACGTTTTATTCCGCGATCAGCAATATCGACATTGAAATCCAAGAGGGAAATCCGGCTGCGGTGGGCGTACGCGCCCATTATGCGCAGCACTGCTTCCTGGCTCATATGGACTTTCACATCGGCTCAGGACTAGCGGGAATTCACGACGGCGGCAACGTCGCACAGGACGTCCATTTTTACGGCGGCCAATACGGTATCTGGACCCGGAAGCCATCCCCTGGGTGGCAATTTACCGTGATCGATGCCACGTTTGAGGGTCAGCGTGAAGCGGCAATCCGCGAGCGCGAGGCCGGGCTGACGCTGATCCGTCCACAATTCAAGAATGTCCCTACGGCGATTTCCATTGATGCTCAATTCTCCGACGAACTGTGGATCAAGGACGCACGCATGGAGAACATCACGGGGCCCGCTGTAATCATCAGCAACGAGAACAGCGCCCGCACCGAAATCAATATGGAAAACGTGGTCTGCCGCAGCGTGCCCGTTTTTGTATCCTATCGCGAGAGCAGCAAGAGCGTCGCAGGTACGTCACAGATGTATCAGGTGAAGACCTTTTCTCACGGTTTGCATTATGAGGATATTGCCGCGCTACCCGTCACGGGCGACGTGTATGACTCCACACCGCTGAACGCTTTGCCAGAACCAGTCAAGTCCGACATTTTGGATCTGCCGGCAATGGAGACGTGGATGGATATTCGCGACCAGGGTGCCGTCGGTGACGGCGTGGCGGATGATACCGACGCTTTCAAAAAAGCTATCGCCGAGCACCGTGCGATTTACCTGCCGTCCGGCCAGTACCGAGTAACAGACACGATCACGCTAAGGCCGGATACGATTCTTATAGGACTCCATCCGAGCGTGACACGTTTGCTGCTCGCGGATTCTACTCCGGCCTTTCAGGGCGTGGGCAGTCCCAAGCCCCTGCTGGAAACCCCCCAAGGCGGAAGGAATATCGTTACCGGTATCGGCTTGTACACAAACGGAATCAACCCGCGAGCGGTGGCCGCGAAGTGGATGGCTGGCAGCGACTCGATGATGAACGATGTACGATTCCTGGGCGGCCACGGTACGATTGATCCGAGCGCAACCGCGGCCGATAGCTCCAAAACATGGAAGGAGATCTACAACAACACTCATACCGCCGATTCCAATTTGAATCGCCGCTGGGACGGACAGTATCCCAGCCTATGGATCACTGGCGGCGGGACTTTCCTCGACATCTGGACGCCCAGCACGTTCGCGCAAGCGGGCCTGTACATCTCGAACACGTCGGGCGAAGGGCGGATTTATGAACTGTCGAGCGAGCATCATGTTCGCAACGAGGTCGTGCTGGACCACGCATCCAACTGGCAAATTTATGCGCTGCAGACGGAAGAGGAAAGGGGCGAGGGCGGATTCGCTTTGCCGCTCGATATCCGCAATTCCAGCAACATCACCTTCGCGAACCTGCACATGTATCGGGTCGTAAGCAGCTATCAGCCGTTCCCATACGCTGTCAAAGTCACCAACTCGACGAATATACGGTTTCGCAACGTCCACTGCTATAGCGACAGCAAAGTGTCCTTCGACAATGCTCTATATGACCAGACCTATAATATAGAAGTTCGTCAACGCGAATTCGCCTGGTTGACGATTTCGGGCCGCGCGCCAGAACTCCAACCCAAGCAGCCTTCTCCCGTTCTTACCGAGGGCGCAAGGGTGGAGAAAGTCGCCGGCGGTTTCTTCAATATTTCCGGGGGAGCTGTTGACAGCTCCGGAGCCGTCTATTTCGTGGACGCCAAATGGCAAACGATCTACCGCTGGACCCCCGCGACGCGCCAGCTGTCAAAGGTTCGTGATAATCCGCTGGACCCGGTGCAACTTTTCTTTGATAAGGCCGGCGACCTGATCGTGGTTTCCTACTCCGGGAAAGGTATCGTGTACAGTTTTAAGCCCGGCTCCGAGGATGATGGCATCACCGTGCTACCAGCCGTGCCAGCCGAGCCGCGCCCGGGAATGATCCCGGTGCTACCCGCAGGGTACTGGAGAAACGAGAACGATTTCCTCGAAGCGAGTTTCGCTAGAAAGCCCTGGCAGTTCATTTCTCCGGACGGAAGCACTTTCCTCCCTGCGGGCGAGCCGTTTGTAAACGGGGAACTGTATTACGGGACCAAATTGAACGACCTGTTGCGAGGTTTTGGTCTGGCACCCGCGGTGAAAGGCCAGCCCTACTACGTTACCAATGAATCCGGAGAGACCACCTACGTCGGCAGCGTTGGTGAGGACGGAACACTGTCGAACTTGCGGCTTTTCGCCGAACGCGGCGGAGAGAGCGTGGCTGTAGACGAGAAGGGCAACGTCTATATTGCCGCGGGGCAGGTGTTCGTCTACAACCCGGCCGGCGAACTGATCGATACGATCGACATTCCAGAACGGCCCTCGCAGTTGTTGTTCGGCGGCAGCGATCGCGATACTTTGTTCATACTCGCGCGTAGTTCCTTGTACGCCGTGCAAACCCGTTACCGAGGACGCTGAAATGGGCGGATCCTAAATTTGCCAGGGCCAGGGGAACACACGAATGTGCAGGCGAGGGCTGCGCTCTTTGCATCCGTCGCCATGCTGACAATTTGCCTCTCGGCTTTCTCTCCGTCTTCTTTGGGCCGTCAAGCGGAGTTCAATCAGCCCGGTCGCAAATCATATGGGCGGCAGCTCGCCGCGGATCGTTTCGGCCAGTCGGCATCTGCTGCGCAGACAGATGCTCGGTTGCCTCAGTTGGTAGACATCACCGCCGCGACCGGCATCAAGTTCGATCATCTTTCCAGCCCCGAGCAGAAATACATTGTGGAGTCGATGAGCGGAGGAGTCGCTGTGATCGATTATGATCGCGACGGTTGGCCCGATATTTACTTCAGCAACGCCCAGAGCGTAGAGATGGCTTTGGCCGGCAAAAAAGCGCGCAGCGCGCTTTACCATAATAACCATGACGGGACTTTCACCGACGTCACGGATAAGGCCGGAGTCGGTTACCCCTGCTGGGCCATGGGTGCGGTCGTGGGCGACTACAACAACGATGGCTGGCCCGATTTGCTCGTGACCTGCGTCGGCGGCGTGGTGCTGTATCGCAACAATGGCGATGGAACATTCACGGACGTGTCCAAGCAAGCCGGGTTGAGCAACGATTCACAGTGGGCAACGGGCGCGGCCTTTGGCGACTACGACCGCGATGGTTGGGTCGACTTGTTCGTCTCGCATTACGTGGATTTTCATCTGGACGATCTTCCGGCGTTCGGTTCCCGCCAGACGTGCAAATATCGCGGAATCGATGTGCAATGCGGCCCGCGTGGGTTGAAGGGCTCCTCGTCGAGCCTCTATCACAACAACGGCGACGGCACATTCACCGATGTGTCGAAGAAGAGCGGAATTCGTGACGCGCCCAATGCTTTCGGATTAACGGCCGTTTGGTCGGATTTCGACGATGATGGACATCTCGATCTATTTGTGGCTAACGATGCTGGAAGGAATTATCTCTACCAGAACGATGGCGGCGGACATTTCAACGAAGTCGGATTTGCCGCGGGCGTGGCCGCCAGCCAAGACGGGGCGGAACAGGCCAACATGGGCGTTGCTCTGGGCGACTACCTGCACAGCGGACGGTTCTCCATCGCAATCACCCATTTCAGCGATGAATATGCGGCATTATTCCGGAACGATGGGAGATTCAGTTTTACCGACGTATCGTACACTTCCGGAATTGCCCCAAGCACCACACCGTACGTTGGCTGGGGAGATGCATTCTTCGACTTTGACAATGAAGGCTGGCTCGATCTGTTCCTGGTGAACGGCCATGTTTACCCGCAGGTCGATACTGCAGAAGCCGGACCGAAGTACCGCGAGCCGGGACTGCTGTTCTATAACCAGCGCAACGGAACGTTTAAGGACATCAGCAAGCTGGTAGGGCCGGCCCTACAACTTCCCAGAGTCAGCCGCGGAGTGGCGGTCGCTGATCTGTTCAACGACGGCCGGCTTGAGATTGTCATCGAGAATCTAAAAGGCGGCCCCACCATCCTGCAACCGCAGGGCGGCCCTGCCAATCACTGGATTGACCTCGAGTTAGCCGGCGCGAAAAGCAACCGACTGGCCCTGAACGCACGCGTAAGGGTGACCACGGGAGATCTAGTCCAGACCTCTGCGGTACTGAGTGGAGGAAGCTATCTCTCGCAGAACGATCTTCGAATTCACGTGGGCCTCGGCGGCGCTAGCCGTGCCGATAAAGTGGAAATCTTTTGGCCGGCGGGAAGCACCGAAGTGCTGACTAACCTTTCTGCCGACCACGTTTACTGTGTGAAAGAAGGCGAAGGCATTGTGGCGCAGGAAAAAATCAGGCCGGTGCTTGCGAAGAATTGACGTTGCTTGGAACCCGCCCGCCTCACTGCGCTTGTGTCATTGTAGCAATCGTAGAGAAGGCTTGGACTGGAAGGAGAAGACCGTGAAAAACGAAACTTCGCGCCGGGATTTTCTAGGAATTTCAGCGCTGGGACTAGCGGCAGCGGTCACACCGAAGGCGAAGGTCGCGCCTCCGGTGTCCGCCGCAGCCGGGCCGAAAAATCAGACATCGAAACAGAGCTCCCTTATTTCCATTTGGGTGACGTCCGGCGATGAACGCTTTGCCCCTGCCCCTCCGACTGCTTGGAGCCCGTCATCCGCAGCGTCCGGCGCCGACCAGATCCAACTAAACCCCGACCTAAAGTTCCAGGAAATACTGGGGTTCGGCGGCGCGTTTACCGACGCCGCCTGTTACATGTTCAACCAGCTCGCGCCCCCGGCGCGCGAACAACTCTTCCATGAGATGTTCCATCCGTCGGAGATGGGTCTCAACGTTGGCCGTGTCTGCGTCGGATCCAGCGACTACTCCACGAAAGTTTACAGTTTCGACGACGGCGACGCCGATCCTCAGCTGACGCGATTTTCGATCGAGCACGACCGTGCATACATTCTTCCCATGCTGCGCCTGGCGCGTCAGGCGAATCCTGAGATGTACCTGTTTTCGTCCCCGTGGAGCCCTCCTGGCTGGATGAAGTTCAACGGATCCATGCTGGGTGGCGCGATGCGCCAGTATTACTTTGCAGTTTACGCGCAGTACTACCTCAAATTCTTGCAGGCGTACGCGGCCGAGGGCGCGCCCGTGCAAGCGCTCACCACGCAGAACGAGGTGGATACCGACCAGGACGGCAAAATGCCCGCGTGTATCTGGCCACAGGAATACGAAATTAAGTTCCTGCGCGATCATCTGGGCCCGCTCCTGCATAGCACCGGTACGGCGACCAAGATCTGGATATTGGATCACAATTACAATTTGTGGGGCCGCGTCAGGGACTCACTTGAGGACGAGAACCTTCGCAAGTACACCCGTTCGGTAGCCTGGCACGGTTACGTGGGGACTCCCGAGATGATGAGCAGGGTTCATGATGCCTTTCCGGACGCCGAGATGCATTGGACCGAAGGAGGCCCTGATTACAAAGATCCCGACTATCTGACGGACTGGTGGAAGTGGGGCCGCACTTTCAGCGGCATTCTGCGTAACTGGTGCCGCTCCATTACGTCGTGGAACCTGGCTCTGGACGAGCAGGGCCGGCCGAATCTTGGACCATTTCCCTGCGGCGGCGTGGTGACGATCAACTCGCAAACCAAGGAGATCACACGCAGCGGACAATACTGGGCATTTGCACACTATTCTCGTGTGGTGCGCCGCGGCGCTCGCCGCTTTGACTCCCAGAGCACGGCCGTTGACCTCGACCACGTGGGCCTACAAAATCCTGACGGGTCACTGGTGTTGGTGGTGAGCAATGCGGGTGCCGCGCGGACGGTCCAATTGCAGCTCGGAAATACGGCGGCCGCAGTTCCGTTAAAGCCCCGATCATTAACCACTTTCGTCTGGAAATAATTGAGCGATGCGGGGCGCATTCGGCAGGAACTAATCACTTTGCTCGCCAGGGTCGCGAAAGACTGGCTCGCGCATCGACGCTATCAATGTGAACATCACGATGCAACCGGCCAACGGTAGCAGCAAACCGGCGCGCAGACTGCCCGTTCCCGTCGATGTCAGTCCCACCAACCAAGGCATCGTAGCGCCGCCCAGACCCGCGCACGAGAACATGATCGCCCCAATCCGCCGGGAGTTCTGGCCATATGCCTTTACGAGCCACGCAACCAGAATTGGAAAAATCCCCGCGAATCCCAAGCCGGCGGCACTCGCGCAGATGGCGATGCTTGCGAACGAGCTTGCTCGCAACAACAGACAGATACCAACGGCCGCCAGGATCAATCCGCTCGCGAGCAGCGCACGTTCGCGCCAGCGAAACGGAACCAGGGGTACCAGGGCGCGTCCGAGGAGTAGCCCCGCCCAGAAAAACAACGGCGCCAGCGCCCACAGGTCGCCGGAACCGGGATGCATTCGTTTGGTCAGTGAGGCAACCCACCCCGCGATCGAGTTTTCCGATCCGACGTACAGAAAAAACAGTGCGGCCAGGTTCACCGAACTTCTCCTGCTGATGTTCTCATCGCGCGTCGGCCTGCTCTGTTGCTGATCTCCTTCGGGTATTCCGGGCTCTAGGTTCATCGCCAGCAGGATCAGTGCCGTAAGCGCCGAGGCTGAGGCGATTGTGTACAGTAGCAGCGACGTGGCCGCGCGCCGCTGGGCAAACAACACGAAGGGAGAAGACGCAATTGCACCGATTCCCCAAGCCAGATTCAGAATGCTGAGCGCCGCGACGCGCCGGTCTTTTGCGACTTCTGCCACCCACAGATTGGTGGCGGAAAGAGCCTGTCCCAGCCCACATCCGAACAGCGCAACCGCGGCCAAGGCGGCCGGGTAGCTAGCAAGACTCAAGCCCGCAACCCCGGCTGCAATCAGACTGAATCCGGACGCGAACGCGTATCGGTAGCCTCGCCCGATCAGCGCGCCCAGCGTAGAGACTCCCAACATGGACCCGCAGAACTGCGCGGTGAAAAAAAGCCCGGCGCGTTGGTCGCTTAGGGACCAGCGGACAATCAGTATCGGCAAAATAGGACCGAGCAGCGTCGTTACGATTCCAGCGACAACATATCCTGCGTGGAGCACAACGGAGGCAGCAGAAGAAATCGGAAGCGCGACCGGCCGATCGTAGCTGGAGCCCATGTCGAAACGCATTCTGCCGGAATGTTCGTCTGGCGGCAACTTTCTAGCCAGCTCACCGCAGGATCTTGCCAATTCCGCTCATGCGCTGTGATGCGCAGGGCGGATCCGAGTTTCAAATCCGGCCAGATGCTGCGGCTCGCAAGCAGCACGCGCGCCGGAATATTAGACAATCGTTATTCTATTGAGGTTTGCCATGGTATAAGCATTTGCAAATTGGTAACATGGACGCCGCTAATCGACGATGACGAGCGCCGAGAGTCCGATGCCGCCCGCCCCATGCGCCACCTGACGGAATATTGTCTCCGCTACCCGCCAGCATCTGTCGAGGTGAACGAGTGACGATACTCCACGAGGACCGGCTCTTCCCGGCGGAGCCGAACACACGTTCCATCGCAAGACGGCTTTATTCCAGTATCCGCGCCTTGCCGATCATCAGTCCCCACGGCCACACCAACGCTCGCTGGTTTGCCAATAACGAACCCTTTCCAGAGCCCGCCCAATTGTTTGTGCTTCCCGACCACTACATTTTTCGCATGCTTTACAGCCAAGGGGTGCCGCTCGAAGAGCTGGGAATCGGAGCAACGTCTGTGGAGGATCCCAGACGTGTCTGGCGCATTTTCGCACAGCATTATTCACTTTTTCGCGGCACACCGACCAGACTCTGGCTGGACTTTGCGTTCCAGGAACTGTTTGGCCTGGAGGCGAGGCTGTCCCCGGCGAACGCCGATGACTATTACGACCTCCTCGTCGAGAAACTCCGCAGGCCGGAGTTTCTGCCGCGCTCACTATTCGAACGGTTTCGCCTCGAAATGCTGGCGACTACGGATTCGCCGCTGGATTCACTCGCGCATCATGAAGCGATCCGCGCGTCCAGCTTCCAAGGACGAATCATTCCAACGTTTCGTCCCGACCCGGTCGTTGATCCTGATTTTCCTGAGTTCAAAGAAAATCTTGAGCGTCTTGCGCAGATTACCGGAGCGGATACAAATAACTGGCAAGGCTACCTTTCCGCCTTGCGGCAGCGCCGCCTGGACTTCAAAGCTCTGGGCTGTACGGCGACCGATCATGGCCATCCCACGGCGGCAACCGCCGGCCTCAGCTCGGACTCCGCAGCTCGTCTGTTTCACAAAGTAGCTTCGGGCGAAAGCGATCGAGACGAGCGCGAATTATTTCGCGCTCAAATGCTCACCGAGATGGCCGCGATGAGCCTGGACGACGGCCTGGTGATGCAAATTCACCCGGGAAGCCTGCGCAATCACAATACCCAGTTATTCAAGCGCTTCGGACCAGATGTCGGCGCGGACATCCCCATGCCCACCAACTACGTAAACGCGCTAGGACCCTTGCTGGATCGTTTCGGAAACGAGCCACGCCTCACGATCATTTTGTTCACTCTCGACGAATCGACTTATAGCCGCGAATTGGCTCCGCTTGCCGGACACTATCCCTGCCTGCGGCTGGGTCCTGCATGGTGGTTTCATGACAGTCCGGAAGGCATGATGCGGTTTCGCGAATATACAACGGAGACCGCCGGCTTCTACAACACGGTCGGTTTCAATGACGACGCCCGGGCGTTTCTTTCGATACCCGCAAGGCACGATGTGGCGCGCCGAATCGACTGCTCATTCCTGGCGCGCCTGGTCGCAGAACATCGCATCGATGAGGATGAATCCTTTGCCGTCGCCGCGGATCTCGCCTACGGGCTCGCGCGAAAAGCGTACCGGCTTTGAGCGCGCGGGCACAGGACCTGGGCACTCCCCGCAGCAGAGTGCGATGGACCGTCTGCGCGATGCTGTTCTTCGCCGCTTCGATTAATTATCTGGATCGCCAGGTCCTTGGCCTGCTTGCCCCCACTCTGCAGCACTCCATCGGCTGGACAGAAGCACAATATGGGTACATCGTTGGCGGTTTCCAATTCGCCTACGCAATCGGACTTGTCCTTTCGGGGCGTCTGGTGGATAAGCTGGGATGCCGCATCGGCTACGTCATCATCATGGCGTTCTGGAGCCTGGCCTCGATGGGGCATGCGCTGGCTGCTTCCGCGCTTGGTTTTGGAGTCGCGCGCTTCTTCCTGGGGCTTGGCGAATCAGGCAGCTTTCCCGCAGCCATCAAGACAACGGCGGAATGGTTTCCGCAGCGCGAGCGCGCTCTCGTCACCGGTATCTTCAATTCCGGCACGAATGTGGGCGCAATTCTTGCGCCCGCCTTCATTCCGTGGATCACGCTGAAATTCGGCTGGCGCGCTGCGTTCTTGGCCACCGGACTGGTCGGTGCAATCTGGATCGTGTGGTGGGTCACGCGGTATCACAGCCCCGAGGATCACCCGCGCGTCAGCGCCTCGGAACTGCAATACATTCGTGACGACCCTGCTGAGCCTCTACTGCGAATTCCCTGGACGAAGCTCCTGACTTACCGGCAAACCTGGGCTTATTCCGCGGCAAAATTTCTCACCGATCCCATCTGGTATTTTTATCTTTACTGGCTGCCAAAGTTTTTTGATTCCCGTTACCATCTCGGGCTTGGCAGCATTGGCCTGCCGCTTATCGTTGTTTACAACTTGTCCGCGGCGGGAAGTATTGGCGGCGGATGGCTCCCGACGGCTTTCAACCGGGCCGGAATGTCGATGGCTAAAGCGCGCTTGACCGCGATGCTCATCTGCGCCTGCCTCATTCTGCCTATCTTCCTGGCGAGCCGGGTCACCTCCCTGTGGTCCGCGGTTGGCATTTTGGGCCTGGCGACAGCGGCGCATCAGGGATGGTCCGCGAATTTGTTTACCACCGCTTCGGACATGTTCCCGCGCAGTTCCGTTGGTGCCGTCGTCGGCATCGGTGGAATGGCAGGCTCGGTCGGCTCTGTCCTATTTTCAGTGAGTACGGGGTGGGTGCTGCAGTCTCATCACAGCTACGCCCCTTTGTTCTCGGTTGCCGCGGCTTCGTATCTTTTGGGCCTTTTAATTCTGGTGATTGTGGCGCCAGGCTTAAGGAGGGCCGGTGTGCCGACTGAGGGTTGAGTGCGATTCGCAAACAAAACCTGCGATAGGGGATAATGCTGGCAGATGATTCTTCTGGTAATGGGAGTGACCGGTTCAGGAAAGACCACCGCCGGACGGCTGCTCGCGCAGAGATTGGGCTGGCTGTACCTGGATGCCGACGATTTTCACCCGGCGGAGAATATTGAAAAGATGAAGCACGGGGTTCCGCTTACCGACGAAGACCGCGCACCTTGGCTGCTTGCGATCCACGCGGCACTGCTGCAGTGTGCCGCGAAAAATCAGGACGCGGTACTGGCGTGTTCGGCGCTGAAGCAGAGTTATCGGGACAGGCTCGCCTCCGGAGTGGAGCTGCGGATCTGTTACCTGAAGGGAACGTATCGTGAAATAGCTGCACGCCTGCAGGGCCGCTCCGGACATTTCGCCGGGGAAGCGATTTTGGCGGGGCAATTCGTGGACCTCGAAGAGCCGCACGATGCCTTGGTCCTGCGCGTCAGCGACACGCCCGAGGAAATCGTCCGGGACGTGCTGCGGAAGCTGGGGCTCGGCGGATGATTAGGATTCGAGCATAACCATGGGTCTCTATTGCGCACAGGGCGGCCCCGATCGCGAGCTCTCTTCGAGCGAGCTCAGAGAGTTCTTCTCTGCCGCGCTTGAAAAGCTTGGCAGGCGCAGAAAAGTCCTGGTGGTTCCTCCCGATCAAACGCGTACGGCCTCGCGAGCCGGCGAGCTGACGCGTTGCGCCTGGGAATATTATGGAGAAGGCCTACGTGCCATCCTGCCCGCGTTGGGAACGCACAGGGAAATGTCGGCAGAGCAGATCGCGGGAATGTTTGGCAACGTCCCGCCCGGGCTCTTTCATGCGCACAAATGGCGAGACGATGTAGAAACGATCGGGGTAGTTCCGCGGGAATTTATTTACGAGCAGTCCGAAGGCAAGCTGGACTATGAATGGCCCGCGCAGGTGAATCGCCTGATTTCCCGAGGCGAATTTGATCTGATTTTGTCGATCGGGCAAGTGGTGCCGCACGAAGTGATCGGGATGGCGAATTACAACAAGAACATCCTGGTGGGAACGGGCGGGCCCGAGAGCATCAATCGCAGCCACTACCTGGGAGCGGTCTACGGCATGGAGCGGATTATGGGACGAGCGGATAATCCCGTTCGGCGCGTACTGAATTACGCGGCTTCTCATTTTCTGACGGACTTGCCCATCGTATATGTCCTGACGGTCGTGAGCCGGAACACTTCCGGAGCAATTGTGCTGCGAGGGCTCTTCATCGGGGACGACTCGGAGTGCTTTCATGCTGCCGCGGAGTTGAGCTTCCGCGTGAACTTCAGCCTGCTGCCTCAGCCGATACGCAAAGCAGTGGTTTACCTCGACCCGCACGAATTTCACAGCACATGGCTGGGAAACAAAGCGATTTACCGGACGCGCATGGGGATGGCCGACGGCGGTGAACTGATCATATTGGCGCCGGGTGTGCGCGGCTTCGGCGAAGACGTCGGGATCGACAAGTTGATCCGCAAATATGGATATCACGGCACCGAAGCCACCGTCGCGATGGTGAAAGAGAAAGCGGACTTGGCTGCGGATCTGAGCGCAGCGGCGCACTTGATTCATGGATCGTCCGAGGGGCGATTCCGCGTCACCTGGTGTCCGGGACATTTGACTCGCGAAGAGGTCGAAGGAGCGGGCTTCGCATACGCTGCATTGAGCCAGATGAGGCAACAGTACGATCCTGCCACGCTGCTGCAAGGTTGGAATCGAGTGGCGGGTGAAGAGATTTATTTTATCGAGAATCCCGGCCTGGGCTTGTGGGCGACTCGCGATCGCTTCTAGGGATACGACGAGCCCGCGCGGAAATGCGATCGTCAGATCCGCCGCGGCCAAACAAGCCTTGGGCAACGACCGCGCAGAATTCAATGGTTCATGGAGGCAGCAAACACAATGTTTCCCGCTCTGGACTTGACGGGCAAGGTAGCGGTAGTGATTGGCGGGACATCTGGAATTGGCAAGACATTGAGCCTCGGCCTGGCCGATGCCGGCGCCAACGTAGTTGCCACGGGACGGAATGCGGCGAATGTGGATGCGGTCGCCCAGGAGTTGGAAGCACGGGGGCGGCGCACACTGCGAGTAACGGCCGACACGCGCGACAAAGGTTCATTGCAACGATTGCTGGCGGCCTGCCTGGAGCGTTTTGAAAAGGTCGAAATCCTGTTGAATTGCGCGGGCAAGATCAAGCGCGCGCCCACATTGGACTTCCAGGAAAGCGATTGGAACGACATTCTGGACACCAATCTGACCGGCACGCTTCGCGCCTGCCAGGTGTTCGGACAACACATGCTGAGCCGTAAGAATGGAAGGATCATTAATATTGCTTCGCTGAACAGCTTTGTGGCGCTGCACGAAGTGGCCGCATACGCCGCCAGTAAAGCGGGGGTAGCGGCACTGACGCGGGCGCTGGCGGTCGAGTGGTCCCGGGACGGCGTCTTGACGAATGCCATCGCTCCTGGGGTTTTTCGCACATCGCTGAATGCGGACCTGCTGGACAATACGCCGCGCGGCAATGAATTGTTGCTGCGCACTCCGATGGGACGATTCGGCAAGCTGGACGAACTGGTGGGAGCGGCCGTGTTTCTTGCCTCGGATTCGGCCTCGTTCGTGACCGGACAGGTTCTTGTTGTAGACGGCGGATTTCTGGCCAGCGGCGTTAATCAATAGCGAGTGAGCCTTGCTCTCGCCAACCTAGCTGCAACTGCAATCGTCTCAAACCGCGCTTTGCTTCTTGCGGGAGATGTTCTCCAGGCTGGCCATCAGATCAGTTCCCAAATTGGATTTCGTCAGGAAATATTCAACTTGAAGCGAGTCCGCAAATTGCCGCATTAACCTCGGCTCCTGCGCGCTCATGATCACAATCGTGGCAGAGGGAATGACTTCTCGCAGCTTCGCTGCCAGGACAGTGCCGTGAACTTGCGGAAGCGACAGATCGAGTAAGACGACGTCCGGCATGGCCGCAGCGGCTCGCTCAACCGCGTCATCGGCATCCACTGCTTCGCCGCACAC
>DATNLN010000182.1:0-18591 GCA_035602855.1 Candidatus Acidiferrales bacterium
AGACAATCCAGAGGCAAGACGTGCGCAGCGTCAAACTCATGGCGAATAAGCATCGTTTGCGCAATGCGCTCATCGGCAGCGCAGTAGGTGCGGGCGCTGGAGCTGGAATAGGAGCTGCGGCGTACCAACCTTGCTCGCCTACGAGTACCTTCTGCGTGGCGCCGGGTGGGAGAGGCCTGCCAACTGCGATTGGCGCGGTGGTTGGCGCCGCGGGCGGGGCTGTAGTAGGAGCGCTGTGGCCAACCCACGAAACTATTTACAAAGCTCCATAGCCATATCGCCCAGCTCCTGATTAGCAGCATCTAGCGTACCCGCGGAATTTCGGCCGGAGGCCTTTTGACCGGGCACCGATTCGAATCTAGTTAGCGGCTACAGGGACTTTGGGTTGACGTTGGGGATAGGAGTTGTCCAGCTTCGCGCGATCTTACAAATGCCCGATCCCGCGAATGGTTGCGGAGCTGCATGGCTCAGTGCAGAGACGGGGTGCGTTCTTTCCTCGACGGGCGAAACACGATGGCAAAAAAAGCGTTTGAGCTCTCGGCAATTGCCAAGGTGCCAGAACTTCAGTCGAAATGGTGACAGTTTTATGGGCACCTCCTCTCGCCGCTTTGTCGAGTCCTGTGGTCGGGAATAGGCCGCTTTGAATTTCATTTCGAATAGAAAACCAGGAGGGAAGATGTCGTATAAGCAAATTTCTTCAAGTGTTTGGCATTGCCTGCGAATCGGCGTCACGGGCTTAGCTCTGTTTCAATTCACCATCGGAGGCCCATTGGCCAGCTCCATTCAGGCAGGTCAAGATGAGGACAAAAACGAACAGCACACCAGCTCGCCCATCAAGCACGTGATCGTAATCATCGGAGAGAACCGCAGCTTCGATCACGTTTTCGCCACCTACCAGCCGAGGCGGGGAGAATTTGTGTGGAACTTGTTGTCGGAAGAAATCATCAATGCCGATGGCACGCCCGGCCGCAATTTCTCGAAAGCCCAGCAACTTGCCGCGACAGACCAGGCTCCCGACACATTTCTATTAAATCCGGCTAAAATGCAATTTCCGCAAAACGTTCTTCCCACCGCTTTGGCCGGCGGTCCTCCCACTCCTTTTTTGCCCAACGTAGAAACCGGCGAGGCGATCGAAAATGGATTGCCAGCCGACTACTACCAATTTCTGGTAACCGGCGGCACGGGTCTTGAGCCCGGAACACCAGACACCCGACTCGCAAATCCCAGCGCTTTGCCCGCGGGGCCGTTTCAAATGACCCCCGGTATTCCGTACGACGCTTACTCCGCGAGCCCGGTTCACCGCTTTTACCAAATGTGGCAGCAGCTGGATTGCAGTGCGTCACGCGCCAGCCGTGAAAATCCGTCGGGCTGCAACGCCCAATTGTTCCCGTGGGTCGAAGTGACCGTCGGCGCGGGTGTAAATATTGGAGCGGGCTTGTCGGGCTCCGGCACAAACGGCCTGCCACAACCCGCAAACTTCAGCACGGAATTCTCCCCTACCGTTGTCACCACGAACGAAGGGCCGGCGGCCATGGGTTTTTACAACATGCAAAAGGGTGATGTGCCATATTTCAAGAGTCTCGCGGATAGCTATGCGATGAGCGACAACTTCCATCAACCGGTTCAAGGCGGCACCGGTATTAATCACTTCATGTTAGGCCACGGCGATATGCCCTGGTTCAGCGACGGAAATGGGCATCCCGCCATGCCTCCGCACAACGTACAAGTCGAGACTGGAACCATCAACCAGGGTATCGTTGACGAAATCGAAAACCCGAACCCCGCGCCCGGCACGAATAACTGGTACACGGAAGACGGCTTCGGTGGCGGATCCCCCGGCGCTCCCGCGTTTGGTGGTGGTTCGTACAGCAACTGCTCGGACCCGAGGCAACCGGGCGTCGCTCCGGTTCTGAAATATCTGCGCTCACTCACGAAACCCGTCGATCCAAATTGCCAGCTCGGCCTGTACTATCTGGTGAACAATTACAATCCGGGCTATTTCAGCAACGGAAACAACGCATTCACCGACACCAACGCGGCAAACACTCCCTTCACCATTCCGCCGTCTTCTGTGCGCAGCATTGGCGATGAACTTATCGACGAGAACATTTCCTGGAAATATTATGGTGATGATTTTAACGAGAGCCTTGCCGATCCGTATTTCCTCAGCCCGATCGACCTCTACTGCAACATCTGCAATCCGTTTCAGTATGACACTTCGATCATGACGAACCCAACGGTGCGCACCGCGCACCTTCAGGACACGGCAAATCTTTACGCCGATATCGCCAGCGGTTCGCTTCCAGCAGTTTCATTCGTCAAGCCCAGCGAACTCGTTGACGGCCACCCTGCCACCTCGAAACTCGACTTGTTCGAAGGCTTTACCAAGAAGATTGTCGATGCGGTGCAGGCAAATCCTTCTCTGTGGAAGGACACTGCCATCTTCATCACCTTCGACGAAGGCGGCGGCTATTACGATTCCGGTTACGTGCAACCGCTCGATTTCTTCGGCGATGGCACCCGCATCCCGCTGATTGTCGTGTCGCCGTTCACACGGGCTGGGCACATCGCACATGACTACTCGGATCAAGTCTCCATTCTCAAGTTCATCGAACGGAACTGGAATCTGGGTACAGTGACCCGACGCAGCCGCGATAATTTACCCAACCCGCGAGCCGAATTCGACAATCCCTACGTTCCCGTCAATGGCCCGGCAATCAGCGACCTGTTCGAGCTTTTTGATTTTGGTCCGGGCTTTGATCAAGGTCACGGCAAATACTAGGGATGAAGTCGCGAAAAGGGCGAGTTTGATCATGAGTTGTGCCTGATAACGCGCTTACCACTTGGTGTAACGTAACGTGACCCAGCAGGCCACGAACGTACTGGCTCAGTGATTGTCGGCTATTGGCTTTGAACGCGCTGGTTGGGGCGGCACAAGGGGTTTCGTGCTGTCGTCCAGATACCCAGGCGTTCCTTCGACGCGCTCCAGTATTGGATAGCGTTCACCATCGTGGTAATCAATATCGACAGTAGAAATAAAATTATCCAACTGCAAGATCAGATGAATCGGCTCGGATTTTCCTTTCGCATCGCGAATCGCCTCCCGCAGCCTATCCCCAGAATAAGCCTGACCCTCGACCGCGATAATCTTTGCGCCCGGAGCGATTTTCGCCCGGTCGGCGGGGCCATTCCAGCGAACATCTACGATGTTGCCATCACCACTGACGATCAGGCCAACGGAATGCCAAACGTTCACGCCATGGTCATCCGTGCCGGTGAAATAGGCCACGTCCTTACCGGCTAAGACCGCCTCCAACGGATTCCGCTGGTCGACGTAGACCAGTTTGTAGCCACCCCTTTCCACCCCTGCAAGATCGACATGCGGATTCAGTTTGTCGATGCGGTCCTGAAAGAAGGTGGCCCAGTCGTAGGGCATCACCTGGTTCATATCGCGAACGATTTCATCAAACGTGTAAGCAACAATGAGCGGTCCGGTGTTGCCGCCCTGGCCCAAAAAAATCCGAGCAAAATCATCGAGCGATTTCTGATTGTTGGTCATCTGGCGAATCAGTGTGTCGGCGTCAAACCAGATGAATTGACCGTCGTCGTAATAGTCCTGTCCGCGCCTCCAGTTGGCCCACGGCACATTACCGTTGCGGAGAAGGCTGGCCGCAATCGCGGTGTCCTCTGTCGTGCGCCATTCACGTCCAGGCGTGTGATCGAGATAGGCGGCGGTTAAGGCCAGAACGTCGCGATGCTGCGCCGGTGACATAAGCCCGGAGCGCGTCGCCAGGACCTCGCCGTAATATTGCGTCAGCCCCTCGTAAACCCAGAGCAAAGCCCCTTGCTGCGCCGTGGCGAAATCGGGCTGGTACAAACCAACGGGACGTCGATACTTTCCGCACCAGGAGTGTGTGTATTCGTGCGGAAGCATACTATCGTCTGGCAACTGTTGGTTATCTTCCGAGAAACTTTTCTCGCCTACGCCATTTTCCGACGACTGGCCGTGCTCGAGTGTTCGTTCTCCGGTAGCAGCATCAGAGAGAGTTAGCAGGAAATGATAATCATTGTAATGATGCGAGCGATAAAGTGCGTCCGCTTCGCGAACAAGATTCGCAAGCCCGGCCAGCACCGTCGGGCGAAGATTGGAGTCCTCGGGAAGGTCGGAGACCACGTCAATGTAATGCTTGGGAGAAATCTCGGGCGCCAGCACAAATTCGTGGAAATACTGCCCGGTCATTATCGGAGAATCTTGCAGCTGCTCGACATTAGTAACCGCAAAGTGCGTGACAGTGCCCGCAGCCGGAACGGGAGATAGGCTGTCACCGATGCGAGTGAGGGCAGTGCCCACGCCCCACCCGGCTGGCACAATCAGGGAAGGCTGGATGGATATGTCTCGGACCGGTGTATTGGCCGGGTAAAGCAGAAGGTTTTCCCAGTCAAGCACCGCTGTCTTCTGCGAGACATTTGCCACAACGATGCAGTCCAGATGCGCGTGAAGCGTCGTCACTCCCGCCGGAATCGTCATATGAAATTGGTAAAGATCCACATCGTCCCGACGCCACGCGAGCGGCTGATCATTGGCGGTAAACACAACAGCCACGATATTGCCTGCTGGCCCGTAAGGCATGTGCTGCCCGGGTATCCATTTCGGAGTAATCAGAGCGAGCGGGCCGGCGATCACTGGCAAATCCACCTCGGCGTGAAAGAGCTTGCGCGGGACGTCTGAAAGATCGGCGGTGATGTGAATTGGGGGCTTTTGATTCTGTGCCCAAGCAGGCGAGGCCAACAAGACGCTAAAAACTGTAGTGTAAAATAATGGACGATGCCAAGGCATTCGATCGGTTCCTTAGCGTGCTAAACCATGAGTCCCATTTCGCGAGCCGCGTGCGAATCAATATACTCTTCAGCTGTCTTGGCTCGCGATTCTTTTTGCCTACCTTCCCAGCCGACCCGGCAGGAGTCCGAGCTGAAGCAAATAGATTTTCACGGTGTTCGGCGTCGAGTCGGAATGGCCCGAGAACCTGACAAGGTTTACGGGCTCTCGGGGTTCTGCCCGATGCCAAAAGCAAGGCGTCTAGCTCTGTGAAAGTTACGTAGAGGTTACGCGGAGAAACTCCTGCCGCTAACTAACTAGCTGTAAACATAAAAGAAAACATGGTGGAAGCGGGGGGTGTTGTAATACGTATGCGCATCGGTAGTGTTCAACTTGCTGAAAACAATAGCGCTCAGTCCGCCGGCAAAGGCTTATGCCCCAGTTTCTTGCCACGAGGTTCCTGGCCGGTACCGTCCCCGGAGTAGCGACGTGGCGTGTCGCGGTAAAGACAGTGAAAAAGAGCGAGTTACCGATGTTTGACATTTGCGGTATCCGCATCGTATGAAAGAGCTCATAAAGGAGTAAGGCGATGGCTCGATCAGCCTTTGCAAAGAAGGAACGAAAGACGTTCTCATTATCGCACGACGTGGTGGACTATCTCGAAACTGGTTGCGCGCAGACGCAAGCGGAATCATTGAGCGCTCACCTCGAGAACCTTATTCGAGATCTTCAAGCGAAAGCCGAGATGACAACGATCGAAGCGGCCACCGTCGCGTATTACGATAACCTCAGCAGCGCCGAGATGGAAGAACAGTCCGACTGGGGTCGCGTTGGTGCGGCGTCACCCTCGCGCCTTGAGGACTAACGGCCGACCCGGTACAGCCGTTGCTCCCGCAGTCTCAACGTGGAGAAATTTGGGACGTAGATTTCCCCAGCGATCCACCGGGGAAAGGGCCGTGCCCCGTTCTGATTATCTCAACGAATTTGCGGAACAGGCATCCGAAGGCAACGACCGTTTTGCTTGTGCCTTTTTCAATGACGATGACCGATTACCCGACCCACATCAGGCTGACTCGGGGTCAAACGGGCTTGCCAGAAACGAGCGAGATCCAACCGGAGCAGATCACCGCGGTACGAAAAGAGTACTGGAAAGCTAGGCCCGGAACGCGCACGCAAGCTGAAAACGTCATCACGCTCGTACCAAAAAATGTCCTGTTCGCGTTGGGCGTTCAACCAAAACACGTGCAGTAGTCATCGAACGCTCCGCCTTCGTTCGATCCACAGAGGTGGTGCGCTCGCTGGTGGGCACGCCCGCGTATCAACGTTCGCACCGCGCACGCTACGCGATCGAAGCTCTGTTTGCGGAACTCAAGCAACGAATGCGCTTGGAGCGAGTGCGCCTCCGCCGCCTCTGGAATGTCGCCGAGCAGTTCCAGTTAGCGGCCACGGCGCAAAACATCAAATGGCTGGTGCGATTCCTGATTCAACGACCGCCGACACCCCAGGCGAAGATGTGTTAAGAACGATGGAATAAAATAGAAGATAAAAATGGAGAAGCAGGAACAAGCCTTTCGCTAGCTTCAGTCGCCCCTTCGGCAACTGCTTAACAACTCCCGGAACACCCGTCTTCTCTAATTCACCAAACAAATATTCGGCAAACTCCTCATGGGAAAATTTGTCGTGGTCGCGGATTGCAGCTCGGGCGAACGGTAGCATGGACGCGAGGGAGTAATCGAATTGCATGTTGCGCAGACTACCATATGCCACATAAGCGCGTCAGGGGTTGGAAGCCACGAGCACCGTTCAACAGCTAGCGATTAGCCAACTTCGTTCATCCCCGTCGCGCCACGGTCGTAAATCGATCCACGACAGTCACCAGTTTGGGAACTGACGGAGGGGTGTACCATCGAATACGATTCGGGTTACTCGTTCACCCGCGGTGGGTGCGTTGTCTTTAAGCGTCCTCGGTTCGTAGGCCCGAGGAACTGTTAGTGATCAAGCTCTGGCGCACTCTTTGCGCCGTGTCTTGGATGGTTTGCGCCCGTTCCCGATAAACGGCGGCTAGCAAATCCAACTGAGCTTTTTCATTCTCTGTGAGTTGGGTCGCAAAGTGTTCAAAGTGCCGTGCGGCAGCGTCCAGCCACTTTGCATTGCCTTCCGCTAACGAGAGGACTTCGTTCACCAATTCGTTCATACATCACCCCAAGGATGCCGACCTGGTTGCTGGGATGAATCGGGTATGAGCTGGCACGCCGTACATTTCCATTCTGTACGCTAGCGCACATAGAATGTCAAGCGATGTTGAATCTGAACCTTTAAGCCGGAATCATCGAGCGAAGATGCCCCATCAATAAGTAACCGTCACTTTTCGACACGACTCGGTCTACCGGCAAATTCATAAATGCGGGTCCCATCGCCAAGTCGCCATACTGCGTAAACAGAATGATGGGGACATCGGGCAGAAGCTTCTTGATTTCGCGTGCCGCATCCGCTCCGTTCATGATCGGCATTTCTAGATCGAGAATTATCAGGTCGGGGCGGTGTTTGATGGCTAACGCGATAGCCTCTTGGCCGTTTTCCGCTTCGGCGCACAAATCATAATCCTCTTGGACTTCAAACATTTGACAGAGCATCTTTCGGATAAGTGGACTGTCGTCCGCCACGAGGATTTTCTTGGCCATTCTGCCCTGCACACGTTTTAAGCTAGGGCATACTGACCTTGGCTCTTATCATTTCTATAGCACGACGATCACGAGCGGACCATACAATGAATGATGTAGCGGTCCTTCAGGGTCCCGCCCAGGTTCCACAACTGCACATCGTGCGAACGTTCCCGCACAGGCCTGCCTTGCAAGAATGGGTCGGTTATCTTGGCGGCGTGACGGGAACGAAAATCAAGGCATTTTCCTCCTACCTGAAGGATTATCCAGCGGGACTGTCGCTCTGGGAAAAGGAAAGCCTTGCGGCAGAGGCCTACCTTGCTGACGAGAAGAAAGCGAGGAAACCGTCGAAAAAGAAAGCGACCCTGAAGCGAGAACGACATGAACGACGCGAACGAAGCCGTTGATAAGCTAAAGCGCATTCAACAACTTTGGGTGGAGCTTGGCCGCACGCACTTGAACAGCCCGGAGTACGACGACATTATGAAAAAGATTCGTGCGATGTCGGCGGACTATCAGTCGCTCATTGATGCGCCCCCGAAAGGCGAAAAATCAAAATGACCGTCGCCGTGCGGCTCATTACCCCATGCTTGCGGAGTCACTTACCTTTATTCGTCATCGGGAATCTGGCGTTTATCCGACGCAGCAGTTCAACGGCTAAGTCGATGCTGTCCCGGAATGCCAGCTCGCGAGCAGGACTCGGGCGTCCATCCAAGGCCGCCAGCTTACGGCAGAGGAACATGGCGCTCGCGAGATAGATCAATTTTTTCCGGGCCTCGTCGCTCACCAGCCCACACTACCATCTTCGCTTTATCTTCGCTAGCCGTTTTCGTCTGGGCCGCCGGTTTGTCAGCGATTTAGTCTCGGGAAAGGCGCGAAAGGTGAGCGCTTCCAAGCGAGCCACGGACGCATGGAGATTGTGCAATCCAGTACAGACGTACCGAGCCGAGGCGGTCATGCTGTCAGCCAACCGAAGTATTCTCCCCGATGCTAACACCCCGCCCTGAGCTGCAAATGCTCGGGGTGTGAGTGACAGAGGGCCATCCCCCGATAACCTCACGGTACTGTCTAAAATGGGACACCACTTGGCTTGACGCGGCGTCCATCTAGCATCATCATATCGGCCTCCGCGTACCCTCATCCTGGGGGAGGTGTTCCTTGGCACGTGAAATGGTTTGGGTTGAGCGTGAGCGCTTCCACGGCTGGGCTTGTTCCGTTTGTGCATGGGTATTCAACGGGTCTGGACAGCTTGTTGGCAAGTCAGTCGAAGAAATGAAGCAACGGTATGAGACGGATCGCGACAAGGAGTTTAGATCGCATATTTGTGCTGAGCATCCCCGTATCGCGACTGTCTAAAAGGATACAGTTTCAGAATGACCGCTCATTTATCCTCACGGCCTATGAGCGACATCAAATTCGTATCCTGGGAAGAAGTCTTTCTGAAAGCCGTGGGTGAAACTGACTCTGAAAAGTTGGCCCAGCTTGTGCCGGAAACTGAGTTCGCCATGTTTTGGCGGGTGCTAGAACTGTACGATTGTTCTCAGCCTAGCGAAGAAATGAGCACGATGTGTGTGGCAGCCGAGGCCTTGCGAGTCCTTAGACGCAGAATCACAATCCCGCGGGTTCTAGGGTCGTCAGAAGGCAATCCCGCAGGCGTACAATTTTAGACAGCCGCCAGTGAAGCTTTGGTGCGACGGTTGACGTCTTGCCCACCCGAATTCGTGGCTGGGAACTCCGGTATCTTGCCTTTCGGCTTTGGCACCCCAACATCATTGCATCCTCGGGGCCCGCCCGCGCTGTTCAACCCGAGACAGTCACAGCGTTGGATTTTACATCAGTGCGAGAATCGGAGATACAAATCGCGGATGAAATTATCCTTCGACGAAACTCTGATCGGCGTGTGGCGCCAAGCTCTCGTGGATGAAGCCGACGTGGTAAAGGTAGGTTCAGACCGTTATCCCGTCACCCAAAGCAAAGCAAAACGCCTTCGACAAGTCGCGTTCGTCTTTGGCAGAAACACAATTATGGGGATCGAGCAAAACCCCAAGACCAAATCGCGATGGGCTGCAATGGCGCGAGCCGGGAAGAAAGTGATGCAGTTTATTCAGGACGGCCGGTACATCGCGGTTGTCGCGGATGGAAAGGTAATTATGTACGGAAAGTCGAGAGCCGGCTAAGACGCACGTTTTTTCCTACCCAAGCACTCGTCACAGCGTATTTGCTTCACGACACCGTAGAAATCGCCGCCACATTTCTCGCACTCTTTCAAGAACAAGTGTTGTCCGTTAAGTATGACCGACTTGGCGCGTTGGACCTTTGCGAAGACGGGCCGGTTTTTCGGGGTATCCATGACGGGAAGTGTATCACTAGCGGAGGACCATTAAGTTCCGTTGAGAGAACGACTGGCGAAGAGAAAGCGAAGATGATATCCTGCCTTCGCAATGGATGAGGGCCGAAAGAAATTGATCTATCTCGTCGCCGGGATGTTCTTGGTTCGGAGATTAGCGGGGCTGGATCGCCGGCCGTCGCCCGCGCGAGAAAACGCGTCCCAGGATTCGATTGATAATGCGGTCGAACTGATGAAACGGATTGACGCGCGGTTTCCAACTTCGGGAAATACAACAATGAACTTGTGACGCGCTTTGGTGGTAGAATCCCCGCCGTTTTCCAGTACACCTTTCCTGGAGGTGCAACTTGGAGGAACTACTCAAGGATGTATTATCATTCGTCGAAGGCGACGTTCGATGGTGGGACGAGGCGGCGCAACACGTGGAAGAACTTGCAAGTGTTCTGCCTGAGTCGGAAAGGACGAAATGGAACCTACTGGCGGCCGTTTACCATGAGCGAGCGAAAGCCCATACAGAGCTAGTAGCGAGCGTTCGGAAGCGAGCTGCTGGCTGATTCAGACCGGGATCAGCGAGCGAATGTGATCTACAATGTGGACCGCATCGGATTTTGCGACGACGAGATCGATCGGAGAATCGGGTCCCATGCGGTATTTCAATGTTTCCGCGTGGAGGGTAAATAGAATGATTGGAACATTCGGCATAAGCCGTTTCAATTCGTAAGCGGCCTCGATTCCATTCATCACCGGCATCTGGAAATCTAGAACGATTAGATCGGGTTTGTGTTGTATTGCGAGCGCGATCGCTTCCTCGCCATTTACGGCCTCCGCGCAAATGTCGTAGTCCGCTACGATTTCGAAGATCCTGCAAAGACACTTGCGAATCATCGCGCTGTCATCAGCGACCAAGATTCTCTTGGGCATCGCTCTCTAGGCCCTTCGCCCGCTAGAAACAAGCTGAACAGGAAAGGCGGATGAAAGCGATACATCGAACTGTGTATTTCCGGAGATCGGCGGGTGGCTTGGGAATTCCACGCGCAAAGCCACGTAGCCACGCCCGCTCTTGGCGCTCCCTGTCCTTCACTTCTCCAGCTACGGGATTTAATGACTGCATCCATAAAGAGTACGGCAGGAAACGGGGGCGGCGGTGCGGTCTCGGTTGAGAGTGTGGCGGATATTCTCGAACGTGAAGTCCGCACTTTGATCGGGGAATGGTTTATCCGAGTTGAGAAGGAGCCGGAACTAACGCGCATCCCTCTGAACTATGAAGAGCGCACGGGTCATCTTCCCAGGCTTATGCGTGATGTGAATGTGCGATTACGGCGGGACGACGATATGAAGGCTGTGGTATCAGAGGCTGCGGCCGACCATGGGAGATTGCGGCAAAAACAAGGCTACCCCGTGGAGATGTTAATAGAGGAGTCTCGCTTGCTTCAGGTCAGCATTTTTACGACGCTGCACAAGAACGTGAAGAATTTGGAATTCAATACGCTGCTTCCTAGCGTTGTGACCATCGCGGACGAAGTGGATGCGCAATTGAGGGAGCAGATGAAGCACTTCAAGGCTGCGGATGTTGCCGAAAAGGCCAAGGGCAAGTGACGTTTTTCGGGGGAGATTAATCCTGTGTAGCCTTGAACTTAAAGGCGCGAACACGACGAACCGGAAAAAGAGCGACGCGGAGTTGTGATTTCCAGTTAAAAATCTGCGAGCCAGTACCCTGACTCCCGACAAACGCGGTAGCCGGACAAATGGCTTTGAACGATTCAATCCACCGGTTCCTGCGTGGCCCTCGGGCGCTTGCTTGCGATCTCTCACCGAGTATTTTGTCATTCTCAAAAAAGCTCCCGCTGATCGCTCCACAAATTACTGAGATTGTGTGCCAAATGCGACATACACCGCCGGGCCGGTGGTGCAAAGTGGCTCATCGGGTTTCTGAATCCGACGATCGTGAGCTTAGAGGAGGCACAATGTTGGGATACGGACTGGTAGGAACCATAGTGATTATCTGTTTAGTCGTTTGGCTCGTGCGCGCTTTGTAATAGCGAAATCGCATTCGTGATGGAAGTCTCGAATCTGAAAACGGCCGGGGCTAGGGCCCGCCGCTTCTCCGGCGCCAACGACCGGATACGATTGGGGTCCAACTTTCCGTTCGGGCTCCCGTCCCGAATCGCTACAAGCTTAATTGTTCACTCCTACTCGCTTCGCTGTATGGAGATCCGCTGCTAAAAGTTGTTTATAGGAAGTCACTACATTCTCCCGCTAAGGGAGTTGGTCCGCTTTCACGTGTAAGAAATTCCGACCGGAACGGAGGAAGGAGATTGAGATGCGATTGAAAAAGTACTTGTGGTTAGTTGCCGCGACAGCGGTCTTCGGCGGTTCAGTTCTAGCTGGCCCTGTTCATCAGGATCAACAGCCGGCGCCGGACAATACCAAAACGAACCAAGGTGACGCCAACAAAGGCGCCACTACTGCGGATCAGCAGAAGATGAATCCCGCCGATCGCGCAACAACGAAGCAGATCCGCAGTGCGCTCATGCAAGACAAAACACTGTCCACGTACGCGCATAACATCAAGATCATCACACAGGACGGGCATGTAACTCTAAAAGGGCCTGTCCGCACGGAAGATGAAAAGACGGCGATCGGTGACAAAGCAACGCAGGTTGCGGGTGCAGGGAACGTTTCAAACCACTTGAAGGTCGCGCCTCCGACTCAGTAGCAGCCTTGCTCTGACATCAAAATGGAAACGAACAGGAGATTCAAAATGGAAAATAAGAAAACAGCAGTGTTCGGGATTTACACGACGGTGGCCGCGGCGGACTTAGCCACCGACAGGTTGGTGAAGTCCGGGTTTTCCGCTTCCGATATTTCCGCCCTTCTCCCTGAGAACCTGGGCCCGAAACCAATCGCGACCGAAAAAGCCACCAAAGCTCCCGAGGGTGCGACAGCGGGGGCTAGTACCGGCGCGGTTCTGGGTGGCGCTCTGGGTTTGCTGGCAGGAGTGGGCATGCTGGCGATACCGGGGCTTGGACCTTTCATTGCCGCGGGTCCGATCATGGCGGGACTTGCCGGGCTCGGAGTTGGAGGAGCCGTTGGTGGAGTCACCGGTGCGCTCATCGGCCTGGGCATTCCCGAGTATGAAGCGAAGCGTTACGAGGGGCGCCTGCAGAAGGGCGGAATTCTCCTCTCGGTTCACTGTGACACTTCGGACGAAATCAAGCGGGCCAAGGAAGTCTTGAAGAACACGAATGCGGAGGACATCGCATCGACCGGTGAGTCTTCTGCAGACGTTAAGGCCGACGACCGGCAGGTCCGCCACACAACTTCGGGCGGCAGCCGGTAGTTCCCGGGGAGGAAGCTCGATATTGGGCTTCCTCTTCGATTTTCTTCCAAAACGGAGGACGTGATGAACGGCAGAATGAGGTGGACCGAATCGATCTCAGCATTCGTTGTCGGGCTCGGCGTAGGGGCTGCTGTTGGAGTGCTTTTTGCTCCTAGCTCGGGCGACGACACGCGCGAATATATTCTAGCGAGTGCGAAAGACGGCGTGGATCGGGCAGTCGCGGGTGGTCAGAAGTTGACCCAACGCGCGCAGCAAGGTGTTGACGAAGCAAAAAGACGAGTGCGCCAGGCGAAGAACGTTGGGGAAGACGCTTTTCGTGAAGCAAAGAACTCGTCGTCTTAGCGACCGACGCGCCTAGCCCATGAAATCCGAACGAATGACTCGCGTGGCTACCGCGCTTAGTTTTCTACTGATCATATCGGCGACATGTGGCTGCGCCCCGAACGAAACGGCCCAGCAGCGGAAAGAGCGCGAGGACAAGACTCGGGCTGAAGTTGCCAAGGCGACCGACCGAGCGAAGCCGGAAATCCAGGCAGCAGGACGCGAGCTCGGTCGAGTAGCGGATGAAGCCGCAAGAGAAGCGCGGGCTTTCGCGGAAGGCGTGCGACAGGGTTGGGTTCAGGGCGGACACCATGTCGTCAATCTGAACTCCGCATCCGAGAGCGAACTCACGGAATTGCCAGACATTTCTAGCGTGACCGCTCGACGAATCATTAGAAACCGGCCTTATCATCAGCCGGCTGAGTTGATATCAAAGCATGTCGTATCGAGCGTACAGTACGCAAAAATCAAAGATATCGTCACGACAGAATAAGAATCCAGGCTACAGACGCTGCACGATCGTGCGCGGGCTCACGAGTTACGTGTGGACAATCTAATTCACCGGAGGACATCTTGCGATTCGGACCATTCTTAGGCGTGGCGCTATTGCTATTCTTTCTTTGGATCGGCGGTTTTATATTTTTTCACGTCGCTGGTTTTCTAATCCACTTACTTCTAGTGTTCGCGGTGGTGTTTCTGGTTATTCACCTCTTCACAGGCGCTAAGACGGCGTAGGACACCATCGAGCGGTCCGCCGGCGTCCCCAGACGCGTTTCCAGCGCAGATTGCGACACCTAGGATCGGTGCCAGCTAGGATAGTCGTAAGATGCCGAGCCCGCAGCCTCGGGGAATTGTGTGTCTTCTTGAATTGTCTGGGCGAGAAACTTGGTTGTTGCGTCTTCGCCAAGATTCTCTGCCACGGCGCGAACGGTACCTACGCTGCGATCTCGTGATGCTCTGCGCGCTGCGCTGCGCCGATCAAAGTTGCGTCTTTCGCGTCGCCTACCTGGTCTTGTTCAGCTGCTTCACCGCCCTCGTTACGCGGAAACAGACTGGTGAATGGGCGGAATCAGTTCTTGAACTGACGTCGTCTGATTACGAGACACCCATAAGATTTCATTTCCTCTCGATGGCCTCAATGGCTACAAACTCACGGTCCACATGTGGTTTTGAACGAGGAGCACCCGAGTGCAACTCACAAGGCTCGCCGACGGAAGCACCACACGTGGGACAGGGAACGGAGGATACCTGTTGAGGCGTGAGTTCTCTTCTCTTCATTGACGAAGAATCACCCAACGCCCAACCGCAAGTCTGTCCGATGTCGTACACTAGCGGAATGAATGACACAAACCCAGCCGTGGCCAAGCTACAACGCATTCAGCAACTCTGGGCGGAGCTTGGCCGAACGAAATTGAACAGTCCCGAGTACCGAGACGTTATGAAAAAGATTCGCGCGCTGTCGGCGGAATATCAGCCGCTTGTCGATGCGCCCCAGAAGGGCGAAAAATCGAAATAACTCACTACGAATTGGCTCATTTTTGCATTTGCACAGTGTGCTCTTTGGGACAGTTCTGCGCCAACGTTCGGAGCAATCTGGAATCCCCCTTCCGTGTCCAACCACTGTTTTGCCGGAGGGTCCATGTACACGCACGGCCGAACGACGTTTCGCTTTGATTTCAACATCCCCGTCAGAGTTCGCAGGCTTGACGAAAGTGGTTCCAGGGAATACACCGTTGAAACGTCCAACCTGTCCGAAGGCGGCATGTACTTTTCCGGCGAGGTTCAACTCGAACTGGACACCCCCGTTCGGGCTTATCTGGTGATGCCAGAGCAGATTTTCGGAGAGCCTATCGTCAGGTGGTGTTGCGATGGGCGAGTCGCTCATCTCGATCCAAGCGAACCCCCGGGGAGCAGGCTGGGGGTCGGAGTTGCGTTTCACACTTACACAATGCTAACTGCCGGACGACCGGAATCAACCGACGAGCGCAGGCCGCTACGGTACTAGCGTTCGCAGGCATGGAAAATGCCGCACGCTGAAAACCGCGACGTATGATTGCAGTTGCGAAATATTCGGCCGATTCACCGTAGATCAGCCCTGGGGTCCTTATGGCTTGAACCAGGCGGACGGCTAGAATTCCTACTACAGGTTGCCGTAACGGCCGCGCGGCAATTCTGTCCTGTTTGCGCCGCCGAACACTTTGCAGCGGAGAGCGCACGGGGCCCCAAACCGGCTCGGCGATCTGTACAGTTTTGAACAGCTTTTCTTTCTTGGCGGAGCTACAAGTAGTACTCGCTTCCGCTGAGATTGTTCTCGGGCTTGGTCGGAAATCGAGGATGACTGACGTGATCGCCGACGGAACAAGAGATTTTTCATCTGCCTATACTGCCTGGCTCCGAAAACCTGTGGTGCTGCTAGTTGTCGTCCGTCAATGCCACATCCCCGTCCCGTGCAGCATCGTCGGTGAGTCAGCCACCGCTCTGCGCGTCCGCTTCGAGCCCGGGTGGGAGATGGATCTCCGAAAAGAATTGATTTTAGCCGTAGAAGAGGATCCAGTGACGCTGGAGCCTCGCTTGAATTGAACCAGAGGCAAGGGTTCTCAGTCCTTCCCACCGAATCGAGATGCCGTCAGAGCGTCAGGGGACCGTGTCAAAAGGAGACTTGCGATGCTGCTGCTAATTATTATTCTTCTGTTGCTGTTCGGCGGAGGGGGCGGTTATTACGGCTATTCCCGATGGGGAACCGGTGGCGGCCTCGGGATCGTCGGGACGGTCGTGCTCATCGCAGTGGTCGTGTATCTGCTCGGTGGTTTCCGCTGATCCTCTCGCAAGTGGTTAAGAGTTCCGACGACCGTCAGCTTGATTGAGCCAGAGGAGAATCTCCATGAAACAAAGCGCCAAGAACGAAGCAAAAGGAACACTTCACGAGGTGAAGGGTAAGATTAAGGAAAAGGTCGGATGGGTCTCGAATGATCCCGATTTGGAAGCCGAAGGTCAGGATGAAAAGCTGGTTGGGACGGTTCAAAAGAAAATTGGCCAAATAGGAAAAGTTTTCGACAAATAAAGTGCGTTGCTCCGCATATCATCATGCGAAGTCTCTCCCAAGCGGGCGGATTACTGCGACCACTTGGCGAACAAAATGACAGATACCTTCGCAGAGAGTCACAGAGCGAGTGCCCTGATAATGGCTGCGATATTCGTCATGGCCGCAGCCTCGTTTGATTTGGTAGACGGAGCTCTGTCAGCGAGCCCGCTGCTTTTTGTCTCGGGCGTCTTGTTCTTTTGCTCTGGGGTCCTATTGTTCGCGCTCTGGAAACAAAATCCACGTTGACTGGTTTAGAAAATCATGGGAAGCGACAACGAAACAATTCAGGACGTCTGCGGGAAATGCGATGCCGAGATCGATCGAAATCGAAGAGTCGATTTGACGCTAAAAGATGGGACTCGGGTGTGCGATTCCTGTTTCGATTTCGATTCTAACTTGGACTAGAATTCATGTCACTGAGGGTGGGAGGGATCTACATCTCCCATGTGTGATCCTTACCTGTAGGGCCGGTATAACAATTATAGCGAGAATGTTCGACACGATTGATGTTGGTTTGTTTCTAACGGCCGGCAGGTTGGGACGAAGCGCTCTGGGTCATCGGTCGCAGTTGCTTCCGCGTTTCGGCCGCGCTAGAATCCCCGCCGTGCTCGCTATTTACAAGCGCCACGCGTCCCCCTGTCCCCAGAAGTCCCGCCAATATCGCCCCTGCAATCGCCCATGCTGGGTCGAAGGCACCGTTGAAGGAAAATACTACCGGAAGTCTTTGAAGACGCGGAATTGGGAACGAGCGACAAAGCTTGCGCGCGAGATCGAGGAAGGTAAGAAGCCGCGGGTCACGATCACGGAAGCGACGGACGCTTTTGTGCGTGACGCTGAGGCCCGCGGTTTGCGTCCCGCGAGCGTCTACAAGTACCGGCTCCTGTTCAAACAACTGAAGGCCTTTTCCGAAAAAGGAAGGACTTCAGCTTCTATCTGAATGCGATGTGGAAACACTTCGCCGGTTCCGAGAGTCGTGGATTAACAAGAACTACTCCGCGCGCAAAAAACTTGAGGCGTTGCGAACCTTTTTCCGGTTTGCACATGAATCAAACTGGGCAGATTCCAATCCGGCATTGGTGATTAAACCCACCAAAGTAGATGACCCGCCGACGTTGCCATACACACAAGCTGAGTTTCGAAGCGTCGTCGAGGCCTGCGGGAAATACCCCCGTCCGGAACATCCAAACAAACAACGGGGCACACGATTGAAAGCTTTGGTGCTCTTGCTCCGATACTCCGGTTTACGGATCAAGGATGCTGTAACTCTTTCGAAGCATCAGGTTGAAGATGGCGTCCTGAAGTTGCGTACTGCCAAGACCGGCACAGACGTTCGGGTGCCGCTGCCGCCCAGGGCAGTCGAGGCGTTGGATGCGCTGCCGACAACCGGGGGCTATTACTTCTGGTCTGGGCACGGTACAAAAAAGTCATGCGTGGGCGACTATCAGCGGTCGTTCAAAAAACTCTATGAATTAGCCGGCGTTGAGAACGGCCACGCCCACCGATGGCGGGATACCTTTGCCGTCGAATTGCTGCTCTCGGGTATGCCGATTGAACAGGTATCCTTATTACTTGGACATCAGTCTATTGCTGTGACGGAACGCCACTACTCACCCTTCGTCAAATCCCGCCAGGAACAGCTCGAGGCCGGCGTCCGGAGGACTTTTGAGACGGACAAAATGGCGTACAGTTAATTTAGTCATCGTCAAAATGCACGTCTGCTTGACGATTTGAATATGGAGGCGGGGGGAGTTGAACCCCCGTCCGAGAAACCTTGCAACACGAAGCCTACATGCTTATCCCGTTCCGTTGGTTTCGCTGCTGGCGCTCAGAACAGGCAAGACGCGCCAGCAACTAGTCCGATGATCTCGCCGCCGCATTGCGGACCGAAACGCGACAGCCAGCCTACTGTGTGACGCCCCGACCCACGCGCGTAGGTAACGCCTGGGGGAGCGCGTAGCCTAATTTAAGTTAGGCTGCGAGTGCCAACTGTGAGTTGCCAGTTGTGTTGTTCCACCATGTTTCGGG
>DATNLN010000190.1:0-2348 GCA_035602855.1 Candidatus Acidiferrales bacterium
GGATCGGAGCGCCGAAGAGTTTTCCTATGCCAGGCTCGAACGACGAAAGGCGCGTGACGCGTTGGAAGTCGAAAGTGTTCAATTCCTTTTCGCGATGAACTGATTGCAAACACGCGATTCCGCCACCCAAAAGCAAAACAATCACTTGCAGTAAAAGGGTTATTCGGAAGAGGACGACGTCGGTGCTATTGCCGGGACCGGTGACGGAGCCGTAGTGATAAGAGGACCAGGCGGTGAGAGAAACGGCGGCGCAGATTACGGCGGCGGCGATGGCGCGGCCGGGGCGCAGTTGGATGCGGGCGTTGCGCAGCAGCTCGGGGTTGAGGGCGAAAGCGCTCACATCACTTCTCCACTGGAGATGCGCGAGTAGAGGCGCTCGAGGGTTTCCACCACTTCCTGAACGCCGCAGACCGGCGCGCCCGCAGCCACTAAATCTTTCACCAGTTCGGCGAGCGCTGCGTCACCGCCATCGAGCGCAAATTGCGCGCTGGCCGGTTCGGAGACCACGCCGGTAATTCCCTGGCGTCCGGCGAGCCACATGGCCAGACCGAAGCCCGGCTCGGCCAGCCGCAGGCGGTAGCGGCGGACAGCCTTGCCGTCACGCATCACTTCTTCCAGCTTGCCGATGCGCAGCAAGCGCCCCTTTTCCATGATGGCAATGGAGGTGCAGATCTCTTCCAGGTCGGAAAGAATGTGCGAAGTGACGAAAATCGTTTTGCCCGCGGCGTGAAGTTCTTTCAGCAGAACTTTCAGCTCCACGCGCGCTTTGGGGTCCAGGCCCGCGGCAGGCTCGTCCAGGACCAGCAGCGGCGGGTTGTGAATGATGGCGCGGCCGATTCCGAGGCGCTGTTTCATTCCGCGGGAGAGGCCGTGGATCAAGTCGTCGCGCTTGGTTTCCAGATTCATCAGGCGGATGACTTCGTCCACGCGCGCGGGAATTGCGGCAGGATCCATTTTGTAGGCGCGGGCGAAGTAGTCGAGATATTCCCAGACTTTCAGGTCGTCGTAGAGCGAGAAAAAATCCGCGAGGTAGCCGATGTTGCGCTGCGCTTCTTCGGGCTCGAGCTGAACGTCAATTCCCTTCACCGTGACGCGTCCGGCGGTGGGCACTTGCAGGCCGCAAATCATTTTCAGCGTGGTGGTTTTGCCGGCGCCGTTGGGGCCGATCAAGCCGAAAAGCTCTCCGTCGGCGATGTCGAGGTCCAGGCGGTCGGCGGCGACCAGTTCCCCGCCCTTGTCGGAGGGCAAGTCGTACTGCTTGGTCACTTGTTCGAGGCGAATCATTTTAATTGCGCGCCATCTTGCGCCTGGCGGCAGAGGGTGTCAATGCCGGGGCGATCCCGCTTGGTTGAAAGTTCTCTATTAGAACGAGGTGCGATCGTTTGCTTGCAGGAGGTTAGCGATAGTTCTAATAATCGGAGTTCTCGATTAGAAAGTGTGTTTGCGAGTGAAGTTCGCGCGTCGCAGTGTGCAAATCTAGAACCGGGTAGAGGGGGTTTAGTGGTGTGTTTTCTATCACTTCTACTTTTTGCCCAGAACCGGGTAGAGCTGTCGGAAAATTGCCCATCCCGCGAAAGCGTCAAGGGACCAGAGACTGGGACTTTAGGCCGAATTGTCGCAGCGGGGGCTGGATATAAGGCAGCGGCTCCGCTAGGAATCGGCGCGGATTCGTGCCGGAGGACGAGGGGTGATCGGCCGGCTGGGGGTTGTACGCAAAGGGCGGCTGCGGAGACCACGGATGGACGGAGCAATCCCGCCGGGCGCGATTGCTCGCTGCCCTGGCCTTCGCCCCGTTCGGCGCCGCCCCGCTCGTGGCCCGTTCTAAACCAAATTTTCATCGCAACAATGATAGGAAGTCAGGATGCGGAATGCAAGGATGTGCACACTGTGGGCTTTCCAGATTTTTCGCGTGCAGGAGCGCAAGTCAAAACCCACCGTTTAAAAACCGAAGCGTGCGGCACTGCAAATTAACTCCTCGGCGTGATTGAGCTGCGGTGTGATGTGGAAGATGGTGCCGCCCAGCCTAATTCCTATAGTCATGCATTAGTTTCTCAATGGCGACAGCTTTAGCGTCCAAATCGTCTATGTAGTACGTGATTTCTTGCGGGGCTGTGCTGTCAACCGCTGCGTGAGAAGTTGGTTTTTCGGCGTTGAACATTGTAAGATCAGCTTCCCCAAGAGTCTGAATGAAACTAGCCGCGTCGTGTCCCCAACCCCTATATTCCGCTATACATTTTGTTGGACTGCTGCCTCCTCTGCCCGGACCGCTTACGTTCTGACAGCGCCGTCGAATGTCAAGATTTTGGAGGAGAAACGACATTAGTTTTTCTCTTATTTGCTGTCGTTTT
>DATNLN010000224.1:0-8601 GCA_035602855.1 Candidatus Acidiferrales bacterium
TCCCTGCGAGTCACATTGCACCGCGATTTTGATCGCATCCGGGCCACCGCGACGCAAATCCGCTGCAACCCGCCGCAAATTTTTCGGCGAACGCCCAAAAAAATGCGCCGACGCAATCCGCCGCCCTTCGCCCAGCAGCACGTCGAGCAATTCCGGCGGACACTGCACTGAGCTTTCGATCTCCAGATCGTACCAAGCGCATCCCGAGCGCAGCGCCGAAGCCAAATGCACCAGCTGCTGCGCAATCGTCCCGCGAAATTTCCCGCCCGCCACAGCGCGTCGGCAAGTTGCGATCAGCATGGCACGCGAACGCTTTTTCGCAAGCCGCGCCAGAAACCGGTCCAGTTCCCCCTCGTCGGCAAGCCAATCGAGGCGCAATTCGACGGTCCGCGTAACTCGCAGAGCCCGCGAGATCTGCTCCCACATGCCAGCGGCGTCCCCGGCAGCCACCACCGCGCAGATTTTGTCCTTGGCAATCATCGATCCATCATCGGAAGTGTCTTGGATTGGGCCGTCTTCGGATCACTGGCGCGGCGTCTGTTCTCGCGAATTCTGGGGTACCCTGTCCTAATGTACAGGTACTACAGGGCTTGTACCATGTGGTGCACAATGTGTAAAGCGGGTCGGACCATTGTCTTGACGGGTTCCAGTACGTCCATTACAGTCCGTACATCGGGCTAATTGTGGGCCAGCGCTTGTTTTGCGGCGCACGATATTCAAAGGAGCATGCATTATGCGTGGGAAAATTGTCCTTGCCAGTCTGATTGTGAGCCTTTCGGGCGTCGCCGCTTCGGCGCAGAACCCCGCCGCTTCCGCCCCTATCTACAAGGACGTCTATTGCTCCGGGACCATCACCAACGAGTCCGTCCCGCAAGACTCCTACGTCATCACGGGGGAGGGCTCCAACTACAAGATTACCTTCTGGGACGGCGACTATGTGTACCTCAACAAAGGCGCCAGCCAGGGAGTGAAAGTCGGCGACGAATTCTCGGTGATCCGTCCGGTCGTTGACCCGACCGAAGTTGAGTGGTCCAAGTGGCAGTTTGCGATTATCCGCAAGCTAGGCACTTGGTGGGAGGACGAAGCCCGCGTGCGCGTGGTTGTCGCGCAGCCCGATACTTCTGTGGCGCAAGTGGAGCACTCCTGCAACTACGTGCAGCGCGGAGACATCCTCCTGCCGTTCAAGGAGCGCCCCACGCCACCTCTGAAGTCTGAGACCAATTTCGACCGCTTCGCGCCTTTCAGCGGCAAAGCCACCGCGATGGTGATGATCGGCAAGTCGTTCCAGGTGGAATTGGGCACCAACGATGTATTCTTCGTCAACCTGGGCAGCCAGCAGGGCGTTCGCGTCGGCGACTACTTCCGCATCTTCCGCTACACCGGCACCGAGCATGAGCTTGCCTATGAAACCAAGCGGGCCGCATTTGACAACGACAAGGAAGCCACCGTTTTCGGCCGCATATACGGCTTCGGCAGCTCTCCTGCCAAGTGGAAGTGGGACAATACTCCGCGCGAAGTCATCGGCGAGGGCATCGTGCTCCGAACCGGTACCAATTCCGCGACGGTCTTGACCACCTTCAGCTTGCGCGAGTTCTTCGTCGGCGATTACGTCGAGCTCGAGTAGGTCCAAGGCAGTGGGCGCACTGATCTGCGCTAATAAGGGGCACTAGCTCGACTGCGCGCGCTGCGGCGGTGACGGAAAACCTGCTTCGCTGAACACCTCTGCGGTGAACGCCTGCACACGCGTCGCGGGATCCCTCCAGGCGTCGCGATCCAGGCCCGCCTTCACGCAGGTTTCCTCCAAGAAGCGTTGCGCTCCCCACTTGAACTGACTGGCTACTTGCGGCAGGAGCACTCCGCGCTGCACTCCTCGGCTAAGGACCAGACCATGTTTCCCCGGTTCGATCGCCTGCGGCGTCACGTCTTCCAGCGCGGACAGAACCGAGACCTCGATATCGATCTCGCTCAGCTCCGCGCTTGTGACAGGCTCGAAGCGCGAGTCGTCCAGCGCGGCGGCGCAGGCGCAGTGGGCTACTACGGCGGCTAGCGAGTCGCGGCCCGGCAGCTGGCCGACGCAGCCGCGCAGGCGACCGCGGAGATGCAGCGTGACGAACGCGCCTGCTGGCTGCTGCAAAAATACTTCCGTGGGAAAATCCCGCAGGGGAGGTTTGTTTGCGACACCCAGAGTGAGGGCACTCCGCGCGATCTGCAACAGCAACTGCTTCTCGCGTTCAGCGAGTGAGGACATCCTGCGGCTTTTCTTCCGGCTTCACGAGCAGCGCGCCCCGCTGGCGCTGCTGCACGCGAAAATTAATTTGCGCCCAGAACATCTGGAAGTAGTGCCCGGCCGAGGCCACCGCGCTAATCACCACCAGCCACAGCAGCACCGTACCCACCAATTTCAGCGCCGGATGATTCGCCGTCAAAATCACGGTACATCCCGCCAGCACCTGCAAAATCATTTTCACTTTGCCCAGCGGCGACGCCGGAATCACCAATCCTTCCACCGAGGCAATTTCGCGCAGCCCCATCACCATGAATTCGCGTCCGATGATGATCACCACCATCCAGGCCTGCATCAATCCCATTTCCACCAGCGAAATAAATGCGGCGGAAATCAGCAGCTTGTCCGCAATGGGGTCCAGCAGAATTCCCAGCGTGGTGATTTCCTTGCGCGTACGCGCCAGGTAGCCGTCCATCACGTCGGTGGCCGCGGCAGCCAGCAAAATCAACACGCCCAGCACTTCGAAGTGGACCGGCAATCCCCAGAAATCAAAATTAGGTTGGCGGGTGAGCAGCACAACGACCAGCAGCGGCACGAAAAAGATCCGCAGGGTCGTCAAGCTGTTAGGCAGATTCATGAAGTCCCCGGAAAAACCCCTGGCTCGTGGGCCGCGAGCATTCCAAAGGTCGTTTCACTATAGTCCCGCATTCCGGGCGAGTCAACGGCAGCGGCACATTCGGCGGCGAAAAACGCGCAGTTGCGGCAAATACGGATGTGTTTCCCAGAAAGGCAAATCCCTATGCGAGTAACGTTTAGAGAACATGCCGCCCCAGACCTGTGCAAATTCCACGCGGCCATAGCAATCGCACCGGCGCGCCCAGCGACGGGCAGAGCTGGCCTGGATTTCTTGGTAAGCTGCTTGTTTACAGCGTGGTACGAGTTGGGCGTCGCACGCTGGTATTTAAAATGCTGGTTTTGTTGGGCTTTTTAGCTGATGTAGCCGGTCCCTTTATCCACAGTGATATCCACAGGGGCCTGGTGAGACTTGAGGATTACGCGGCGTATAGGGTGTGGGTTTCGCGCACGTTTTTGCGCCTGGGACGCCCCCACATGGGGGCGCGAAACACGCTCTTTTCGACCAATCTGCTGCACCGGCTGCGCAAGTTCCAGGCGTTCGTTTGGGCGGTGTGGAAGGATGCTCCGCCCCCGTTTGCAAGTTAAAAGTTGAGAGTTGAAAATCAAACCAAGATCGCGTAACTATCGAGGCGAGGAGTAAAATCATGCAAATCAGCGGGAACACGATTTTGATTACCGGCGGTGGCACCGGGATCGGGCGGGGACTGGCGGAGGCTTTTCATGCGGAGGGAAATCAGGTCGTCATTGCCGGGCGGCGTAAAGAATCGCTGCAGGAGGCTGCAGGGGCGAATCCCGGGATGAAGTCCGCGGTTCTGGATATTGGAAACGTTGAGTCGATCCGGAGTTTCGCCGAACAGATAAAGAAGGATTACCCTGCGCTGAATGTGGTCATCCAGAACGCGGGCATTATGAAACCAGAAGCCTTGCAGAAGGGAATGGTCGCGGAAGCGGAGGCGATCATTGCGACAAATCTATTGGGGCCGATTCGCCTGACCGCAGCGCTGCTGCCGTTGCTGCTGAAACAGCCAAGGGCCGCGCTTATGACCGTTTCGTCCGGACTTGCATTTGTGCCGCTGGCGATGACTCCGACCTATTGCGCGACGAAGGCCGCGATTCATTCTTATACGCAATCGCTGCGTTACCAACTGCGCGACACTTCGGTGCAGGTACTCGAGCTGATCCCGCCTTACGTGCAAACGGAATTGACGGGACCGAGACAGGCGAGCGATCCGAACGCCATGCCGCTGAAGGACTACATCGCCGAGAGCATGAAAATCCTGAAGACCTCGCCCGAGGCGACGGAGATCTGCGTGGAACGCGTGAAGCCGTTGCGCTTTGCCGAAGCAAGCGGAGGCTACGATGCGTTTTGCAAGAAGTTCAATGACACGATGAGTGCCGCCGCAGCAGGAAGGTAGCGGCACAGGCCGTTTCGGATGCGGGGATGCAGCACGCCCCGGGGGAGAGGACTTTCTTCCTTCCGGGGCTTTCTTTTTTGTGGGAAGCTCCCCGCGCATGGAGGGACTGCGCAAGTGCGTCGTCCATCTCTGAATTGAAAAGGAGCGCCGATGAACACGATGGGAGTTTTACTGGCGGCCCTGGGTGCATTCGTTGCGTATTTTGTGGTGGGAGGAGCTATGTTTGTGTCGATGCCTTGGCTGAAGACGGAATTTATGAAGTATCCGGCGGTGTACCGGCAGCACGAAGGACAAATGAAACACATGCCGGCGGCAATGGCGGCGACGTTCGTGGCAATCGTGGTGCTGGCGGTGCTTTACGCGATGATTTATCGCGGCGGATCGGGAGTGGCGCAAGGCGCGCGCTTCGGCGCATTGATTGGGGTGTTCGCGATTGGGACGTTTACGGTGCACAACTACGTGAACTTGAATATCGGGTGGAAGCTGACGGTGGAACAGTCGGTGGCTTACTTTATTCAATGGGTGGCGGTGGGGATTGTGATTGGTTTGATCTATCGTCCGGCGTGACGCTTGGCGCAGTGAGAACTGAAAGTTCGTAGCTGAAAGTCATAAGTCAGCACCGCGCGGCGCGATTCACTTCGCGGTGGGACGGGCGCAGATGAAAACAATCTGCGAAATTGCTGGAGGTTCGCGGAGTTCGGCGCGAAGGGTGCGCGGAGCGTGATGCGCGGCTTCGTGGGCGAGGCGGGCGGTCTGGGCGGGGGTGAGCGCGATTGAGTAGAGGTCGGCGCGGCGCGTGTAGGAATATTCGCGGTAACGCGGGCGGGCTTCTTCGGCGAAATTCATCAGGACTTGCCAAAAGCTGGGTTTATTGCGCAGGGCGCGCGCGATTTTTTGCAGCGGGCTGGCCTTCGTAGCGGATTCTTTGGTGATGCGTAGCGAATGGCGCGGTGGCGAGCCGCTGGATTCCAGCACTACTTCCACACAATCCGCGGCGCGGAACGAGCGCGCGGGCTCGGCATCGGGATACCTAGCGAGAATTTCCGCGAGGGCCACAGCGTCCGGGTCGAATCCCTGCCACCAGTAACGGAAAGAATGGAACACGATGGTGCCCGCGCGCAAAATCTGTTGCACGCGCGCGGAATCTTTTCCCGCGACCTGCACGATCATGTCCACCAGTTCCGCCGCGCGGAAGGTCTGGCGGACCAGCGGACGCATGCTGAGGTATTCGGCTTCTTCTTCGGTGTATTTTACGGCGATGGTTTCGGGCAGCGGCACGGGACCAACCTGGGTGAGACGTCGGGGCCGTCTTCGGCGTGCGGCGTTGCGGCGCGGCGAGTTGCGTCGCGAGGGCGGACCGAAGGCGCCTTCGTTGCTAGGAAATTATCTCAGGGCTTTCCTGCAGCTTTTTCCGTTAGGCGCTCGCGAACTTTGTCGCTGAGCAATTTGCCGTCGATGGATTTGCCTTCGAGTTTGGCGCGCGCGGCTTTTACGACGTTGCCCATTTGTTTCAGGGAGTCCGCGCCGGATTCAGTGATGGCTTCCTCAACGGCGCGCTGCATTTCAGCGTCGCTAGGAGCGGCGGGTAAATATTTTTCGATGATGGCGATTTCTTTGGCTTCTTTGTCCGCCAGGTCCTTGCGCCCGCCTTGCGTGAACTGTTCGACGGATTCTTTGCGCTGTTTAATGAGCGTTTGCAGAATTTGCAGCGACTCCAGATCGTCAAGCGGGCGCATTTTGTCGATTTCTTTGAGCTTCAGGGCGCTTTTGACCATGCGCAGGACGCTAAGGCGCAGCTCGTCCTTCTCTTTCATGGCCGCGGTTAGGTCGCTCTGAATTTTTTCGATATATCCCATTGGTTGCCCCCCGAAGTGCAGCCAGAATACCACACGGATAATGGCGAGTGACCGCATTTGCGTCCGGATTTGCATGCGGTGCGCGCGATTTGAATTTGCGTGATAGCCACAACGGATTTGACTCTGTTGCGGGCAGCCATTACGCTCCTAAAATGAAAATCGTGGTTGCGGATAAAATCAGCGAACGTGGCATTGAACTTTTGCGCGCCACAGGCTGGGAGATCGTGTTGCCGGCAGCTGCGGCGCTGCCGAGCGAAATCGCAAATGCCGATGGGTTGATCGTGCGTAGCGCAACGAAGGTGACGAGCGCGCTGCTGGATCGCGCCGAAAAGTTGCGCGTGGTGGGGCGCGCAGGCGTCGGCGTCGATAACGTGGATATGGACGCGGCGACGCATCGCGGCGTGCTGGTGATGAACACGCCGGGCGGGAACGCGGTGAGCGTCGCCGAGCATACTTTCGCGCTGCTGCTCGCGCTGGCGCGCGGAGTCGCGCAAGCGAACGCGGCGATTCAGGCGGGGCGCTGGGAGAAAACTTCGTCAGGAATGGAATTGCGTGGCAAGACACTGGGGCTGGTGGGGCTGGGGCGTGTGGGATCGGAAGTTGCACGGCGCGCGCGCGCGCTCGAAATGAAAGTGCTGGCGTACGATCCGTATGTGACTCCGGCAGCTGCGCGCGAACTGGAAGTGGAACTGATTTCGTTCGAGGAATTGCTGAAGCAGTCGGACGTGATTTCTTTGCACACAGCGTTGAGCGCGGCGACGGAGAAAATTATTAACGCAGCGGCGCTGACGCAGATGAAGAAAGGTGCGCGGCTGATCAATTGCGCGCGGGGCGAATTGATTGACGAAGCGGCCCTAGCGGAGGCTCTGCGCTCCGGGCATTTGTCCGGCGCAGCGGTGGATACCTTTGCGACGGAGCCGCCGAAAAATTCACCGTTGATCGGATTGCCGAATTTGATTGCGACGCCGCACATTGCGGGCTCGACAGCGGAGGCGCAAGAAGAGGTGGGCACGCTGATCGCGCTGCAGGTGCGCGAGTATCTTGCAGAAGGATTGATTCGCAACGCGGTGAATATGCCGGCGCTTTCGGCCGAGCAATATCGGCGCTTGCGGCCGTATTTGGAACTGGGCGAGAGGCTGGGGGCGTTCGTGGCGCAGGCTGCGGCTTCGGCGAGTTTCAGCCGAGTACGCATTCGCTACGCGGGCGAGCCGGCGGAGCTGGGTTCGCATGTGATTCGCAGCGCGGTGCTGATTGGAATATTGAATTCGGTGCTCGACGAAAAAGTGAATTTGGTGAATGCATCGCAGGCGGCTGCCGCGCGCGGACTGATTGTGGAGGAGACGACGCGACGGCGCGAACGCGGATTTCCGAACACGCTGGAAGTGGCGGCGGAAAATGGCGGCCATGCGCTCACGGTGGAAGGAACGGTGGCGCAAGACGGTTCGCCGCGAATTTTGTTGCTGGATGGGATTGAACTGGAAGCGCCGCTGGAAGGAACTTTGCTGCTGACGCGCAATCGTGATGTGCCGGGCGTGATCGGAAAAATCGGCACGGCGCTGGGGAACTTGGGCGTGAACATCGCTACGTTTGCGTTGGGCCGCAGACAGCCGGTGCACGGCGCGGAAGCGGTGGCGCTGGTGCGGCTCGACGGCGTGGTGGATTCCTCCGTGGTGCAAACGATTCGTGCGATTCCCTCCATTACGGAAGCGAAATTGGTGCGGCTGGCTGAAGCGGCCAAGCTGAATTCCCAGACGGCATAGATTTCGGCGAGTATTTTTATGCTGGAGACAGCGCGGATGCGGCTTTTGCCATGGCAGCCCGAGGATTGGCTGCTGTTGCGTCCTCTCGCAGCAGATCCCCTCGTGATGCGATATATTTCGGACGGCAAGCCTTGGCCGGACGAACGAATTCGCGAATTCGTTGGGCGGCAAATTGGGCATTTCGATCGGCTGGGATATTGCCTGTGGAAACTTCAGCTTAAGGAAACGTCGGCCATGATTGGATTCTGCGGGTTGCAACCGCTGGCCGGCACGGCGGAGATTGAAATCGGCTGGTGGCTCGCGCAGGGCTTGTGGGGAAAGGGGCTGGCGACGGAAGCGGCAAGCGCGGTGCTGCGGGATGGGTTTGGGCGCGCGGGGCTCGCGAGAATTGTCGCGGTCGCAATGGCCGCGAACCGCGCTTCGATTCACGTGATGGAAAAGTTGGGTATGAAACACGAACGGCAAATGATTCACCGCGGATTCGAGGTGGTTCTGTACGCGGTGGATCGTCCCGGACAATGATTGCGGGAGGTTTTGCGGCGAGTATATTTCGGGGAACTGCGCTGTGGCTCGGAAGCTGTGCTATTCTAGTTTGGTTCGCGCGAGTTTTTTGCCGCTTGCGCATACACGGTCGGGGCGTAGCGCAGCCTGGCTAGCGCGCCTGGTTCGGGACCAGGAGGTCGAAGGTTCAAATCCTTTCGCCCCGACCA
>DATNLN010000045.1:0-11281 GCA_035602855.1 Candidatus Acidiferrales bacterium
GGTCAGCCGGCGGGATGCCACCCGAATCAACCAGCCGCGTGGATTGTCGGGAACACCCTCGTGCGGCCATTGCGTGAACGCTGCCAGCATGGCCTCCTGAACGGCATCTTCGGCTGCGGCGAAATCGCGAAATCGGCGCACGACAGCTCCAAGCACCTGCGGAGCGAGTTCGCGCAGCAGACGCTCGGTCTCCGCATCTGGCAAGGTCACTTTCACGGCAGTTCGTCGGCTTTCCCACTCATGACTTGTCGCACTTCGATTGGCATATTCAAGGGCAACCCACCCGGACCTGGGGCCGCCGACCAGATTGCGGCAATCTTATAAGCCCGTTCTGTACTTTCGACGTCCACAATCAAGTAGCCGGCCAGAAATTCTTTCGCTTCCGGGAACACGCCGTCGGTGATTGGCACCCCGTCTTTGCCCGCCCTCACAACTCTTGCCTGATCCGGCAGTGCCAGGCCTTCCGCCGCCACGAACTCTCCGGACTCACTGAGTGTCTTGTTCATGCCCTTCACAAATGCGAGATTCGCTACGATATCCTTTTGAGTCCACGCACCAAAAGCACCATAACCTGCTTTCGGGATGTTCATCATCAAGATGTATTTCATCTCCCTCGCTCCTTTTGATTTTCGCGCGTTAAGTGGTCTTCCGACCACGACTGCGCGAGGATCGCAATTCGAAATTCGGGAGTCCCGATTGCGGGACCCAGGAAATTGCGCATCGGCGCACCCAGTTTACGCGCTGTTCTTGGCTGCTTGAAACATCCACCGAACCCCGAATTTGTCGTTCAATGATCCGTAAACGCCATGGAACGTCTCTTTCAGTGGGTCTGTGACTTCAGCTTCTTCCGAGAGTTTTTCGAAAAGAGCCTTCAGGCCCTGGAACGTCCCTCCGCTCAGGTAAAGGCAAATCGTGTTGCCGCGAATCCGAGTCTGGTCGAGCCGCAGCCAGTCAGACGCTGAAATCTCCACATTCCCGCTTTTCAATCGTGCATGGATGGTTTTCTCCTGCTGAACCGCAGGCATGTAGTCCTTCGCGGGGGAATCCTTCACTTTTATTGAAGTCAGTTCTCCGCCGAAGCAGGATTTGTAAAACTCCATTGCCTGATGGCAATCGCCATCGAACAAAATGTAGGGTGTCAGGTTCATAATTTCATCTCCGTTGATTTGCTGCATCTTAGCCTCCGCTCTTGAAGGGGCGGGTAGGGCAGCCAATGCCGCAGTTGCGAGCGCGGATGCGGCGAACTGGCGTCGAGAGAATTCGCTGGTTTTGGGCATGATCTCCCTCCTCGTTGGAAGCGCCTGTGATCAGAAATTGCAATCTGCGCTTTCATGGGATAGTCGGAGCCGTCGCGGTATTCTCTACATCCCTCAAAAAGAAAACCTCTGTGAATCAATCCACGCTCGTTTGTCGATTACGCCAACCCGGAACCGACGTTCGGCTCTTGGCCCTTCCTGGGTGAGCCCGACGCAGCCGGCTCAGGTTCCGGTCTTTCGCCAAAAAGTGATTTGGCTTCGCTCAGTGTGATTGGTACCAGGAAGTCGGCCGGTGAAAACCGCTGAGCCAACGTGCCCAGCAACCGAGCACTTGGTGCGGGCGGTCGGAACAGATCCTGCTCCATTACGTGGGCTGCGAAACGAGAAAAATTCTAGCCGAGGGGAGGTGTTTTGCCTTGACTTCTGCCTTTATGGAAGTAACCAGGCATCACAAAGCCGCCGGTGATGACGGAAAAGCTTGTTTCGCTTACAATTGGAACTCCTCGGGAGCAAGCATGCGTAAAATTCATCTCTTCGCTTTCACTGCAATCTTCTTGATGAATTTCGTACCTCCCTCGCAGCAGCATCGCGCTGGAACTAGTGGTCCGGAGACACCTCCTTTGCAGGGACAGGGGCGCTGGCATTATCTGGCTCCTCTACCGCAAGCACGCGGCGAAGTAGCGGTTGCGGAAGTGGGGGGCAAGATCTATGTCTTGGGAGGTTATGCCGATGGATTCGTTGATCAGCCGTTGAACGAGGAATATGACCCTGCAACAAATAGCTGGCGCGGACGCGCTCCCATGCCGCGGGGCTTGAACCATGTTGGGGCGGTTGGACTGAACGGCAAAATCTATTGCATCGGTGGATTCGTTGAGCAGAACAAGTCGGCAGTGCCAGATGTCACTGTGTATGACGCCGCGACTGATGCGTGGCAAGAGTTGGTTCCACTGCCGTCGCCGCTCGGTTCCGTCTCTGTGGCTGTTCTGGACGGGAAGATTCACGCCGTGGGCGGCCGTGATGAAACAAGCGTGGGAACGCATCGCGTTTACGATCCCATAACCAATCACTGGAGCGATTTGGCTTCTTTGCCACTGGGCCGCGATCATATGGGGCTGGTCGCAATTGCGGGCAAGCTCTATGCAATTGGGGGCAGGTTCAACACATTCGAATACAACACGAATCTGCTCGACGTTTATGACCCAGCCAGCGATTCGTGGAAATCGCTAAAGCCGATGCCGACCGCGCGCAGTGGAATGGCTGTTGCAGTCATAGACAACAAAATATTTGTATTTGGCGGAGAAAAACTGGGCGGAACCTTCAATCAAACCGAAGCGTACGATCCAGCGAAGAACGTTTGGGCAGAGCTGGTGCCCATGCCGATGTCTGTCCACGGGACAGGAGCTGCTACCGTCGGCGATACGATTTACATTCCAGCCGGAGCCACATTAAATGGCGGCACCGCGCAAACCAACGGCACTCAAGCCTTTTCCCTCAAATAACATGTCAGAGCTTTCCCCCGCGTTGACGATCTATTTGTCGCTTACTTCTGGCCTGACACAAACGAAATTTGCCGCGTCGTTCGTTGCGCCCGTGCCCTTGTAGCGCGTCTGCCGCGGGAACGCGCAAATTGGGCGTGTGCCTCCGGTCGGAAAGTTCTCAGCGATGCGCGGGTCAAACGGCGCGCCACTGGGGAACGGCGAGGCGTTATTTGTGTTGGCGGCGATGATTTCATCGGGCGCAACGCCGTTCTCAACCCACGTGGTAATTGCCCCCAGGAGGTTTGCGTTGAAGCTATTGGTCGCAGGGCCGCCACCGCAGTGCGCCATGTTCGGGATCATGAACAATCTTGCGAAGTCGTGCGCACGGCCGCCCATTACGAAATCCAGCAGGCTGTAATATTCCACCAGATCAACGCTCGAAAAGATGCCGTCGTTGACCGAGTCATACATGATCATCTTTCCGTGATGGTTCTTGAACGGAAACAGGAACGGCGAGGGACCGAAAGGAGTCCCGGTCATGAAGTCCATCGGACTTTCCGGGTAACCGGGTGCCGATTTGTAGATCGTCGGCGCGTCGGTATCGAAATTGTAGTTGAAGATGAATGCTTCCTGCCCGTTGGTTCCGGCTACAGGAGTGACCGCCGGTGGATTCGTAAAGACCATGGGGATTGCTCCAGCACCAAGGGTGAGGTTGATAGCCGTGTTGGTGTCCGGGGCGCCAAAAAACGAAACGTTCCAGGCTTGCCAGCCGGCGCCAAACGCCGATGGCGGGTCCCAAATGCCGGCATCCCAGAACCAGCTGGAGTACAACGGCAAACCCTGCGAGTTTCGCGGTCCAGCATAAATCCTCTTGAGCGCTGTGACCTGCGCCGCCGTGAGGCACGTGCCTCCGTGGGGAGTGTTTCCGTGAGTTCCGCTAGGGCTGCATGTATATGCGGCGAGCGCCGGGTAAACTTTTTCATTGGTGCATGCCAGATAGTTGTCAATAATGCCGTCAACCAATCCATCGAGCGCATCGCACGCGCTGAGAATCGCCGCCGAGGCGACTTCCAAATCCTGCGACGGAAAAGTGGGCGGTAAGTAGGGCTGGCTGTTGCTGTCCGTGCTCGTCGCCAGCGGGGCAAGCTGCTGTTCGTTCCAAGCCTCCGCGACACCGGCGCGCGGCAAGTCAAACCCTGGATTTCCCGCCACCAGACCATCAAACATATCGGGCTCGCGCTGGGCCGCCACCATCGCGTCGCGTCCGCCGTCTGAGCAGCCCCACAAGTACGAATATTGGGGTTCCTGGCCGTAATACCGTGCGATAAGCAGCTTCGAAATTTCCGTGGTTTTCGCGATGCCGTTGTAGCCGTAATCCACACGCGCCTGCTCATCGATGCCGAAGTGCCCCGTCCCTCCCGCGTTGCTGTCGTCGTCAATCCAACCAAAAACCGGGTTGCCGGGAGCGTCCTCATGTCCGCCGTCGTCCGCGGCGACCGCCCATCCTTGGCTCAGTTCGGTGCCGGCGCTTCCTTGAGGACTGCTGACGGATCCGTCCGTGCCGCCGCCACCTTCCATCTCGAAGCGGCCGATCCAGTTGTCGGGGAGGTTAAGCTCGAACCCAATGCCGTAGGTGAAATGATCGGGGTCCTGTGCGCTCACGCGCTCGTTAATCACCCCGATCACGTTACAGTAATTGCCGCTGGTGCTCGCAACCTCGGTCGCACTGATGATGCGCGTGTTGGGCAACGAGACACCTGTGAGGCTCGCGCAACTCATCGTCGGAACGGATGCCGAGGCCCGTGCTTCCTGAGCGGACAACTGGGCCAACGGCCAACTCGCGAGTGCCAGTAACGCCGCCAAGTACGACGCGGTTAGCTTCCCATTCATATGAAACCTCCTGGACGATGGGGTAACGGTACTCCAAGAACCGCCGGGTCCGGCCATCTCGACGTCGCGATCCGATGTGCAGGGCCTTCGCGTGCGAAGAAAAACGACCGTCGCAATTCTCGCGACCAAAACGATGGCACTCTGAATCCGCGCGATGGCCGGTGTCAAGACCTAAAACGATGTATTTCGCATACCAAAAAGGTATTTATATTAAAAAGGTATGGCCTTCTGGCATGTTCTCGTTATACTGCGCAGCCTTATGGAACTTCATCATCTTCGTTATTTCGTTGCGGTGGCCGAGGATCTCAGTTTCACGAAAGCCGCAAGGCGACTGAAGATGGCGCAGCCGCCCTTGAGCCGCCAGATTCGCTCCTTGGAGAACGAAATTGGCGTACAGCTATTCGAGCGACGGTCGGGAAAAGTCTATCTAACAGACGCGGGCTGTCGTTTCTTGAGCGGCGTCCGACTGGCGCTGGAACAAGTCGAAGTCGCGGTGGACGTTGCTCGTCAAACCAAGAACGGGGAACTGGGCACCGTGCGTGTAGGATTCGGAAAAGGCTTGGGCGATGTCGTCAGTCTCGCAATCAATCAGCACATGCGCTTGTTCCCGAAGATCGAGGTAGATGTTCGAGACATCCTTTCAGGCCATCAGAGTCCGGCACTGCTGACTCGCAACATTGACGTCGGATTCTCACACGGGCCCGCGATCTCGCTCGAACTCGCATCGGAGAAACTCTTTAAGGAGAGCCTCTCGGTGGTCTTGGCCCGCTCCAACCCGCTGGCCAAACGAATGCAGCTTCGGCTGAAAGATCTGCGCCATCAGACCTTGCTCCTGATTGAACGGTCAATCTCTCCACATTTCCATGACCTGGCGCTCACGCTGTGTCGCGACGCCGGTCTAAGTCCCCGCATTGTTCTTACCGAGTCCACCGTTTACGACGAAGCAGGTGCGATGATGGCCGCATCGGGGAAGGGCGTGTTTCTGGCCGTCGGCAAAAGTCCTTGTCATCCGTCATTTGCCGACCGCTTGGTCGCACTGCCTCTCCGCGAAACGCTGGCGACCCTCGAGGTGCATGTGGCGTGGCGGAGAGGCGAATCTTCCTCCACGGTTCTGAACTTCATTGAAACTACGCGAGCTTTGCTGCAGCGCGGATCAAGAGTCTTGGACATGCGGAACTTCCCGCGTATCGGTCGCCCAGCCTCGGCGCCCAGAGGTCAGAAATTTAGACGCGAGTCGTGACTTCGAACCGCTTTTTTTGCCGTCTTGTGGGGTCGGTCTGGATCCTTAGGACTTCGCGAGCTGCCTCCCAAGAGAGAGTAGAAAAAAGATGAATACCGCAGCTGGTAGTTGACGGGTCATTCCATATCAGGGCTTTCATAGCGGGGAAACTGCCTCGTTCCAAATAGCTGTAAGGATCACAGCGGTTATTACGATCTCATAACAACGCCGGCTGATCTGTTCAGCGGATACGATGTCGCAGCTTCGGCAACGCATGAAACCGCAGGCCGCGCCCGCAAGTCTTATCAAAGGAAGGGTCAATATCACGATTCGGACCGGAATCCGTCAAGTGGGATGGCAACGCGATTTCGTCTTATAATATCAATGTCACAGGAGATGCCCTGCCATGAGCGAAATCGCTGATTGCAAAGTTATTGGCACCACTCCAGAGGCAATCTCCCGGCGCGACTTCATCAAAGGCGTGATCGCCGGCGGCGTGGCCGTCTCCTCGGCCAGCTATCTTTTCCGTGCCTCCACGTTGCTGGGTCAATCCGCGGGTGGTGCGGAACGATTGATCACCCTCAACGTCAATGGGCAGCAGCGGCGTGCAGACGTGATGAAACAAGAAACACTGGCGTGGACGCTGCGCCACAAGCTGGGTCTTACCGGCACGAAACTGGGATGCGACCGGGCCGAATGCGGCTCCTGCACCGTGCTCCTAGATGATGTCCCCCATTACGCTTGTTCGGTGCTCACGCACACTGTGCGCGACCGGAAAGTGCTCACCATCGAAGGGCTCGCGAGCGCCGATGGAAAACTGCATCCCGTGCAGCAGGGCGTGGTTGACGAACAAGGATTCCAGTGCGCCTTCTGCATGCCAGGCTTCATTATGGCTTCGGTGGGATTCCTGAAGACAAATCCCAACCCGACGCGGACTCAATTGGCGCACGGCGTCTCGGGAAACCTCTGCCGCTGCCAGGACTACGACAAGATCCTCACCGCACTCATGCGCGGCGCCGAAAATATGCGGAGGGCCAGCCATGCCTGAGGAATCTCGGAAAAAAATCAAGGAGCCCGCCGGCATTCCCACGCGCGAGTACGGCGTGGGCCATAAGTTAATTGGCAAGGATTATCAAACTCCAGATCTCTACGCGAAAGTCACCGGACAAGCAAAGTACGCCGAAGACTATCACGCAGATGGCATGCTTTTCTGCAAGCTGCTGCTCAGCCCGCTGCCGCATGCGCGAGTAAAGCACATTGATACGCGCGAAGCGCTGGCGATGCCGGGTGTGAAAGCGATTCTGATGGCAGATGAGCTACCTCCGCCGGCCGACAGCCTTACCGACAACGGTACTGTGATTCGCGCCAACCCGAAAAGCGAGCGCGCGCTGACCATGGAGCCGTTGTATCAGGGCGAGCCGATCCTTGCCGTGGCTGCGGTGGACGAACTGACCGCCGCCGAAGCCATCGAAAAGATCCGCATTGATTTCGAGCCTCTGCCATTCGTGCTTGATCCCCTCGAGACGCTGCGACCCGGCGGTCCGAACCCCAGAACGGACGGAAATGTTTGGGTTCAGTCTCCCCCACCTGCTGCGCCAGCGGGAGCGCCACCGCCCAGTCCACCTCCGCCAAGCATCGGTGAACTCAAGTGGACGAAAGCGGATTTCGCGAACGCGAAACAGGGTCAATTGCCTTTGGGTAAGACTCCCAGCGAATGGTCGTACGGCGACGTCGACGCGGGGTTCCAGAATGCCGTTCTCGTTTTGGATGAGACATTCGTCACGCCGGACACGAGCCACCAGACGCTTGAAACGCGCAGCGCCATGGCTTACTGGCAGAACGGCAAGGTCCACGTTTATACCGGTACGCAGAGCACCGCGCAGACCGTGCCGGCCATCGCGCGATGGCTCAATGTCGATCCGAGCCAGGTCGTGCTCATCAGCGAATACACCGGAGGCGGATTCGGCAGCAAGGTCACAGCCGGCGTTTCCTTGGTTATCCCGGCGCTGCTATCGAAGAAGACCAGCGCGCCGGTGATGATGCGCATCAGCCGTGAAGAAGAGACGTTCATCGGGCGCGCGCGGCCTAGTCTGATGGGCCGGATGAAAGTCGGGTTCAGCAACGACGGGCGGATCACGGCTCTAGACATGTTTGTTATTTCCAACAACGGCCCTTACGATGCGAACGGCGATGTCCCGTCGTCGGGCCGCATCGTTTCTCTGTTGTACCAGCCGCAAGCTATGCGCTGGCGCGGCGCGACCATCCTGACCAACACACCGCCGCGCAGCGCGCAAAGTTCGCCCGGTGGAATGCAGGGAATCACGATCATCGAACCGATTATCGCAAAGGCGGCGCGCAAACTTGGACTCGATCAAGTCGCTATCCGGAGGATCAATTGCCCGGAAGGCAAAGCGCAGCTTGGTCCAGAGGTGCACGGCAAACGGGCCTATGCCACAAGTGCATTCATCAAGGAAGCGCTCGACCGCGGAGCGGAGCAATTCAAGTGGCAGGAGAGAGTCGCGCGAACTCCGAAGCGCATTGGCACGAAGGTCCGCGGAGTAGGAGTGGCGGTCAGTTGTTACGTAGGTGGCACAACCGGCTTCGATGGGCTGCTCGTCATCACCCCCGATGGCCGGATCCGTTTCCAGTCCGGGATCGGTAACCTGGGCACTGAGTCGGTGATGGATGTGCATCGCGCCGGTGCCGAAGTTCTCGGTGTGCCGTGGGAGAAGTGTGACATCACCTGGGGCGATACGGCAAAGAACCTTCCCTTTACTTGCGTATCCGGCGGCAGCCAGACGACGCACGCGATGACTCGCGCCGCTTACGCAACGGCGATGGATGCGAAGAAAAAACTGCAAGAACTCGCTGCGAAGAAGCTTGGCGGAAGACCGGAACAATACGAAGTCGCGAACGAGCGCGTGTTCCGCAAAGCTGGCGGCGCGGGCATGACTTTAGGCCAAGCAGCGCAGTACGCGATTCGGCTAGGCGGTATCTACGATGGCCACGAAACAGCGGATGATCTGAACAAAGTGACCAAGGCCTCTATCACAGCGCTTGCCGGCCAGGGTCTGGTGGCCGCGGCCAAGGATAATTACCCCCGCGACGGATCAACTTACTCTTACGTGGCTTGCTTCGCCGAGGTCGAAGTGGACGTCGAGACTGGCAAATACTACGTCGTCGATTATCTCGCCTACGCCGATGTCGGCTCGGTGATTCATCCGCGCGCGCTTGGCGGACAGGTGCTGGGCCGCTCGATTCTGGGGATGGGCCATGCGCTTGGCCAGAAGTGGGTGTACGACCCGCACTACGGCGCCATGCTTTCCACGCGGTTCTATCAAAACAAGCCTCCGACAATTTTGGATGTGCCTGTGGACATGCAATGGGCGGCACTCGATATTCCAGATCCGGAAACGCCGGTGGGAGCGCGCGGCATCGGCGAACCGCCGGTCGGCGGCGGATGCGCGGTCATCTTGAACGCGCTGTCGGATGCGTTGGGTGACGATATTTTCCGGCGCGCGCCGGTGAATGCTGACACCATCCTCACCGCGCTTGAATCCGGGCGCCCTATGCAACATCCGCTAGCGGCGCATATTTAGTTCAGAAGTTGAGAGGAGCGAGCCATGGCAGTAATTCGCGACGTCATGCCGGCCTTTGAGCTGCTGCAGCCAAACTCCATCGCAGCTGCGCAGAAACTGCTGGAACAGCACGGAAGCGACGCCTGGGTGCTGGCCGGCGGGCTCGACAGCTTCGACTGGCTCAAGGACCGCATCAAAAAGCCAAAGGTAGTGGTGGACCTCAGCGGGATCTCTGAACTCAGCGGAGTCCGTACAGCAGCAGACGGCATAGAGATCGGCGCGATGACCACGCTAACGGAAATCGTGCAACATCCGGTCATTAAAGAGAAATACAGTCTGCTGGCGGAGAGCGCTGAACTAGTGGCCTCTCCGCAGATTCGCAACCAGGGCACGATTGGCGGCAATGTGTCGCAGGACACTCGCTGTTGGTATTACCGCGCCGGCTGGCCTTGCTATCGCGCGAGCGGAAACATTTGTTACGCGGACACTCCGGAAGGGCGCAATCGCGAGCACGCCATTCTGCATGCCGATCGCTGCGTGGCTGTGAATCCGTCCGACTCCGCACCGGCGCTGATAGCCCTGGACGCAAAATTCGTGCTGCGCACTCCCCAGGGTGAATCGGTTGTGGACGCCGAAGATTATTTTGTCGGTCCGGACATTGACATCACGCGGCTGCACATCCTGCGGCCGGGCGATCTGCTGACGGCCATTCGGATTCCGTCAGCATGGGCTGGCGCGCAGTTTTACTTTGAAAAAGTGCGAGACCGCAATGTCTGGGACTTTCCGCTATTGAACGTGGCGTCTGCCATGGTGGTTTCAGGTGGCCAGATCGAGCGCATCCGCATCGCAGTGAATGGCGCGGCGGCGCGGCCTTTGCGATTGAAGTCGGTCGAAAACGCCGTGGTGGGCAAGCCGCCGAACGCGGCGACCGGTGAAATGGCCGGGAAAATGGCCGTGCAAGGTGCGCTGCCGCTGCAATTCAATGGTTACAAAATCCCGCTCATGCGCAATTTGGTGAAACGATCGATCGGCGGAGTGGAGCAAGCGACATGGGCTTCCTAGAATGGGCTAGAGATCCCTGGGGCAAGTTTGTCCCCATTCACATCGCATGGTTTCTGATCTGGGTCGCCCTGATTGCGGGCCTGCTTTTTTTCATCGTTCACGCCACCTATCTGCGATACTTCGCCAAACCTCGCCAGTTTGCGGCCGAAGTTCCGCCGCCCGTCGCGTCCCAAATTCCTGCGCACGTACCGAGACATTCTCTGGTGGCGCGCGCATTTCATTGGATTATGGCCCTTTCCATGTTCACGCTGTTGTTCACCGCGTTTCTGCCTCGCGTGGGCGTCCAGTTTCCCTGGGTGACCTGGCACTGGGTCGCGGGTGCGGTGCTCACCGCATCGGTCATCTTCCACATCTTTCATGCATCCTTCTGGCTGGATTTCTGGTCTATCTGGCCCGACAGAATTGACATCACGGATGCGCGCAATAGAATCCTTCGATTCATGGGGCGACCGGCGCCGCCGCCGCGCAAATTTGCCAAGTATCCGCTCGAAAACAAGCTGTACCATGCTGCCATTATTGCAGCCGGCCTGTCCGCGATCGTGACGGGCGTCTTCATGATGTCGCGCGTGCGCACGATTTTCTTTCCGCGCAATCCATATCTGTTCAGCGATATGACCTGGGGAATGATGTATGTGCTGCATGGCCTCGCCGGGGTCGGATTGATTGCATTGATTATGGTACATGTCTATTTCGGAATTCGCCCGGAGAAGCGCCCCATCACGAAATCTATGATTTTCGGCTGGATGAGCCGCGATTTTTATCTGGAAGAACACGATCCGAAGCGGTGGGTCGTTCCTG
>DATNLN010000244.1:0-19992 GCA_035602855.1 Candidatus Acidiferrales bacterium
GCCATGCGAATGCCGATTTCCTGTGTGCGCAGCTGCACGGAATACGCCATCAGGCCGTAGATTCCGATGGCGGCCAGCAGCAGCGCGACGCCGGCGAAAATCACCAGCAGCGTCATATTGAAATCCGTGCGCTGCGTGGATTCCGAACGGACTTGATCCATGGAGCGGATATGCGAGACGGGCAAGCCGCCGCTCGCCGTGCGAAGTTCTTCTTGAATTTCGGTGCTGAGCGAAAAGGGTTCGACCTTGGTGCGCACGATCCAGGTAATCGGAATGATGCGGTTATTGAGCAGGGTCACTCCGTTGGGCATCTGCGCCACGGGGATGTACATAATCGGCTCGGGATCGTTGTCGAGCCCGCCGTTTCTAACGTCGCCCACGATTCCAACAATTTCGCGCGCGGGCTCTTCGAATTCAGGCCCCACGCCTTTGCCGATGGTGATGCGCTGGCCCACCGGATCACCGTTCTGCCAATATTTCTTGGCCATGCCTTCGTTGATCAGCACGACGGGCTCCGCGCCGCCGTCATCGCGGTCGGTAAACATGCGGCCGCGCAGCAGCGGAATTTTGAACACGTCAAAATAGCGCGGAGACAATGGACGATAGCCCGCTCCTCCGTGCGCCGGCCCGTCGGTCAGCGGGCGCCCTTCGATGATGAACGGAAGGCTGAAGCCGCCTTCCAGAGGAAGGCAGCACGTGGAGGCAAGCGCCACAACACCCGGCAGACTTTCCACGCGGCGCTCGGAATCGCGCACCAGCTGATTGACCGCAGCAGAGCTGTCAAAGCGCGTGCCGGTGAGGGACATCTCCATCGTGAGAATTTTGTCCGTCGAGAAACCGGGGTTCACTGCGCGCAATGCGGCGAAAGTGCGAATGAGCAAAGCCGCGCCGACCAGCAGAACCAGCGCGAGCGCCACTTCCGTGACGATCAGAGTCGCGCGCGCTTTGTTCTGGCTCAGTCCGCTGCCAGAGCGCACGCCACTTTCTTTCAGCGTGAGACCAAGATCCGCGTGGGATGCGCCAAACGCCGGTATCAGTCCGAATAAAATTCCCGTGCCGACAGAGACGAGCAGAGTAAACGCCAGCACGCGCCAATCCAGAGTGATGGCAGCGCCTTGTTCGCCGATGCGAGGGATGTTGCCAGGATTGATCGTCAGCAGCACGCGCACGCCGAAATAACCTAGAACCAGGCCGAGTACTCCGCCGCCCAAAGACAGCAGGACGCTTTCGGTGAGCAGCTGGCGAATGATGCGCCCGCGTCCTGCACCCATCGCGGCGCGAATGGCGATTTCGCGTCTGCGCATGGTGGCGCGCACCAGCAGCAAATTGGCTACGTTGGCGCAGGCGATCAACAGCACCATGCCGACCGCGCCCAGCAAGATGAGCAGCGACTTGCGAACGTCGCCGATGACCGTATCGCGCAGCGGTTCGGCGGCAAAGCTGTCCTGCGGACCCATGGTGCCGGGAAACTTTCGCTTATATTGATCGGCGGCGGCTCGCATCGCGGTCTGTGCCTGCGCGAGCGTAACCCCAGGTTTCAAGCGCGCCGCTGAGCGCAAGTAGTGCGCCTGGTCCGTGCTGCTGGGGTCTGCTTGCAACGGCAAGTAAATATCGGCGGGCGGATCGGAAGAAAATGTTGCCGCGAGCACGCCCGTCACCCGGTAAGGCTCACCGCCAAGCTCGATGTCCTTACCGACCAGGTTCGGATCGGCCGCGAATCGCCTGCGCCACAATCCGTTGCCAATCACCACCAAGCGCGCGCCGCCGGGCCGATCCTCGTCCTCAGAAAACGCGCGGCCAGCCGCCATGCTCGCGCCGAACAGAGGGAAAAAGCTCGCGGAGACGTGTCTGCCCTTCAGCTGTTCGGGGCGATCACCGCCCGTGAGATTTACGCCCGGGCCACCGCCATCATAAGCCGCCACATCCTGAAACACCTGCGTCTGTTCACGCCAGATTGTGTACTTCGGAATCGAGGTGACATTTCCAGTTCCGCTTGCATTGCTCAGCTCAAGCTGCACCAGGCGGTCTGGCTGCGGATAGGCGAGCGGTTGCAGCAGCACTGTGTTGACCACCGTGAATATGGCGGTGTTTGCGCCGATGCCCAAGGCCAATGCAGCGATCGCCGTAGCCGTAAATCCCGGGCTGCGGCGCAACATGCGGAACGCGTAGCGTATATCCTGCAGCAAGTTTTCAAAGAACTGCGTGTTTTGCAACTCGCACTCCTTGGCCTGAGCGCTAGCGGCTGGCCGCAGCTCCGCCCGCCACGGGCTGGCCGTCCACGATCCAGCCATCGGCGAGTTGGATGATGCGATTTCCGTAGGCAGCCCACTCGTTGTTGTGCGTCACCTGGATGATCGTCGTGCCGTCGTCATTTAATTTCTTCAGCATGTCCATGATCATTTTTCCCTGGCTGGAATGCAGGCTGCCGGTGGGCTCGTCCGCCAGAATCAGTTTGGGTTTGCCGATTACCGCTCGCGCGACGGCCACCAACTGCTGTTGTCCGCCGGAAAGCTGATTCGGGAAAAGCGCTTTTTTGCCGACAATCTGGAAGCGATCCAGAGCGTCCGCAACCATTCCTTCGCGCTCGGTCTTCTTGATATCGCGATAGGAAAGCGGCAAATCCAGATTCTCGGCCACGGTGAGATTGTCCAGCAGGTGGTACTGCTGAAAAACGAAACCAATATATTTCTTGTGCAGCTCGACGCGGCGGCGATTGTCCAGCTTGTGCACCGGATTATCGAGCAGGTGATATTCGCCCTTCCAGGCGCCATCCAGCATGCCGATGATGCCCATCAAAGTGGATTTCCCCGCGCCGGAAGGCCCCATGACGGTGATGAAATCACCTTCGCGGATTTCCAGGTTGATGCGGCGCAGCACCCACGTCTTGCCCGCGCCGGATTCGTAAAACTTTTCGACGTCAATCAGTTTGATCACGATCGTTCGCTCCTCGGTTCCAGTTTCTGTGGCCGACGTTCGATCCCGCACATCGCTGGCGCGCTCGGCCGTGCTGATTATTCCACGGCAAGGACGATCAGAGTCGCATCGTCGTGCCACTGGCCGCTGCAAAATTCGCCGGCGGCTTGCAAGACTATTTTCTGCAAATCTTGCGCGCTCGCGCCGCGGTTTTGTTGCAGCAACTCGAGCAGGCGAGCTTCACCGAACTCTTCGCCATCCGCAAGGTGCGCTTCCGTTACACCATCGGTAAAAAGCAGGACGCGGTCGCCTGGTGCCAGGTCGTAGGTGCCAGTGGAATACTCCTGTACGGGAAATACGCCGAGAATGCCGCCGCCTTCCAGCAGCCGATCGTGGGTGCCATCGCGATGCGAGACGATCGGCGCATTGTGGCCGGCGTTGGTGTAACGCAAACGGCAGGCCGCGCCGTCCAGTTGCGCGTAAAAAAAGGTGATAAAGCGATCGGTGGCAATATTGCGGCAGATAAGCGAATTCAAGCGCTCGCACAATTCTTGCGGAGCAAGCGACGGGGAAGCGAAGCCTCGAAAAGCCGCTTGCAAGTTAGACATCAGCAGCGCCGCCGGCATGCCCTTGCCCGCAACATCGCCGATGCAGATGCCCAGCGTCTCTGGCCCGAAAGCAAGCACGTCGTAATAATCGCCGCCCACCACGCGCGCTGGCTGCCACGCTCCGGCAATTTCGAACCCGCGCAATTGCGGAATTTCTTTCGGCAGAAAGCCCTGCTGAATCGCGCGCGCCTCGGCGATCTCACGGTCCTGCGCATGAAGCTGCGAGGCAATCTGGGTCTGCGCGATGGTGTTGGCGACCGCCTGTTGCCGGGCTTCGCGACGCTCGCGGCCGAGCTGCACTTGCTTCTGCAATATTTCGAGCAAGCGGGAATTCACCCAGGGCTTCTCGACGAAGTCGCCGACGCCCTGTTGCATTGCTTCCACGGCCAGGCCCACCGTGGCCCACCCGGTCATCACCACGATCGGAGGCGCGTTTTCGGTGGCTTTCAGTCGCGCCAGTAAATCGATACCCTCACGCCCCGAGGTCGTGTCACGCGCATAGTTAAGGTCCATCAAGATCAGATCGAAACCATTTTGGGAAATGGCGGCGAACAAGGCCGCTGGAGAGGTCACCGCCTCTGTGACGTAGCCGTGTCCCTTGAGCAACAGCCGCAGCGCTTCCAGGATGTCGGGCTGATCGTCGGCAATCAATACTCGTGGCTGCGTCTTGGCGGTTTCGGTTGTGGATTCAAGCGTCATGGCGTTCATTAAGTGAGCCCCGCGAAGCTGGTTGCGGAGATTTCTATGATCAGATGCCTCCCAAATATGGGCAGGTGGGAGTCCAGCCCAATATTAATATAAGACGTGTACTTACAATAGATTAAGGACAAGCTAGACGCGTTGCATGGCTAGGCCTGACCAGTTGCGGGAATGCTTGTTGCGATTTCGGACAGTATGAGTTTCGCAGCCGCCGGATTCTTACTCGACACCTGGTCCGCAGGTACGATTTTACTCGTACCGTAACGCGACCATCGGGTCCACACGCATGGCCCGCCGCGCCGGAACATAGCAGGCGACGACCACGACGGCGATTAGCAAACCCACCACCGCGAGGTAGGAAACCGGGTCCGCAGCGCTCACACCAAAGAGCATGCTCGATAGAAGATGGGTCAGTGCGAACGCGGCGATCAAGCCTATGCCGACGCCAAAGGCCGCCAGGCGCAATCCTTGACCGACGATCAGGCGCAACATGTCTTGCGGCTGCCCGCCTAGTGCCATGCGGATGCCCAGTTCATGCGTGCGCTGAGCGACCGAGTAGGAAATAACGCCGTACAAGCCGACTGCCGTCAGCAGCATGGCCAAGGCGGCAAAAATTCCCAGCAGATAGGTATTAAAGCGAGGCTGCTCGATCGCCCCGCTCAGATATTCATCGACGGACTTTGGCGCGTATGTGGGCAGGTCTCTGTCCAGCGAGCGGACTGTTTCGCCCATGGGCTTCGCAAGGCTGTGGGGCTCCCGCGCGGTACGCACTACAAGCGTTATGGATCCGAACGGTATCTGCGCGTAGGGGACGTACGATTCGGGCGCCCACTCATCGCCCAAATCGTGAAATTTCACGTTCCCCACCACGCCCACGATCTCGCGCATCACAGGCTCGTTTGCGCCGGCGGCAATTTCCGGCTCAATGTGTTTTCCGATCGGATTTTCGCCAGGGAAGGCCTGCCGCGCGAGCGCTTCGTTGATGATGACGACCGGCGTGGAAGCCGGTTCATCCTGCGCGCCGAAATCGCGGCCCTGCAGAATGGGGATACGCATCGTCGCAAAATATTCCGGCGTGACGTCGCGCAGAGACGTGTGCGGCTCCTCGCTTTTGGCGACGGGATGCCCATCAATCTGAAAGCTGGTGCGAATTTCGTCTCCGCCCATTGGCAGCGGAAAGATGCCGGCGGCCGATTGCACTGCTGGCAGCGCCTTGAGCTGCGGTATCAAATCCTTGAAATATTGCGCCTTTTTGGCGTCCGTGTACTTCGCGTCCGGCAAATCTACGCTCGCGGTCATCACGTTGTGCGGGTCAAATCCCGGATTGACGCTCTGCAAATGCACCAGGCTGCGAATCAGAAGTCCGCTGCTGACCAGCAGGACGAGCGCGAGTGCCATTTCCACGACCACCAGAGAGCTGCGCAATGCGTGACGCCCTCGACCCGGGGTGCTGCTGAGCGCGCCTTCTTTCAAAGCGTCCACGATATTGGCATGCGAAACTTGCAGAGCAGGCGCGAGGCCGAAAATGATTCCCGTGGTCAGCGACAGCCCCATGGTAAAGGCAAGCACCCAGCCGTCGATCCTAATTTCCGCGATGCGCGGCAAGTTTGCGGGGCTGAAGCGCACCAGGGCGGCGCTCCCCCACAACGCCAGCAACAGGCCGAGCGCGCCGGCCATCAGCGCCAGCAGAAAACTTTCCGTGAGAAGCTGCCGGACCACGCGCCGGCGACCCGCGCCCAGCGCCGATCGGATGGCGATTTCGCGCGTGCGCGAGGTGGCTCGCGCCAGCAACAGGTTCGCGACATTCACGCAGGCAATCAACAGCACAAACCCCACCGCTACCATCATCACGAATAGCGCCGGACGAATGCTGTGCGTCAATTCTTCCTGCTCGGAAACCACGCGCGCGCTGAAATATTTGTTGCTGTCGGGATACTGCTTGGCCAGCGAAGCGGTGATCACATCCAGGTTGGTCTGCGCCGCCGCGACCGTGACCTCGGGTTTCATTCGCGCGATCACGCGCATGAAATGCGCGTCGCGCTCGTCGGCCATCGTCGGTGAATCCGTAGTGGATTCACGCAACGGACTGAAGCTGGACCACAGCGCCGGGGTCTCGCGTTGCAGCAGATAGTGAAAGTTTGCGGGCATCACACCCACCACGGTATAGGCGCTGTTATCGAGTGTAATCACGCGGCCGATGATCTGGGGATCGCCGCCGAAGCGCTCTTTCCAAAGTCCATGGCTGAGAATCACGACGTGATGGTGCGGTTCATCGTCTTCCGGCTGAAATCCGCGGCCTAATTCCGGCGAGGCTCCCAATAGATTGAACATGCCAGCGGTAACGCTGGCGCCCTGCAGATGCGCGGGCTGTTCGATGCCGGTCAGAGCAAAGCTCGAGTCCACATAGCCAGCCATTTCCTGGAAGACATGATTCTGCGCGCGCCAGTCCGCGAAATCGGGATAGGAAACCGCGCCACTGACGGTGTGCATTTTCGCGTTGGCGCTGGCAACCCGCACCAGTTGGCCTGAATCACGGAAGGGCAGTGGACGCAGCAGCTCGGCGTTGACGACCGAGAAAATTGCCGTGTTCGCGCCGATGCCCAGCGCCAAAGTAAGAATGGCGATGGTCGTAAAGCCGGGATTTTTTGCCAGCATGCGAATGCCGTAGCGAATATCTTGCAGCAGCGTTTCCATTCTTGAGCTCCTAGAACACGTGCTCTGACCGAGAGATTCTTCGGCCGCTTGGCTCCCTGGAGAGCGATGATGCTCGCCGCGCCGTCATTCGTAACGCAGCGCGACCATCGGATCAACGCGCGAAGCGCGGCGCGCCGGGATGTAACAAGCGGCCATTGCGACCAGCGCGAGCAGGATGGAAACCGCCGCGAACGTAACTGGATCGCTGGCGGTGACTCCGAAAAGCAGCGAGCGCAGCAATCGCGTGAGAGCGAAAGCGGCCGCAAGTCCCAGTGCGACGCCGATGGCAGTGAGCCGCGAGCCTTCGCCTAGAACGAGCCGCAAAACGTCATACTGCTGCGCGCCCAACGCCATGCGCACTCCGATTTCGTGTGTGCGTTGCGTGACGACATACGCCATGACTCCGTAAATTCCCACGGCGGCCAGCAACAGAGCGAGCGAGGCAAAAATGCCGAGTAGCATCGTCTGCTCGCTGGTGTCCCGCATGGCATCGGCGACGACTTCATCCATGGTGCGCGGGCGAAACACAGCCAGGCCGTCATCCAGCGCACGGACGTCGCCACGAATCACGGCCAATAGCCCGCGCGGTGCGACGCTCGTCTTCACCGTCAGCTGCACGCCAAATCCTTCATTGTCGAGCGCCGCGGTGAGCGGGAAATATGCTTGCGGAGGCACATCTTTGCGTATGTCCCACTCTTTTACGTCGCCCACCACGCCGATGACGGAGACCGGAACGCCGCCGGCGTGAAACACTTTGCCGACCGCGTCAAGCTTCGGCCAATACAATTGCGCCATCTTGCGGTTGATGACAGCAACGAATTGAATGTCCGGCGGCAGCGTTTTCAGGTTCGGATCATTCTTGTAAAGATCGTCCAGTTTCAAATTCACGACAGCCGTGCGTTCCATGTCTGCGGCGCCGAAAATGCGACCTTGCATAACGGGCACGCCAAAGGCGCGAAAATAATCCGGCGTGATGTTGTTCCACTCAACGAGCTGAGTCGCCAGCGCCGGATCGTCTTGGCCATCCACCGTGACGTACCCGTTGGTACCGCCTTCCAAAGGCATTTCAGTCGAGACCGCTGCCGCCTGGACGCCTGGCTCGCGCTGCACGCGATCGAGCAGCCGGTCAAAGAATTGGCGGCGCAGCGGCAGCGTGTTGTACTTCGCGTTGGGCAGCCTGATTCCCATGGTGATTACGTTTTCGGTTTGCACGCCAATTCCGGAGTTGCGCAACAGCGAAAAGCTGCGCAGCAGCAGTCCTGCGCCGATCAGCAAGGCCAGCGAGGCGGCAATTTCGCCCACAACCAGCGCGTCGCGCAGCAGGCGGCGCGTACCAGAAGGACTCACCACCGCCTGGGCGCTGGACTTGAGCTCCTCGCTCAGATTCAGCCGGAAGGACTGCACGGCCGGCGCTAAACCGAACAACGCGCCCACCAGAATGCTGACGCCGATCGTGAACAGCAGAACGGTGAAGTCGATTTGAATCGGATTGGCGCGGGGAATGGGCAGAGTTTCAGCAGATTGCAGATAAGATACCGCCCAGAAAGCACCGAGCAGCCCCAGTGCTGCCCCCGTCAGAGAAAGCAAAATGCTTTCGGTGAGCAACTGGCGCGCCAACCGCCATCGTCCGGCGCCCATCGCAGTGCGCACGGCAATTTCGCGCTGGCGATTGGTGGCGCGCGCGAGCATCAGGTTCGCAACGTTGGCGCAGGCCACCAGCAGCACCAAAGCTACAGCGCCAAGAAGGATGAGAAGACTCTGCCGGGAGTCTCCGGTCAACTGCTCGGTGAGAGAGACGACGACGGCTCCATTAAACTTGTCGTTATCCCCGTTTTGCTTTGCCACCTCCCTGGTAATGCCGTTGAGTTCCGCCTGCGCCTGGCTCGCGCTGACATTCGGCTTGAGTCTGGCAATCGCGCGATACGAATGCGAACCGCGCGGTCCAAGTGCATTGCGCGTCATGTCCATGGGTGTCCATATTTCCGTCGCGTGGTGAAAATTGAACCAGTCGGGCAGCACGCCAATAATGGAATACGGTTCTTCATTGAGCTGGATCGTCTTGCCCAAAACGTCCAAGCGGCCGCCGAATTGGCGACGCCAGAAGGCATTGCTGATGATGGCCACGCGATTTTTTCCGGCCTGATCCTCACCCGCATCGAACGCACGGCCGATCTTTGGTTGCACGCCGAGCACTTCGAAAAAATTGGCTTGGGTGCTGTTTACGGAAACGGCCTCGGTCTGGCCGGCAGCACTGGCGTTCGCCGTCCGTTCCCAGGAGTACAGGCTAGTCGCTTCGAGCGTGTGGCTCTGCGCTTGCCAATCCAGATAATCGGGGCCGGTCAACGGAAAATTCCCCGGCGCGCTTTCGGTTTGCCACAGCGCCACCAAGCGCCCTGGCTCGTGAAACGGCAGCGGGCGCAGCACGACGGAATTGATCACGGAGAAAATCGCGGTGTTCGCACCGATCCCGAGCGCCAGGGTAATAACCGCTAGCGCCGTGAAGCCCGGGCTTTTTGCCAACATGCGCATCCCGTAGCGCAGATCCTGAAGCAAGTTTCCCATTTCGCCCCCTGGGGAAGTGACGAGCGGAAAGCCCGCCGTTTCTCCTCACTCATTGCTCGTTACTCGTATCTAAGCGCAACCATCGGATCCACGCGCATGGCGCGTCGTGCTGGGATAAAACACGCGCTGAGCGCAACAAATAAGAGCGTGCCCGTCACCACCGCGTAGGTAAGGGGATCTCGAGCGCTCACCGTCAGAAAACTTCCCACCACTTGCCCGGCAGCCAGCGCGCCAGCGATGCCCACGACCAATCCAATTCCAACGATCAGCAGTCCTTCGCGAAAAACCATCTTCAAAATATCCGCAGGCTGCGCTCCTAGCGCCATGCGCACGCCGATTTCGTGCGTTTTCTGAGTCGCGGCGTAAGAAACCACGCCGTAAACTCCCACGATCGCCAAAATCAGTCCCAGCATTCCGAGCAAAGCCGCAAGCACCGCTCCGACTTTGTAGAAGAGCAGTCCGTTCAGCGTATTGATCGCTTGAGACATCGTCTGCACATCAAAAATCGGCAGTTGCGGCGCGAGCGATTCGACGACGTGCTCGACTTCCGGAATCATCGTTTGCGGCACACCCGCCGTGCGGAGTTGCAAAGCCTGCAGCGAATTTGAAATCTGATGCTGCAGGAACGGCGCGTAGAACATCGGGCTGAACGGGCCGGTGAGACCGGTCATGCGAATGTCCTTGGCCACGCCCACGACCACTAGCGAGTGCTGGGGATCTGTGGACAACTGAAAATGCCGCCCGATGGGATCTTTGCCGGCCCAATACTGTCTGGCCATCTCTTCGCTGACGATCGCGACATATTGAGCATTTTCGTCGTCCGCTTCGGTGAAGGTCCTGCCGCGCAGCAGAGAAATTCCCATCGTCGGAAAATAATCCGTGGAAACCGTGTTGTAGAGAGCAGCTGGCGCGGTCTGGCCTGGTGGCGGCTGGTATTCCTCGATGGCAAGTGAACCGTCGTAGTTGTTGTAGTAACCCATGGGCGTCGAATTGGCGGTGGAGGCGGAAACGACTCCAGGCAGCGCACGCACGCGCTGCAAAAGATTTTTGTAGAAATCGCGCGTTTGCGTCTGGTTGTATCCGATTTCGTTCGGATCCATCAGCAGGTTCAAGACGTGATCGGGTTTGAAGCCGAGATCGCTGCGTTGCGCCCGCGCCAGGCTGCGAGTGAAAAGACCGGCGATAATGAGCAACACGAGCGAACCTGCCACCTGCACCACCACCAGCGTGCTGCGCAGCCGGTTCTTGCCGCCCACCACGCCACGGCCGCCTTCATGCAGAATCGCGCTCAAATTTCCACGCGAGGCGCGCACCGCCGGCACGATGCCCACGATGATCCCGGTCAGCAATGCCGCCGCGCTGGCGAAACCAAAAACGCGCCAGTCAAAACCAAAATCGAAATGAAGCGGAAGATCCGTCTGCACATTCACCGAGCCCAGCGCCGAGCTGCCCCAATAGCCAAGCAGAATTCCCGCCACGCCGCCCAGCAGCGCCAGCAAAACGCTTTCGGTGAGCAGCTGACGGATCAGACGAACTCGCGCGGCACCCAAGGCAGCGCGAATGGCCATTTCACGCTCGCGCACGGTGGCGCGCACCAGCAAAATATTGGCCACATTCACGCACGCGAGCAACAACACCATCACGGACAAACCCAGGAAAAGACTACCCACGAGGAGCACCGTGTTCTTGGGATCGGGATTGGGCCGCGCGCGGAGTTCTGGAAATGCGGCCACACTGAGATCCTTATGCGTTTCGGGATATTCCTGCGCCAGCCTCTGCGATACCACGTCCAAGACAGCCTGCGCCCGCTGCACGCTCACGCCCGGACGGAGCCGCGCCAGCAGCGGCGCATTGCGCTCTTGGCGGTTGGTCATGAAGTCGCTGGGATTGCCGGCAATGATTGCCATGCCCATCGGCAAGTATCCCTGAACGCTCAAAATTGGATAGGCTCCGACAAAACCCTTTGGCGCGACGCCGATGATCGTGACCGGACGGCCGTCCACGGAAACTTTTCGCCCCACAATTCCCGGATCGCCGCCGAAGCGCGTCTGCCAGTAGGAATAACCGAGAACCATCACGGGATCCGCACCCAGCACGTCGCCTTCCGAGGGCAGGATGAACCGCCCCAGCGCCGGCTTCAGCCCCAGCGCGTTGAAATAATTTCCGGATACGTAGTTGGTCATCACACGGTCGGCCTTGCCGTCGACGCTTAGGCCATCCAGACCGAATTGGTAAGCGAAAACATCGGAAAACACTTCCTGCGTTTGGTTTTGGATATCGCGATAATCCGCAATCGAGAATTGCGTCACGAAATTTCCATGCTGCTGCTGAAAAGCCAGCACCGTGATTTGCGCCGGATTCGCCACCGGCAGCGGCCGCAGCAGAAAAGCGTCCACCATGCTGAAGATGGCCGTGTTCGCGCCGATGCCCAGCGCCAGCGTGATTACGGCGACGATCATGAAGCTGGGATTTTTCAGCAACATGCGCGCGCCGTAGCGTATATCCTGCAGCAGCGTTTCCATTGAGAGCTCCGTGATTCTTGAGCAGTGAGTGGTGATTCGTGGTTCGTGAAGCGCCGGCTCGTCGCTTCTCACTCGTCACCGTTTACTCGTACCGCAGCGCCACGATCGGATCCACCCGCATCGCGCGGCGCGCCGGCACGTAGCAGGCGGCCAGCGCGACGAAGGTTAGCAAAACGGCTACGCCCGCGAAGGTGATCGGATCCGCGGCGCGTACGCCGAAAATCATTTGCGTCATCAAGTGGGTCAGTCCCAGCGCCGCCACAATTCCCACAGCCACGCCCACCAGGGCCACGCGCAACCCTTCGCCCAGCACCATGCGCACCACGTCCCGACGCTGCGCGCCCAGCGCCATGCGAATGCCGATCTCATGCGTGCGCTGCCCCACTACATAGGAAATCACGCCGTAGATCCCGACCGAGGAAAGCACCAGCGCCAGTCCCGAAAATATTCCCAGCAGAATCATCGTGAATCTCTGCGTGGCGATCGAGTCGGAAACAATTTTGGTCATCGCCGTGAAGTCATACACCAGCTGCCCGCTATCGAATTTCGTCGACGCCTGGCGGATGGGGCTGGTGAATGCGTCCGGATTTCCGGACGTGCGCACGACCATCCCGATGCCGCCGGCGGCGAGCGGCAGCACCTGGTCCGGCAGCTGCACAAGGGATGTATAAAACTCGGCTTGCAGATTTTGGTGCCCTTTATCACCGAGTCCCCAGTGCTTCACGTGCCCCACTACACCCACGATTTCCGCCATGCCATTGAGCAGGCCAATGTTGATTCGCTTCCCGACGGGATCTTCATTGGGAAAATATTCGCGCGCGAAACTCTGATCGATCACGATCACGAGTGGCGCATTTTCCGTGTCTTGCGCGGAGATGAAGCGGCCGCGAACCAGCGGCGTGCCCATCACTTGCAAATACTGCGGCTGCACCGGATACCACAGCGCGAAATTCATTTCGCCGTCCGTGGCGGGGCGCGGCTGGCCTTCGCGCCAGAAGGGCAGCTCGGAATCACCCTGCATGGGAATGCTGCCGCCAAACGCAGAAGCCGCTTCCACACCGGGAATCGAGGCAAAGCTTGCGGTGGCATCGCGCAGGGCGCCGCGAATTTTTGCGGCAGTGGACATTCGGGCGGGCGACAATCCCAGCGCGAACGTCAGTACGTTGCGCTGGTTGAACCCGGGATCTACCTTGCCCAGCGCCGCCAGCGTGCGGATCATCAACCCGGCGCCGATCAGCAGCACCAGCGACAGCGCCATTTCGATCACCACAAAAACATTTTGCGTCCGATGGCGCGCGCCGCTCCCTCCTCTTCCTCCTTCTTTTAGCGTTCCGGCCACATCCGGCCGCGCCGTGCGCAACGCCGGAGCGAGTCCGAAAATCGCACCGGCAAGCACTGAAATTCCCAGCGTGAACAGCAGCACGCCCGCGTCCAGATGAATATGATCGGCGCGTGGCAGCGCAGCGGGCAACGCCGCGAGCACCGCGCTGGTTCCCCAATTTGCCAGCAGCAGACCCAGCGCTCCGCCCGCGACGCCCAGCAGCAAGCTTTCCGTCAGCAGTTGGCGTATCACGCGAAACTGGCTCGCGCCCATCGCCGCGCGGATCGCGAATTCACGCGCACGGCCAGTCGAGCGCGCCAGCAGCAAGTTGGCTACATTGGCACAGGCGATCAGCAGCACAAATCCCACCGCGCCCAAAAGGATAAACAGCGCCGACTGGACGTCGCCCACAATATCCTTCTTCAGCGGGTTCAAAGTAATCGAGGTGCCTTTGTCAGCGTCGGGATATGTCACAGCGAGATTGCGCGCCACCGAGTCCATATCGGCGCCCGCCTGCTGGAGGGTCACGCCGGGCTTCAGCTTTCCCAGGCCTTGCGTTCCCATGCCGAGCTTGCGATCGCGAAACGTGGGATCTGCCCATTGCCCGATGGGAACGTAAACATCCATCACGGTGGGGTCGAACATCGGCGTGCGCCCAGTGACCACGCCGATTACGGTGTATGCGGTGTCATTCAGCGTCAGGCTTTTGCCGATGACGTCCGGCGCAGATGCGAACTTGCTCTTCCAAAGGCCGTCGCCGAGCAGCGCCACCGGAGCTGCGCCGACTTGATCCTCTTCGTGGCGAAACATCCTTCCCAGGATCGGCTGGATGCCGAGCAGCGGAAAAAACTCCGCGGAAATCTGCTGCCCATGCAATCGCTGCGGATCTCCGTAACCGGTCAGGCTGAAATCCATTTCGCGATACGCGGCCATCGCCTCAAAAGTTCGATTGTCCCGTTGCCAGTCGAGGAAATTCGGGTACGTAAGCGAGGCTTGCTCGAACTGCGGCGTCTTCCAGTGGATCGCGGCCAGCCGGCTGGGATTGGCAAACGGCAAAGGATTCAGCAGAACGCCATTCACGACGGAAAAAAGCGCGGTATTCGCTCCGATGCCCAGAGCCAGCGTCAGAATCGCGATCAACGCGAACCCGGGATTCTTGGCCAGCATCCGAACCGCATATTTTACGTCCTGCATCATCGTTCCCATGCCCGCACCTCTCTACCAGATACGTCATTCCACCCGCGTAAGTTCCACCTCGCGCGCTCATTCGTCCCGCAATGCCACCATCGGGTCCATTCGCATCGCGCGCCGAGCCGGGATGTAACATGCGGCGAGCGCCACGAAAATCAATAGAAACGCCACTCCGAGAAAGGTTGCAGGATCCGTGGTGCTTACGCCGTAAAGCAAATTGGCCATCAGACGCGTAAGCGCGAGCGCCACCGCGATTCCGATACCCAGCCCGATCAGCGCCATACGCGCCCCTGCGCCGAGTACCCAAAGCAGTACGTCGCTCCGCTGCGCGCCAAGTGCGACGCGAATACCGATCTCGTGCGTCCGCTGGACCACGATGTAGGAAACCACCCCATAAATTCCCACGCTCGCCAGCAGCAACGCCACCGCCGCGAACGCACCCAGCAGAATCATCGAAAACCGCTGCGCCAGGATCGACCGGTTGTAGACAATATCGTCCATCGATTTCGGACCGAACATCACCTCTTCGCTGTTCATTTGCTGGATCTCACGGCGGATGTCATCGGTAAGTGAGAGCGGCGCAAACGTCGTACGCAGCACCAGCGTGGTGTTGCGGCTGGCGCGCGACATGTATTGGTCCGGAATCTGCCTGAAGGGAAGATAAAACTCGGCACGTATCGCGAGTTTATCGTCCAGACCCCATTGCTTCACGTGGCCTACGACGCCCACGATTGTGGTGGCCGAGCCCACGTAATCGTCCACAAACGTTTTTCCGATGGGATCCTCGCCAGGGAAAAACTTCCGTGCGAAATCTTCATCGATCACTGCAACACGCGGTGAATTCTCGGTGTCATTTGCAGTGAAGAAGCGACCACGCACCAACGGGATTCCCATCACCTTCAGGTAATCAGGCTCAACTTCGGTCCAGATGGACCAATTCTTATCATTGTCACTGAGCGGCTTCGGGCGGCCCGCAATCCAGAATGGATCCTCGGAGTCGTCCCACATGGGCAGCGAACCGCGCAGCAGCGAGACCGACTGAACTCCTGGAATTGAGGCAAGCTTGTCATGAAGCTGCAGGAGCGAAGCGCGTATTGATGCAGGCGTCGCCGTGTCGATCGCAGGCGGAAGCGCCACGTAAAACATCAACACGTGATGAGGATCGAATCCGGGATTGGTACTCCAAAGTCGCGCTAAGCTCCGCAGCATCAGCCCCGCGCCAACCAGCAGCACCAGTGCCATGGCCATTTCCGCTACAACAAAGATGCCTTGCGCTCGGTGGCGCGAGCCACTTGCACCGCGGCCACCCTCTTTCAGCGTCGTCTGCACATCGACCCGCGCAACTCTCAGTGCGGGCGCGAGTCCGAAGAGAATTCCCGAAAGCAGCGAAATTCCCAGTGTGAAGAAAAGCACCCGGCCGTCAACCCGCACCTCTTGCGCGCGAGGAAGCGAGTCCGAAACCAGAGTAAGAATCCCCTGCGTTCCCCAGGCCGCCACCAACAATCCCAGCGCGCCACCAGCCAGCGCGACAAGCGTGCTTTCGGTAAGAAGCTGCCGCAGCACCCGTGCTCGGCTAGCGCCCAGAGCGGACCGGATCGCGAATTCCCGGGCGCGGCCGGTCGATCGGGCGAGAACCAGATTGGCGACGTTCACACAGGCGATGAGCAACACGAAGCCGACGGCTCCGAGCAGCACGAATAGAAATGGCTCGATCTCGGCCACCATGCTTTGCTTAAGCGACACCACCGTGATGCCCGAGTCTTTATCCGCGACGGGATAAGCCTCACCAAGCCGCTTCGCAATGGAATTCATTTCGCCGCGAGCCTGATCCATCGCAACGCCAGGCTTTAACCTGCCAATCGCTTTCATGCCCAGGCCAGCCGAGCGATCGTGGAAAATCACATCGGTCCATTGGCCGATCGGGACATAAGCGTCACTATCTTCCGCGAATCCTGCCAATCGCAGGCGGAAGCTGGCCGGAAGTACTCCAATGATCGTGTAGTCGGTGCCGTTGAGCGCGATTCTCTGGCCCAGGACACTTGCTGAGGTGCCGAATTTGCGAGTCCACAAGCCCGCGCTTATCAGCACGACAGGCGCACCGCCAACGCGGTCCTCGTCCGCAGTAAAGCAGCGGCCTTGCGCCAGCCTCACGCCCAGCGTCGCAAAGAAATCGGCTGATACCATCTCGCCGCGGATATGTTCGGCTTCGCCGGCGCCTGTGAGATTGAAATCGTCCTGGCGAAATGCTGCCATCGAAGCGAAACTGCGATTGTCCCGCTGCCAATCGAGAAAATTCGGATAGGAAATCGATGCGCGTTCGAAGCCAACCCGCTTTGCGTACAAGGCAACCAGCTGGTTAGGCGCCGGAAAGGGAAGCGGGTTCAAAAGGACGCCATTAGCTACCGAGAAAAGCGCCGTATTCGCGCCAATTCCTAGCGCCAGTGTCAGCACCGCGACGATCGTGAAGCTGCGATTTTTCGCGAGCGTCCGAACAGCGTACTTCACATCTTGTAGCAGCGATTCCATCCGTGTACCTCGGCAAGAGCCGTGTCATGGGCGGAGCAAAATTTCCGCAGGCGACGGGGCTTCCCATTTCTTGGAGCCACGCGACACGACTCATTCGTAGCGCAGCGCAACCATCGGATCTACGTTCGCCGCTTTGCGCGACGGCAGCCACCCGGCCAGCAGCGCCACTGCCACCAGCAATCCCGCCGCGATTACGAACACGACTGGATCGCCGGCCTTCACGCCAAACAGCAGCGACTCGACAACTCTGCCGATTCCGTACGCGGCGATCAGTCCTATGCATAAACCCACGGCCAACATTCCGATGATTTCGCGCAAGATCATCCAGGCAACATTCTTCTGCGTGGCTCCCAGCGCCATGCGAATCCCGATTTCGCGCGTGCGCCGCGCTACCACGTACGCCATGACGCCATACAAACCCACCGCCGCCAGCAGCGAGGCCAGCAAGCCGAGGCAAAGCGAGAAGATTGTGACCAGGCGATCAGTGAACATGATTTCGTCCACCTGCGCCGTCAAAGTTTTCACGCCATAGACAGGCAGGCTGCCGTCGAATCCTTGGATCAGGTTGCGCACGGCGACGGTCAGCGCGACAGGATCCTGATTCGTGCGCAGGTAAAATGTCGCGTTACCTGCGTGTTCGCTCTGCGAATATGGCAGGAAGACGAATGGGCGAACCGTCTTCTTCACGTCGGTATTCTTGCTGTCCTTCACCACGCCGACGATTTCCGTGTCGAACTTGACATCGTTGCCACCTCCGAAGCCAAAGGACAGGCCAATCGGGTTGCGGCCTGCGAAGAAGCGCCGCGCCATCGCTTCGTTGATGATTGCAACTTTAGGCGACGTGCTCGAATCGGCTTCGGTGAATTCGCGCCCATTCAGCAGCGGAACACCCATCGTGGCCAGGAAGCTCGGTCCCACCCAGTTCTGATCCACGTTCGTGTCTTCGTCTTCCTGCGCGTTGTATCCCGGCACCGTAACGTTGGTGGACGAATTGCTATCCGCCAGCATCGGTATTTCGGCTTCGCTTGCCGCGCGCACACCAGGCAGCGGTTCCATGCTCTTTCGTATGCGGTCCGCAAGCGCGATCGTCTGCGGCGGCGTATAGTGGTTCAGTTCCGGCGAAATCGAAAATTCCAGCACATGATCCGGACGAACTCCCAAGTCCTGCGTCTTCAGATTCAGCAAGCTATGTGCGAACAGACCAGCTGCCGCCAGCAACACCGCGGTCAGCGCAATTTGCGAGACCAGCAACGACTTGCGCACGCGCACGTTTGTCTTTCCACCGGATACATTCGCTCCTTGATCCTTCAAGACACTCTGCAGATCGGCATGAGTGGCGCGAATCGCGGGCGCCAGTCCAAACAGAACGCCCGTGAGCAACGAAACTGCGCACGCAAAAATCAGCACGCGATAGTCAATCTGCGCGCTAAGCCCCGAAGCGCCCTCACTTTCCGGAATCGAATGAACGATCACGCTGAGCAACCACGAAGCCAGCGCCAATCCCGCCGCGCCGCCTGCCACAGCAAGCATCAAGCTCTCTGTCATCAGCTGTCGCACCAGCCGCACGCGGCCAGCTCCCAGCGCCAGACGCAGCGCGATTTCGCGCTGCCGTCCTTCACCGCGCGCAATCAACAGCCCGGCCAGATTGGCGCACGCGATCAAAAGCACCAGGCCCACCATCGCCATCAGCACCAGCAACGGCTGCTTCGCGTCCCGTTGCAAAATGGGCCGGCCATGTGATCCCGTGTCGAGGACAATCTTGCGACCCAGGAATTCCTTTTCATGCGCGCTCCCATGCGATAACTTTCGAGAAACAGCGTCGGTTTCCAGGATTGCCCGATACATCGGAAGAAGTCCGGCTTCGGCTTTGCTTGTGGAAATCCCCGGCTTCAGCCGGCCAATAATTGCCACCCAGTGGTCACCTCGATCTGCAAGGCCGTCCCAATTCGGGGTCATCTGCGCCTTCATCGTTATCGGGATGAAAAGGTCGGGAATTTGACCCACTTGCACGCCCGTGAAGCCGGGGCGCGTCACGCCCACAACCGTCAGGGAAGTCCCATTGACGACCAGCTGCTTATTCAAAATGTTCGGATCGCTGCCGAAGTGCCTCGTCCAGTAGCCGTAACTCAGCACCGCCACGGGACTCGCGGCGGGCGCGGTTTCGTCTGGCGCGCTGAGAACGCGCCCGAGAAAGGGCCGCACACCCAGCACTTGAAAATAATTTCCGCTAACGAGATCCGCTTCGGCGAGCTCAGACTCTCCTTGCCCGGCCACGCTTACTTGCACGTGAAAGCGCGCCAGCAGGCCGGCGAACACTTCGTTCCGATCTCGAATTTCTTTGTAAGCCGGGTAGGAAAATGAAGCTGCGCTATCGCCGTCGCTCCAGGTACGTCCCCAACTTCTACCCGGTGAGCTGAGCACCACAAGCTCGCGCGGACGTTCGACCGGAAGCAAACGCAGCAGAACTTGATCGGTCAGCGAAAAAATCGCGGCGTTCGCGCCAACGCCAAGCGCCAGCGTCAAAATCGCAACAATCGTGAACCCCGGATTTTTCCCCAGCGTGCGCAGTCCGAAGCGTATGTCCTGCAGCAAATTTTCCATGCGCAACTCCTAAACAAGGGCTAAGTGGCAAGTGCTGAGCAACGCAGTCCGTACTTACTCATCACCGCTCACTTGTCAGTCGTATCTCAGCGCCACCATCGGGTCCACGCGCATCGCTCGGCGCGCCGGCACATAACACGCCAGTAAAGCGACGCCCAGCAGCAAAGCCGCCACCGCTGCGAACGTGAGAGGATCGGTCGCGCTGACATCGAAAAGCAGGCTTTTCAACAGTTGCGTCAAAAGCAGCGCGGCCAGCACGCCGATTGCCGTGCCCGCTCCCGCCAGCCGCAAACCGCGTCCGAGCACCAGTCGCAACACTGTTGCCGGATTCGCTCCCAGTGCCATACGGATGCCG
>DATNLN010000004.1:0-2753 GCA_035602855.1 Candidatus Acidiferrales bacterium
TACTGCGGCTGGCAAGAACCAGAGCGCCCCGGAGGCTGGTGCGCTGGCTGGCCTGAGAAGGTTTGCCGTTGTTGGTGACGCCGGAATCGATCGCTCCGAGGAAAGTTTCGCCGGTGGCCGGATTATAGATTCCTCCTGCCACCGGACTTCCGTTCTCCACGAACCCAATCGAAACGCAGAATTCGGGAATTCCTTTGACAAACTCACGGGTTCTGTCCAGAGGATCGACGACCAAAACGCGCGACCGTTGCAGCCGGATCGGGTCGTCCACGCTTTCTTCGGAAACGCGTCCAGCGCGCGATCTGCCGCAGTTACAGGATCATGTCCAGCTTTGTACTCGGTCTCGATCGCTTCCGGCAATAAACCGGGCAAATACCTTGGCCGCTGCTTCCCGCGCCACGGGGGATGCGCCGCAAAACCGAAGTCTAGCCGAAGTTCGTCACGAAATGGTCTTGAAACCACCTAAGTCTTTCAAAATCAGTTCAGGCTGTCGCGAAGTCTGCACTACATTTTGAAAGTGATTTCAGCCGTTCCGGCAGGGTGAGGCCGAGCTGGTGCAGTAGGGATTTCTGTTCAGTCGTCGGTTCGGTAATCCGGCGCAGGCGGATCTCGCGTCCATCCGTCGTGGGCAGCACGATGTCGGCGCTCTGCAACGTGGATAGCAGAGCCAGTGCTTTCATCGGGGAAAATGGCTGAGTATTGTCGACTCCGTCGGCCGAGGGCTGAGGGACGATCGCCGGTCGACGCTGCAGCAGATGCTTCAGCGTCACCCACAAGGCATAACCAAGAAAGGCCACCAGGACATGGGCTTTGACCCGCGGCTCTTTCTGATGGAATAACGGCCGAATCGAGAGCTCGCTCTTGAGCGCGCGAAACGAGGCCTCCGCTTCGGTGAGTTGCATGTACATGGACCACATCTGCTCGGCCGAATCCGCCTGCAGGTTGGTACGCAGCATGTAGGCGCCTTCCCGCAAGTCCCGCCACGCCACTTTGTCTTTTTTCATTTCCCACAACAGACGTACACCGGTGGGGGTGTCGCGCAGCGTGACTTCGAACAGATCGTTCACCTGGGGATGCCGCGCCTGAATCCGTCCCAGTCTGCGCTCCATCTTGTAGCGGTCCTTCAGTCGGCCGCTGGCCATGCTTTTCTCCAGAGCTTGCAGAGCCTTTTCCATGCCTAAGGAAAATCGCTTCCGGATCGCCTTCTCTTGCTCCTTACGACCCGCCGTGCGGCACAAAATGTAGGTCTCTTCGCCCTGCGGAATCGCAATCTGCTTCACCTCCACATCCGCTCGCACCTGCGTCCAGTCGTCCTTCAGCAACTCGGCTTCAAAGCGCTTCATCTGCCGGCGCGGCGTGCCCACCAAATACTGCCCACCGCGTTTGCGAATCGCTGCCAGGTTCTCCTCACTTACGATCCCACGATCCATCACCCAGATCCGCCGTGCCTTGCCGTACTTCCGTTCCACCATGCGCAGGATGCTCTCCATCGTCGACACGTCGGCTCGGTTGCCATCGAAGGTCTCATAGCTGAAGGGAAATCCTTCCCGGTTCACAATCAATGCGATCACCATCTGTTCGCAGTCCGGACGATGATCGCGCGAGTAGCCCCGGCTCATCAGGGGGTTGTTTTCTGCCGCCCCTTCCACATACGTGCTGGTCAAGTCATACAACAGCACATCGAACTCGGCTCCGAATAGCTCCCCGTAGCGCTGCTTCAGATGCTGTTCCAGTTTGCTCTTGTGCGGCAGAATCCGGTCCAGACAGCGATACAGGCGAGTGTCGTTGATCTTGCCTTCTTCGATTTCCAACAGATCGTCCAACGCAGTCGAGGGATACCAGCGTTCCTCGATCGCCAACTCACTGCCCGGAGCGCACAGTCGGTTGATGGCCAGCACCGCGGCCACCCGTGACCAGGGCACCTCGGCTGCTTCCTCGTCCAGCACCTGCTCAAAAAAAACATCCAGTCCCAGACGCTTCCACAACTCCCAGCCCAGAAAACACCCCCCGAACTGCCGGGTTCTCTCCAGGCGGACGCGATTCACCAAGACGCGAGCTACCTGCGGATCATCGTCTGGAACTTCAATATGAGAGGGGAATAGTTTCAGTTGTTCGGCTTCGCCCTGCTCGTTGAACACCTCCACGCTTTTCAGCCACCGGGCCTGCGCGGATCCATTCAACTCCCCCAAGTAACACAGCGTCCTCTGGCGAGGACCGTCCACGGTTCGCACCGTCTCTACCAACGACCAGTAGGTGTGATCCTTACCGTCCTTGTTGCGCTGATGCGACCGCAAAAACATCTGCCAGCGAGTTTGTCATCTGTTGTTGTTGGCTTCAAGAGGGTAGGTCTGCACTACATCGCTTTTTCTGAATCCGCGATTGCAAAGACTAGGCTTGTCTCGCTTGTGTCATCAAAAATCGCAGAATCCGGCAGTGCCGTGACGAACTTCGGCTAGCAGTGGTTTCGTAACACTTAACAGAGCGAGGAAAGATCTGCTGAACCGGTGCACTGCGTGAAATTGCGAATTGACAAGAATGCGTTAAGGGGGCGAGAAAACGCCAGCTCTTGCGCTCGGCCATAAGCTCACAGACGCCAAGTCGTCCGCTTCGCGTGAAATCAAAAGGTAGCAGCTCTCAACGAAGTGGTAGAATCTCGTGCGGGTGCTTTCTTATGACTTGGCAATGGGCTCTTAGCCCGAGAATCGCCGGCAAAGCGCTTCACGGGCAAAATGACCATGAACTGTGGGAATCAG
>DATNLN010000013.1:0-4629 GCA_035602855.1 Candidatus Acidiferrales bacterium
GTTACTTGAGCGTTGCAGAGCGCGGAGCGTGGGCCGGCGGTCGCGGCATTCTCGACTACCCTCACTACACACGCCCGCCCTCCTTTCGCGGATGGGATGTCCCCGAAGTGTTGCTAGGCGGAAACCATGAGGAGATTCGCCGCTGGCGCCGCGCCCGCGCGCTGGAAAAGACTCAGCGCAATCGCCCTGATTTGCTCAATGGCAGCTCGCGGCGTGGAGAGGATGGGCGGTTGTTGCTCGAATCCGGACCAAATGAAAAGCCGTGAAGCGGTCGAGCACAGCCTCCCAAGCTTAATTTCATATAGGCACCGTGCGGCTGTTTCGTTATAATGGGTGATTGTGCGTTGTGTGCTGGCCCCACCTGAGCGGGTCTGCCGGAAAATGAGTCATGAAACCGATAATTTCTAAAGTGCAACAATCCCAGCTTCGCAAGGATCATCCCGTGTTTCGTCCGGGTGACACCATCCGTGTAAATGTCCGCTTGAAGGAAGGCGAAGAAGCCAAGGAGCGCATCCAACCGTTTGAGGGTGTAGTGATGAGCCGCCGTGGCGAACTTCTAGGCGAATCATTTACCGTGCGCCGCGTCAGCTTCGGGATTGGCGTGGAGCGCATTTTCCCCGTGCATTCGCCGATGATCAGTTCGATTGATGTTGTGCGGCAAGGCCGCGTTCGGCGTGCCAAGCTGAATTATCTTCGCCAGCGCAAAGGCAAAGCTGCGCGTATCAAACGCGTGGAGACGTTCGAAAAAGCGCCTGTTCCCGCAGCCGCAGAGGAACCTTACTATTTTGATTTCGCCCGCTCCGAGAAATCGGGGCGGGTTTTTTGTTTTAGGCTTCGCACCGTCGCAACTTTGACCGTTTGTGGAAAACTGCGGGTTCACCGTGTGCTAAAATCCGTGGCCGATGGGCAGACTTTGCTGTACGCGGTACGAGCGCGACGCACGCCAGCACGGATGGCAGCGCATTGCCGGGCTGGACGAAGCGGGACGCGGGTCTCTCTTTGGCCCGGTTGTGGCCGCAGCCGTCATTTTGAACCCCCGCCGCCGCATTGTAGGCCTGGATGATTCCAAGAAACTCACTCCGGACCGTCGCCAAGAATTAGCGCCGCGCATTCGTGAATACGCGCTGGCCTGGGCGGTGGCGGAAATCGAAGCCAGCCGCATCGACGCCTGGAATATCTACCAAGCCAGCCGCCAGGCGATGATGGCAGCAGTTTCGCAGCTCTTTCCTCTCCCGGATTATCTCCTGCTGGATGCCATTGAGATTGATTTACCTATTGAACAGAAAGCGTTGATTCATGGAGATGCACGTTCGGTTTCGATTGCTGCCGCATCCATCCTGGCAAAGGTGGAGCGCGACCAATGCATGCAAGAATATGACCAACTCTATCCCCAATACGGGCTGGCGCAGAATAAAGGCTACGGTACTCCGGACCATCTAGAGGCTTTGCAGCGCCACGGGCCTTCGCCGCTGCATCGCTTTTCGTATTCTCCTGTTCGGGAGGCGGGTTGCTGGGCCGTTGGCGCAAAGCAGGACATGTTACCGCTCACACCTGTCACCGATGCCCTCGGCGCCAACGAAGACCGCGCGACGCTTTCGAAGTCATAGGCCTCTCCACCTGCTTGGCTTTTCCGCCCCCAAACCGGTCCCGATCTTGCCTCTCTGCCGGTACATCCGGGCTAGGCGCTTAAAAGACACTGTTATCGCCTATGGCACCAGGCTTCGCCCGGTTCATTGCTCCTTGTTTTTCGCGCATGCTAACCTTCTGACCTGAGCCGCCACTGTGGCCCAACCACGCCGCCCCGCCGTAGGTGAAGGCGAGGCAGGCGAAATTACCCATGGCCTTTAATAAAAGCAAAGCGCTGGAAAGCGCGCTGAAGTTCCTCAATCAGGGCAAAGTTGCCCAGGCCATCGCCGAATACCAGCAAATTCTGCGTCATGACCCCAAGGACCAAGCTACCTTGATGACCGTGGGCGATCTCTACGCCCGCCAAGCCGACCTGGGGCACGCCATTGAATATTTCGAGCGGCTCGCGCAGGTTTACCTGGACGACGGCTTCAACAGTAAGGCCATCGCTATTTACAAAAAGATTGGGAAACTAGCTCCCAACGAGCTGCCTCCGCTTGAGCGCCTCGCCGATCTTTACGTTCAGCAAGGAATCTTGAGTGAAGCGCGTCCGCTGTATTTGCAAATTGCAGAAGCACATCTGAAAGCCAATCGAGCTCCGAAAGCCGTGGAGGTGCTGCACCGCTTGTTGGAAGTTGAGCCGGAAAATCTCCGCGTGCAAATGCGCCTGGCTGAACTTTACAACGTCATGGGCCTGAAGAAAGACTCGGCTCAAACGTATCTGAATTATGCTCAAAGGTTATTCGATCGGGGCGAAAAGGACGAGACGGAAAAGCTAATCGAGCGCGCCTTGGAAGTGGACCCCACTAACGCGGCTGCGCTTCTTTTGAAAGCGAAAGCGCTTAACGCGAATAATAAAACTGAGCAGGCCATTCCAATCCTGGAGTCCCATCCGGAAGCGAATACGGGCGGCGAAGTCACCAATATGCTGGTGGATTACGAGCTGCGGTCGGGGCAGAGCCAGAAGGCCGCGGAACGTGGCCGCCAGGTGCTGGCCCGGGGCCATGCGCATTATGAAGTGCTTTACAAGGTTGCTGAGACCTTAATCGAAAGCGATCAAGCAAGTGCTGGGCTTCAGCTCTTGCGCGAGCTGCGCGGCGCCATGATCGAGGCGGGCGAGCAGGATAAGTTCTTGAAGTCGCTGACGGCCGTGAGCGAGCGCCTGCCGGGAAATGCCGAACCGTTGGAAATGCTGGTTGATTTCTGCCGCACTACGAGCGATCCGTTCCGGCTGAATGCCGCGCTGGGCCAACTCTCCGATGCCTACGCCGCTGCGGGAAACTTCCCCCGCGCCGAAGCGCTGTTGCAAGAACTCGTCGACCGCAATAAGGACGACGAACGCGTGGTTGCGCGGCTCAATCAACTTCGCGAACGCGCGGGCGGCGCGCCGATGGCGGCGCCTGAACCAACGCCGCTGCCTGAAAACAAAGAGGAAGAGGCCGAACCTCATGTTCCGCAAGCTTCTATCGCGGTGGCGCCGGTTATTGAAGAGACGCTCGATGATGAAACACAGCGGTACATCGCACAGGCCTTGACCGACGTCGATCTCTTTTCGAGCTACGGTCTGACGCAGAAGGCCACGCATCTCCTCGAAAACGTTTTGCAGCGTGCGCCACGACATACGCCCACGCTGGAGAGGCTGTTGGACCTATATCTTGGCGCCGGCAACGAAAGGCGCACCGCCGAATTGGCTGGGCAGCTAGAGCAAATTCATCGCGAGCGCAATGACCAGGTGAATGCCGACCGTTTTGCGGAACTGCGGCAAAGATTCCAGAAGGCGGCGGGAGTATCACCGGAAGAATTACAAGCTGCTCCACCCATGGCCGTGCCAGTTGAAAGCTTGCCTGCTGCCCCTGTAGCGCCAGAAACCCAAGCGCGGGCGAGCGTGGAAACTGCGTCCGAGGGCGCCGTACCCGTGGACCAAACTGCCGAGCTGAGCGCCGCCGAAATAGCCGCCGAATTCGGCATACCGCTGACAGTCGCTCCGTCGGAACCTGCTGTTGAAGAATTTGCAGTTGCTCCCATACCGTTGGAAGAGCCGGCGATATCCGTCGAGGCACTTCCGCCTCAGCAACCCATCGCACAGACTCCGCCCGCTGCGTCCGGGGAAGAGCTGGATCTATCCGACGAATGGGAAGCGATTTCACAGGAAGTAGTGGATGCTGAGAAAACCGCGCTGGAGGAGACTCCTGCCGCAGTTGAGGCGGAAAGCGAACCCGCTATCGCCGAGTCTGAGCAGGAAGCCGCGCCCGCGCCGGAGCCTGAGCCCGAGCCCGTCTTTATCATAGAGGAGACTGAACCAGAGGCCGTTATTGAAGAGATGGCGGTCCAGCCGGAGCCTGTCGAGCTCGAACCCGAAGCGCCGATCGCGCTGGAGATTGAGGCAGAACCAGAGGCAGTCCCAGCATCGGCCAACGATTCTTCCGTGCAACCGGATTCGTTCGAGATCCAGGAAAGCAGCGAAGAAGCAGACGAGATTCCCACGATCGAAATCATTGAGGAGCCGGACTCCGAAACTCTCGCCGCCGAGCCAGTTACTGCAGCCAACGGCGAATTTGAATTGGAGCTGACGCCGGAGCCCAGTTCTATCGCCAGCCATGCCGGCCCGGCGACCACTGAGGATTTCCTCAACGAGCTGGCGGCCGAGGTCGAAGATCTGGAAGCGCCCCCGGCGGATCGTGCCTTTGCGTCCGCTGCAAAGAATATTGATGAGCCGGTCCCCGTTTCCGCGGCGAGTTCAGTGCCTGCGGCTGCAATTTCGGAGAACGGAAGCTCCAAATCATCTGCTGTACCCGAGATAACGACCGAAAGCCTGAACGAGCTTGCCGAAGTTTTTCAGGAATTCCGCAGCGAACTAGGCGAACTTGGCGAGGAAGACGAAGACCTGGAAACACACTACAACCTCGGCATCGCCTACCGCGAAATGGGGCTGCTCGACGAAGCCATCGGGGAATTCCAGAAAGTGGCGAAAGCCGTTCAAAAGGGCAAACCCTTCCGCTACAC
>DATNLN010000022.1:0-3310 GCA_035602855.1 Candidatus Acidiferrales bacterium
CCCCCCAGTTTGTTAAGGCTCGGTCGAATCGGGCCCTGCGAGCCGGCGGATCTTCGGCTTGTCACTCTGCGATTCCCGCTCCGTTCTTGCGAGCGAAAGCGCTAAAACAGTCTAACCGGTTATTCCTTGCACAGGCTTATAGTGTAGCCCCTAGCCTTTGTCAAGATGTTTTGCGGCGGCGTTGCAGGCGCTCGCTGCCCAGACACACGACGACAAGTCCATAAATATGTATCGCTCGGATCTTCCGTAAAATCACTCAGTTCCCGCGCTTCTTTCCTTCATCTCCAGCGCTTTCGCCAATTCACCCCAGATTTCCGGGGCTGTGCGCAACACTCTCGCCGTTCGCCGCACCCGCGACCGCGCAGGAAATGGCGCGTTTCAGATTCGCGCCCGATCCCCGACCAGCTTCCGCAGTTCGTCCTATATAACCGATTAGAAATACGAATCACGCCCGGCGGACCGCTTTCAAGAGGGCCATTTGGGTAGTTCGGCAGAGTGGATCATCAGCCCTGCAAAACGACAGCGACTTCGGGTGTTTGCAGGATCTTTTTGCGGAGGGAAGACTCGGGTTGGTTTTCCTTTTTCAACTCGACCGCAACCACCTCAATCGGTTTATCACCGTCGTTGACGTCAGCGTGCATCGTGTTGGGCGCCCTTGCAGGCGGCCAGCAAGCTTTCCCGGTTTCCCAGACGTCAGACCCAGCGGGGGGGTCCGTTCCAGGATTTTCACGTTCCCTCCCGTCATCGCCATGATTGCGCGCGGATGTTCACGCCGGTGCAAGGCGATGAACAACGGAATTCTCTGCGTCAGCATGGATTGCCGGGAATGAACCGGGAAAAAATCGACGATGCGAAGAGCGCGCCGAAAAGAAACATTTTCATGAAAACCTCCCGGCGGCGAATCCCAGCACAGAGGGGCGCAAAAGCTGGACCGTGGCAAACGCCGGCCGTGCGCGTCCATGCGACCTGCTTGGCGAGGGAACAGCGCCAGAAGACGGGCCTCTCTGCCAAAACTGCGACGTCATTGTATCGCTGGGCCAAGGAGCGTGGGACAGTTGCTCATTGGTACAAGACTCGCGGAGTAGTTACTCTCAACAGGTCAAGCGGTTGACCCACCCGCCCGACCTACTCGTGCCGGAGCGCCGTCATCGGGTCCATCCGCATCGCCCGCCGGGCAGGGATGTAACACGCCCAGAATCCCGTGGCAGCAAGCAACACGGCCGCGACCGCGAACACGACCACGCCCGACTCGCCATGGAAGATGTGGCTGATTCCGCGCGTCACCAACAAGCCGACAATCAAGCCCACGGCCACCCCCACCGCGATCAGCAGCAATCCCTGGTTCAGAATCAGCTTCAGCACGTCCGCTGGGGTCGCGCCTAGCGCGATGCGAATCCCCACTTCGCGCGTCCGCTGCGCCGCCGCGTACGATACGACTCCATAGACGCCCACTATGGCGATGAACAAGCCCAGCAGGCCCGTGCCTCCCGCCAGGTCGACGCCCAGCCTGAAGATGAACTGGGCTTGGTCCAATATCTGCTCCATTGTGGCGCTATTGAAAAGCGGCATGCCCGGAGCGAGAGCGCGGATCTCGCCCTCGACTTCCGCGATCAGGTTTTCCGGAGGCGCGGAGGAACGCACCACAATCGTGCGCAGCGACTGAAATTCCTGGTACAGCGGGACGTAGAACCACGGCTGCGAGTCCTCCATGATGTTCTGATACTTTCCATCGCCCGCGAGGCCGACCACTTCGATGAGCGGGTTTAAGTCCTTCACCGTCCGGAAGCGCTTCCCAACGGGATCTTCGCCGGGCCAGAGCTGGCGGGCCATGGTTTGGTTGACGATGGCCACGAGCGGGGCGTGATCATCGTCAGATTCCGTGAAGGCCCGCCCCCGAAGCAGCGGAATGCGCAGGTTCGAGAAGTACTCGGGGCTCGCGACGTTGTGGAAAATGAACGGGGCTTGCTGGCCCGGAGGAATGATGTAATTTTCGGCGTAAACGTTGACGGCGTATTCGATTCCGAGAAAGGGCCCCCCGAACGAGAGGCTTACCGATTGCACCCCGGGCAGGGCGGCAACGCGGCTCTGCAGCTCTCGATAAAACTGTGTGGTGCGCGCGTGGTCGTAGCCGATTTCGTGGGGGTCCATCGTACAGATGACAAGATGGGTGGGATCGAAGCCGAGATAGGCATGTTCGGCCCGGCGCAGGGTTTGGACGAAGAAGCCGGCGGCAATCAGCAACGCAAGCGAGCCAGCCACCTGCGCGACAACCAGGATATTGCGCAGGCGATGGCGCTCGGCCCCGGCCGAATCGCTGCGGCCGGCCCCGTGCAGCAGTAGATTGAGATTGGTCCTGCCGGCGCGAATGGCCGGCCACATTCCCGCAGCGACTCCGCCCAGAATCGCGCCGCCGAAGGCTATCAGGAACACGCGCCAATCGAAACTAAATTGGAGGATCAAGAAGTCGGCCCGTCGCCTGGCCCAGGCGGGCAGGGCGAAGATGGCGGCCATAGTCCAATGGGCCGCAAGCATCCCAGCAGCAGCGCCGAGCAGTGCGAGCAGCACAGGCTCGGTGAGCATCTGACGGATCAGCCGGCTTCGCGGCGCCCCCAGGGCCGCACGGATGGCCATCTCCTGCTGCCGCGTTGTCGCACGCGCCAGCAGTACGTTGGCCACGTTCATGCACGAGAGCAGCAGAACCATCCCCGAAAGGCCGACGAACAAGGCCGCGATCAGGCGCAAAATGCCGGTTTCCGGCACGCCGCTGGGAGCAGAAATGGCTTCCATTACCAATCCATTCTCGTCTTTGGAATATTGGCTGGCGAGCCGTGCCTGGATCACGCGAACCAGGCTTTGCGCCTGGGCTACGCTGACGCCGGGCTTCAACATGCCGAGTACGGCAAGTTCGCGGTCGGTGCGGTTGGTGAACAGATTTCCGCCCTGGTACGCGCCGGGAGTTGCGGCCTGGTCTTCGGCCACGATGCTGAGCGGAAGGTACAACTGCATGTCAATCAGCGAAGGCACCGCGCCGTGGAATCCTTTGGGGGCGATACCGATGATCTCAGTCGGTCTTCCATTGACCAGCGCCGACCGGCCGACCACGCCGGGATCGCCGCCGAGATGCGATTTCCAGAAAGCATAGCCGAGAACCGCTGTGCGGGTCGCGCCGATTTGCTCACCTTCGCCAGGAGCAAACAGACGCCCTAGCGCCGGCTTGACGCCCAGCCCGGTAAAGAAATTCCCGGTCACGTAATTGGACAGTAGCTGCTCGGACGGATGACCTTCCAGGCCGAAGCCGGACAGCCTGCCC
>DATNLN010000034.1:0-3221 GCA_035602855.1 Candidatus Acidiferrales bacterium
TGCCGCCCAATCACTTTTCCCAGGTCGTCCGGCGCCACGCGCAATTCCAGCACCGTCACCTGCTCGCCTTCGATCGAATTTACCTGAACTTGTTCCGGATGGTCCACTAGAGCTTTCGCTATGTCCGTCACCAATTCCTTCATGAGTCCCCCCAGCGGGAAAAAGAGCCAGCGTAGTAGTAATTCACCTGGGCATTAACCCAAGTTCCATTATTAAGTCGCTGGGCTGAGGACTAGGACGTGTCAGGCAGGCTTGCGGTTACGCAAAAAACTGCGCACTGTGTCGCTGGGCTGTGCGCCCTTGCCAATCCAGTAATCCACTCGTTCGCGGTCGAGCTCAATTGCCGCCGGCTTCTTCAGCGGGTCATACGTTCCCACGATTTCCACGAAACGCCCGTTCCGCGGACGCGTCTTTTCCGTCACAATCACGCGGTAAAACGGCCGTTTCTTCTTCCCAATCCGTGCCAATCGAATCGTTAACAAAGCCTCATTCCTCCTGATTCAAATCCGTGCGCCAGAGCCAACCAGTATAGCGAACCCCACCCCATTCACCAACGCTTTTGCTCGGGGCAGCACGAGGCAGTCGAATGACTCAAGCCAAGCGCCCTGACGCGCGCCCCGCTTGCAAGGGCGCAGGTGCGCTAACCGCCATTCCTCTCCCAAGGCGGCGGCACTTTCACCGAAGCCATCCCTGCCGCCGTCGCCGCCTGAATCCCCAGATCCGTATCCTCAAAGACTAAGCAAGCCGAAGGCGCAACGGATAGCCTCGCAGCCGCCAGCAAAAACGCCTCCGGGTCCGGCTTGCTCTTACTGTAGTCTCCGGCACAAACGAGCGTCTCAAACCTGTCCAGCAGCTTCAGCGACCCAAGCGATGCCGTCACCGATTCCCGCGTGCCCCCGGATACAACCGCAAACGGAATCCGCCCGTGCTGCGCCTCGATATGCTCGAGTACCTCGGGCACGGCCTTGAGCTGCGGCAGCAGTTCGAAGTAGAGAGCCTCCTTGAGAGAGATCACGCCCTCGACCGGCATCTTGAGTCCTTGTCTGTGGTTCAGCAGCGAAACGATCTCAGAGGTGGGAGTTCCTCCCCAGGCATAAAAGAGCCGCTCGTCAAACGTGCAATTCCACTTGGCCAGGACTTTCCTCCAAGCGAGGTAATGCAGCGGCATCGAATCAGCGATGGTGCCGTCGCAGTCGAATAAATAGGCGCGAAATGCGCCATCCGGCAATTTGAGTTTCACCTGATTGCGTCGTTTCCCTTGCGTGGTTTTAGAAGGACCGCATGCCGATCGCGCGGCAGCGCGATTCATCCTCGGATCCTGCAATGCGGATCGAAGGGCCGCCGGCTAGGAGCCGCCTTTCAACCCTGCGAATTTCCCCAGACCGCGCATCTTCGTCTTCGCGTAGCTGCCGTATTGCTTCATCATCCTGCGCATGTCCGCATACTGCTTGAGCACCTGATTCACTTCCTGCACCGACGTTCCGCTGCCTGCCGCAATCCGCTTGCGCCGCTTGCCATCAATCAAATTCGAATTCGCCCGCTCTTTCGCCGTCATCGAATTGATAATCGCTTCGACCGACCCCAGCCGCTTCTCGTCAATTTGCGTATCCTTCGGCAAATTCGCAAACGGCCCCACTTTCGGCAGCATGCCCATCAACGATTCCAGCGATCCCATCTTGCGTATCTGCTTCAACTGGTCGCGAAAATCTTCCAGCGTAAAATCGTCCTCGCGCAGTTTGCGCTCCAGCTCGCGCGCCTGCTTCAAATCCACCGTCTTCTCGACGCGCTCGATCAGCCCCAGCACGTCGCCCATACCCAGAATCCGCGACACCACGCGATCCGGCAGAAACGGTTCCAGCGCATCGTACTTTTCACCCACGCCCACGAACTTCACCGGCGCGCCCGTCACTTTACGAATCGAAAGCGCCGCGCCGCCGCGCGCATCGCCATCCATCTTGGTCAGCACGACGCCGGTAATTCCCAGCCGCTTGTGAAATTCTCCCGCCGACCGCACCGCGTCCTGCCCAATCATCGCGTCAGCCACAAACAGCAGCTCGGCAGGATTTAGCTCGCGCTTCAGCTCCGAAAGCTCCTGCATCAATTCGTCATCTATATGCAGCCGGCCCGCCGTATCCACCAGCACCACGTCGCAGGCGGACATCTTCGCTTCGCGCAACGCCCCGCGCACAATTTCCAGCGGCTTGTCCGTCCCGGTTCCCGGCCACACCGGCACGCCCGTAGCCTTCGCCACTTGCGCCAGCTGCTCCCGCGCCGCGGGACGATACACGTCGGTTGAAACCACCAGCGGCCGGTGCCCATGCTCTGCCAGCCATTTCCCCATTTTTCCAGTCGAGGTAGTCTTGCCCGACCCTTGCAGCCCCACCACCAGCCACACCGCCGGCGGCTTCGACCCATACTGGGGCTTTGCTTCCTTCCCCAGCAAATCGCCCAACTCGTCGCGCACGATCTTCACAACCTGCTGGTCGGGCGAGAGCTGCAACAAAACCTCAGAGCCAAGCGCCTTCGCCCGCACATGCGCAATAAACTCATCGGCCACGCCCACGTTCACGTCGCCATCGAGCAAAGCCTCGCGTATCTCGGCCAACCCCGCGTCCAGGTGCTCTTCAGAAAGCTTCCCCTGCCCCCGCAAATTCTTGAACGCGCGCTGTAGTTTCTCAGTGAGTGTTTCAAACATTTTCCTGACCTGTAGTTACTGCCTGGCAATTCAAAAAAATCTTTCCCGCTTTCGCTTCCTGCGCCAAAAACTCGTCCCCAGCGCGAACAATGCGCTTGCTCGCGCACCGGCTCAGAGGGGCAGCACTTTTCATTGTAGGGGACGCATCCAGGCCGGTCAACGCAACAACAGGAGTCTTGCGTCCCGACCGACAGCGGCCCGCTTGTCCCAATCATCCCGAATCGAGGCAACCGCAACCGAACGACCCCAGGCCGCTCCCAGCCTTCCCGAACCCGTCCTCCGCGATAAAAAACATCACTTGCGGGTCTTCTTGCGCCAGTGTGGTTCCTTGACCGTCGCGCGCAGGTCGTCTAAACTGCTTGTTTCGACTGGACCCGCGATTGGCAGTAGTGCGCGAGCCGCAATAAATTGTGAGGGAGAGGATCGTTGCCGAAACGCACTTTTCAGCCGCATGTGCGGCGCCGACATAAAAAGCACGGCTTTCGCAAGCGCATGAAATCTCAGGGTGGACGGAAAGTTCTTGCAG
>DATNLN010000087.1:0-13460 GCA_035602855.1 Candidatus Acidiferrales bacterium
GGTCACGTCCAGGCCGACCATGGTGAGGGGAATATTCGCGTCGAAGACGATGCGGGCGGCTTCGGGATCGACGTACAGGTTAAATTCGGCCGCGGGGGTCATGTTGCCACCCGATAGCGACCCCCCCATGATGGCGATCACGGGAATCATACTGGCGAGTTCCGGATCGGCGCGCAGGGCCAGCGCGATGTTGGTCAAAGGACCGACCGCGACGACGGTGATCTCTCCCGGACTTTCGCGCACGATGCGGCGGATGATTTCCGGCGCGGTCTCGCGAACCGGCTTAATTTTTGGCTCGGGAAAATCGACGCCCGCCAGACCGTTGACGCCGTGAACGTGCCCCGCCGTCGCCAGGCGCCGCAGGAGCGGATGGCTGGCGCCCGCCGCTACCGGGACATCCGTACGACCGGCAATTTCCACCAGGCGCAGCGCGTTGGGCAGGGTTAATTCCAGTGGAACGTTGCCGGCGACGGGAGTGATGGCCTCGACTTTCAGTTCCGGCGAGCGCAGCGCGAGGAAGATGGCCATCGCGTCATCAATGCCGGGATCCGTATCAATGATGATGCGTCGCGGTTTGCCCGGCGCCGACGTAAACATAGGTGAGCTCGTCGCGCTCGCACCTGCTGCGGCATGCGCGGACAAAGGGCGGCTTCCCGCCAGGCCGCCAATCGCGCCAGCCATGGCGAGGCCCGTGGAGTTCGACAAAAACTCACGGCGGCTCCAGTTCAATTCATCGTTAACGCCGGGTCCCCCGCCGGTAGAATTCTTCTCGAGTTCGATGCCCTGCTCCGAATTCCGGTTGCGATTCATGCCGAACTTGCCTCCCGTCGCCGATAGTGGTGCCGCGGAATTCTAGCGCGACGCCGAGGTTATCAGGTAAGGGAAACTGCCTGCGAACGGGTCCCGTTTCGGTGCGTTGTATGCGTTGTACAGCGCGATTGACGGGCGCGGAGGCGGAGAGTAGACTTCCTTGCAAAAGTAACTGAGTTGTAACCGAATGGAACACACGGGTTCCGCACAGAGGCGGCGGCGAGGAGTAGCCGAATGAGTACTGTTGCGGGCAAGTGTTGGGCAGCCAATCGGCGTACAGTTCGCCTGCTCTGTGCGCTAACGTTATGCGTGGGTTTAGCACGCACCACGGCGTGGTTTGCACCTCCGTGCCGAGCGCAATCAACCGCGCCGCAGAATAACTCGACGCCCCCTGCAACGACCGATGATCCTCCTCCTTCCCTGATCAAGCACTCGAAACCGCCTCCTGCGCCGCCGCAACCCGCTACCGCGCCTGTTCCGCAGTCTGGTTCGACGCCAACGCCCACGCAGCAAGCTCCTGCGGCACAATCTGGCGCTTCGCCTGCACCTCCTCCGGCGCAAAATCCCGCGCCTGGGCAATCCGCAACGCAGTCTCCGACTGCGGCAGCCGGCTCGCCGACTCCGGCAGGCGATGCATCAACGGGCTCAGTGCAACCATTGCAGAGCGGACAATCATCCAGCGAAGCCCAATCAGCCGCGCCACAGCCTGCTGCGCCGCCCCCGGCCCCGCAGACTGCTGCCGTACCCGTTTCCGACTCCGCGGCTTCCGCGCCGGAAATCAATACGCGCACTACAACGGTGCCGCTCGAATCGCGCGTGAACTTGGTGCCGGTGCGCGTCGTGGTGCATGACTCAACCGGCCGCGCGGTGGAAAACCTCCACAAGGAAGACTTTCAAATCAAGCAAGACGGCCAATTGCAGTTCATCACGCATTTTTCGACCGAGATGGCCGGAAGCACGGACAAACAGGTGGTGCGCGGAGCGGCTATCCCGTTGCCGACGGATTCGACTTCGTCGGTCACCGAATCCGCGCCTGATGCATCTGCGAAACCCGTTGCTGCTCCCCCCGGCGCGCTCACGATGCCGACGCGGTTCGTGGCTCTGTTGCTCGACGACGTCCATCTCGACGTGGGCGACCTGGCGCGCACCAGGACTGCCGCCCTGCGCTTCATCGATGCGTCAGTAAAACCGAACGAGCGCCTCGCGATCTATACGATATCCGGGCAGCACCAGGTGGATTTCACGGACGATCGCTCCGCCATTCGGGCCTCCATCACCGCGCTAATGGCTATTCCGGTCGGAGCTTACGATCCGAAAACACAGCAAGATTGCCTGCAAATGTCCTATTACGAGGCGGATCTGATTGAGAATAAGGGCGACCAGCAAGCCGCCGCCGCGGCTTTTTCGGACGCTATCGCGTGCGAGGCCACTATGCCGGGGGGAAATGCCCAACAACAAGCCGCACAAGCCAGCGCCTTGGTCTCCTCCACGGTGCAAATGACGATTCAAGCGGGATATACAAATTCGCAGTACGCGGTGCGGCGTCTGCAAGAAGTGGTGCGCCGGGTCTCCGCGCTGCCCGGCCAACGCAGCATTGTGCTGGTTTCTCCTGGGTTTCTGATGTCGACTCTGGAATATGAGGTGTCGGAGATCATCGACAAAGCAAATCATGCCAATGTCTACGTCAACACCTTGGACGCACGCGGGCTTTACACCGTTGATCCGATCGGCGACGTAACGCGGCGGCCCTCACCCCACCTCGATAACGCCAGCATGGCCCTCGACCTGCAATATCGCTCGGAGGAACAACGCGTGCAATCCGAGGTGCTGGCCGATCTGGCGTACAGCACCGGCGGCTTCTATTTTCGAAACAACAACGATCTGGATGCGGGATTCCGCATGACCGCCGCGGAGCCGGAAGTCTCCTATTTGCTTGCGTTCGTTCCTGCGAATCTGAAAAATGACGGCAGGTTCCATGCTTTGAGCGTGAAGTTGACGACTAAGGAAAAATATACGGTGCAGGCGCGGCGCGGATTTTTCGCGCCCAAGCGCGGCGTGACACCGGAACAGCTGGCCAAGCAGGACATCGAGGATGCTTTGTTCTCCCAGGAGGAGCAGCTGAGTGTGCCCATTCAGCTGCACCTGCAGTATTACAAGTCGGACGCGCAAAACGCGAAGCTCTCGGTGCTGACACACGTGGATCTGAATCACGTGGGCTTCCAGAAATCGCAAGGGCGCAATTGGGACGACCTGACGATTGTGGCCGCGCTTTTCGATCGTAACGGCAATTTTATTACTGGCGAGGAAAAGACTCTGGAATTGCGATTGAAGGATGCGACGCTGCAGCGTCTGGACCAGACGGGCGTTACTGTGAAGACCAGTTTTGACGTGAAACCCGGCGGATATCTGGTGCGCCTGGTCGTGCGCGACAGCAAGGCCGCGCAGCTTTCGGCGCGCAATGGCGTGGTGGAGATTCCTTAGACATCGGCTGGGTATTCGTTGCATTGCACATGTTCGACGCAGGAAGGTGAAAAATGAACCGGCGACGCATAACGACCACCCTTACGATGCTGCTTTTGATTGTTGCTGCCGGACTAGGCTGGCGCGCGTTTCATTCGCCGGGGATCGTACGCGCGCAACAAGCGTCGTCCGCGCCGTCGGCGCAAGCCCAGACTCCTCCGCAACAGGAAGCGACGCCGGACGCCGCACAGCAAGCGCAGTCCCCTGCTCGAGGCTCGATCAAAGCGGAAACCCGCGAAGTGCGCGTGGACGTGGTGGTGACGGACAAGAAGGGCAACTACGTCCAGGACCTGGCCACCAAGGATTTTCAAGTTTTCGAGGACGACAAACAGCAACCCATCAATTCTTTTTCCTTCGGCGCGGACCCCAATGCGCCGATCGAGGCGAAACGTCATTACATGGTGCTGTTCTTCGACAATTCCTCGATGGATCTAGGAGACCAACCGCAGGCACGGGCTGCTGCTGGAAAATTCATTGACGCGTACGCGGGTCCCGATCGCGTGATGGCGGTTGTAAACTTTGGCGGCTCGTTGCAATTCACTCAGAACTTTACGATGGATGTGAATCGGCTGAAGCAGGCGGTTTCGGGCATTTCCATCTCCTCCCTTGCGCCGAATGCCAGCGCATCCAATAGCGCCGCTGGCTCCAATGCCGGGAGTATGGGAGCAGCGCCTGCGAGCGCCATGAATGCCGGCATGTCAACTTCGGGACTGCAAAGCGGCCTGCCGAGTTTGGGGAATGCCGAAGGCGATTTCGGCGCGTACACGTTGCTGCTTTCGCTGCGGCAATTGGCGAAGAGCCTGACGCCCATTCCGGGCAGAAAGAGCTTGATTCTCTTCACGGCGGGATTCGAGCTCAACCCAGAGCGGTTTTCTGAATTGACTGCCACGATTGATGCATGCAACAAGGCGAACGTTGCGGTATATCCGCTGGATGTGCGCGGCTTAGTGACAACGATGGGGCAAATGCTGCGCGACGGAGCGCAGCAGACCTGGGCCGGCGACCCCGGTTACGGATCGGGCTGGTACGCGGCGCGGTCCGACGAGGGTTCGACACACGGGTCGGGACGCGCAAATTCTGCGAACGCGGCGGCACAATCCTCTTCGCAAGCTGGATTTCAGCTCGCTGCATATCACCCGGCGGCGGCTGCGCTCCTTCTCGCGGCGCAACATAGTGGCGGAGGCGGTGGCGCAGGCGGTGGTGGACACGGCGGTGGCGGTGGCACTGGTGGCGGCACAGGAACCGGGACCGGTGGCGGCACAGGGGGCGGAACGGGCGGCGGGACAGGCGGAGGTAAAGGTGGGGGTACCGGCGGCACCGGCGGAGGCACGGGCGGCGGAAAAGGCGGGACCGGTGGCACGTCTGGTATCAACCCGTACAGCAATTCGCCTTACACTCAGGCGCGGCAGATTGTTCCGCAATTTCCCCCGTCTGCATCCACCAATCAGCAGGTGATGTACGCGCTGGCGAGCGGCACAGGTGGATTTCCGATCCTGAATACGAATGACTTGATGGCGGGTCTGGAAAAGATTGCGCGCGAACAGAGCGAATATTATTTGTTGGGCTACGCGCCGGCCGAATCGCCGGCCGGAAGCTGCCACACCCTGAAGGTGAAAGTGGATCGCGGCGGGACGAATGTTCGCGCGCGCAGCGGATTCTGCAACATTGTTTCCAACGATATGCTCGCCGGGAAACCCATCGAGAAGGAAATGGAATCGCGCGCGTCGGTTTCCGGAGCGACGGCTGGGAGTGCGGCCTCTAACGCAGCCAGCGGAGCTGGCGCGGCCGGTGCAGGCTCGCTGGAGGCGCCATTCTTTTACACGTCGCCGAACGAAGCGCGCGTGCATCTAGCGATGGAAGTTCCCGCAGCTTCGATCGATTGCCCCAAGGTGAAGGGAAAATATCACGCGGATGTCAATATTCTGGGCATTGCGTACCGTCCGGATGGAACCGTCGCGTCGCGGTTCAGCGATGAAGTGACGCTGGACATGGAAAAGGATCAGTGGGAGAAATTCACCAAGGCGCCGATGCCGTATCAAAATCAATTTTCGCTCGCTCCTGGAGAATATCGCCTGAGTGTAGTGGTCAGCGGCGGCGGCGACAAGTTCGCCAAGTTTGAAATTCCGTTGGCTGTGGATGCCTATGACGGAAAGAAATTCAGCATCAGTGCCGTGGCGCTGAGCAACCAGTTCCAGCCGGTTTCTGAAATGGGAAGCACGCTGGACGCGGATCTGCTGGCGGACCGCGCGCCTTTAATGGTTCGCAACATGGAAATAACGCCGTCCGCAGATAATCATTTCAAGAAGACCGACAAGGTCGCGGTGTATGCGCAGATTTACGTGCCGCAACTCGCGGACGCGAATCCGCCGACGGTGAAATGCAGTTACCTGGTCGCTGACCCGAAAACTGGGAAAACACTGGGTTCAGTGGCGGGCATCGATATGACGGCCTACATTCAAAAGGGCAACACCATGATTCCAGTCGCGCTCAAGCTGCCCGTCGAGAATTTACCGCCGGGCGAGTACCTGCTGAAAATCCAGGCGAGCGAATCCGGCGGGAGCCTTACGCAGATCCGCAGCGTGAATTTCGCGGTGCAGTAGCGCGGATCCGAATGAACCGCCCAAAAAATCTGTCGATTACGAAGGCTCGGTAGAGCCCTTAGTTTCTTAAACTTACGGACGTTCTTAATCGCACTCTGCTTCCCCGCGGAAAAGCCAAAACCTGCCGGATTACATCCCAATCGTGACCGGATTAGGACTGCAACTTTGGGTCCGTGTTGGGGTTTACAACACTGGAGCTATCTGCCTTTGAGGGGCGGCTCCGGCGCCCTACTACAGCGATATATCGCGGTCTGTACTTACTCTCAGGGATAGGCCCCTAGCCCAGCCAGCGTTCACGATAGTGAGGGATAGGAAGGCTTGGACGATTCGGGGAGGCTTGATTTGTCGGGACGGAAATCTTTGCGTTTCATAGGTTTGCGGTCAGCAGCCGCTTCGCTTTTCGTGCTCGTGCTGGCTTGCCTTATCGCCTCGCCAGCGGCACGTGCCGACGCCGGCGTCGTGTTGAATGAATCGCTCGATACGAGCGTAGCGCGCATTACTGGGTCCGGGCACAGCGCTGTGTATCTCTCGCGGATCTGCCCGGACGATTCACCGGTGAAAATGCGTCTGTGCAGACCTGGGGAGCAAGGCTCGGTCCTGAGCAATTACACAACGCTAGGCGAAGACCAGCCTTACGAGTGGAACATCGTTCCGCTGAGCGTTTATCTTTATGGCGTAGAGGATCCGGGCGATCGTCCACTCATCAGCTCGAAAGCGATCAAGGCGGCGCTAGAAGAGCGTTACCGCGACAAATACCTGGCGGCGATTTGCACGCAAGAGCGTTGCCGCTCGGGCAAGAGCTCTGAGTGGCGCGAGATGGTGGCAGCGACGCTGGAGCGCAGCCTGTACATGTTCGTGGTGAAGACGTCGGTGGAGCAGGACCAGGCGCTGATGGCGGCATTCAATTCCCTGCCGAACGTAAACCACTTCAATGGCATGACGCGCAATTGCGCCGACTTCACGCGGCGCGTGCTGAACACTTACTATCCCGGTGCCGTGAAGCCCGATTACCTGAACGATTTTTTCATGACCAGCCCGAAGGCCGTCGCGCGCTCGCTGACTCACTATGCGGAGAAGCATCCCGAGAGCGATTTCCGTGTGCTGCATTTTTCGCAAGTGCCCGGCACGATCAAGCGCAGCAGTGAATGCCGCAGCGGCACCGAGCAGCTATACCACTCGAAAAAGCTGGTCATTCCGCTGGCGGCTTTCGCCTGGCAGGGAATTCCGGCCGTGGCTGCGTCCTACGCAATCACGGGCCACTTCAATCCGGAGCATCAATTCGAAGCGCATCCCTCGGCGGAGGCAACGGGAAGCGCCACGAACGAAAGCCCGGAAATTAGCGGCGGATTTACGGTCAGCGTGCAGGAACTCGCCGCGGAAGACAGCACGCAGCGCGAAACGATTGTAGGCACCAAGGAAGAGTGGGAACAAAATCGGGCCCGATTCGATGAGACCGTGGATGAAGCCGTACGCAGTGAAGTAATTCCCGACCGCATGTATTTGAAGCGAGTCTTTATAAAGCTGGGAGAAAGCAGCACGATTTCCGCTGACGCGAGTGGAGCGCTGTGGATGAATTTTAGCGGCGAGCAGCCGCCCTTACGCGTGGGCATCAGCGCCAGCAACGTGTTCGCGCCGGATTCTGACGGGCAATTCGCCTACCAGATTATGCTGGCGCGTATGCAAGGCGAACTGAAGAGCCCCAAGCATAGCCGCGAGACGATGCTCGATCTAAATCAGGACTGGAAGTTGCTTTCGGACATTCGCGTGCGAGGGCTGGCGGTGGCGGCGGAACGAAGCACGCACCCGGAGTCGGAGCCGCAGCCTGCTGCCGCGGCTGCACGTAGAGGCGGGGCGTCTTCTACGACGCAGGCGTCGTCCGCAGCTCCGGCGATTCGTCCCGTTGCGCACGGTGGCGACAGCTTGCTGCCGTAGAAAGTTCCCGAACGCCGCCCTCGTTGTGCGGAGTTAAAGTCGTGGCTGAAGCGTCGACCTAAAAGATTCTCCCGCCGCACCTGGATTCCAAAACTCAAAACAATAACGGGAGACGCCGCGCTATCTGTGCTACTAGCGCGGCGTCTAGGTAACTGCCGGGGGCTCGACTCCGGCAGGATCTACTGTGGGCGCGGCAGCTGCAGCATCATGCCACTGCCCTGGCCCGATTCGACTTGTGGTAGTTGACCGTTCCACTTTTCGATCAGCATCTGGGAGTTCTCGATGCGGCGCAGCTCCAGAAGCTGGGGCGTGAGCGAGTTCTGCCGGATGCGATTGGCGTCGGCTTCTCCTTGCGCGCGCGTAACCATGGACTTCGCGTCGCCTTCGGCCTCCGCGATTTTCTTCGCGGCTTCCGCTTGCGTGGTCGCGAGCTCGTTACGCGCTCGTTCGGCCTGCTGAATGGCCTGGGCCTTGGCCGTGATGGCCGCCGCGATCACCTCCGGGACGCGCGGCGCGCCAATGAAACCGAACTGCTGAACGCTGACGCCTACCGGCGCGACTTTCTGCTCAATCATCGCCTGCACTTTGCCCAGAAAGTCGGCCTTGCGTTCTCCGTAAATATCTTCCACGGTGAAAGTGGAGGCGACTTCGTTCAGCGAATTGCGCACGATGTCGCGCAGGATGCCGTGCGTGAACAGCTCCAGATCGCTCACACGGTATTTCACGTAGAAATCCGGCACCTTGCTCGGATCGATCGCATACGAGAGTGAAACGTCCACCAGAATTTCCATTCCCTCCTTGGAATTGAATCCCATTTCTTCATTGATCGGGTGTCCTTCGGCCGTGTCGCGCGTCCACTTCACGGTTTGCACGTACGTCGGAAACTCGATGATCTGCGTGCGCAACGGACTGTAAACCACCCAACCCGTGCGAATTGGAATTTCCGAAGCGCCGCGCTGGCTTCCGGCGAGATTAATTTCCACGCCGACGTGGCCGGCTTCAATTCGCGTGACCCGCAGCAGGAACACGACCAGCACGACCACGGCGAAAATAGCGGCCGCCGCGATCAGCAAGCCGCGGAAATGTTCGACGGTCTTGCGCTGCACGAATTCCACATCACGATTGTCTGGCCGATTGAAAATAGTCATGTCGTCTTCTCCCTGCGGATAGGGACACTCCCGTGGACCGCGCCACATGGCGCGCTGGCGTTTTGCCCGGCGCATGCGCGCCGAAACAGTTGAGCTGTTTCTGAATCGGCTGATGGTAACGCGCAGGCGTCAGGAAGGAATAAGCGAAGCGTAAGGATTGTGTAAAGGGCGCGCAAGGGCTTATCGACAAGTGGGTTGCGGGCGCTGGGTCGCAGCGCGAGTTCCCGATCACCAGGAACTCGCGTAATTCTCTAAGAAAGCAGATTCCCGACTGCGTCCCGCGCCCGCCAAACCGCGACGGGAAAGAAAAAGCGCCGGACTTGGTTCGAGATGACACGCGGTTGCCCGTGCCGCGGATTGCTGCTACGCCGACCGCGCGTTCTGATTATTCCGCGGTGAGCATCACGGTTGTCGTGTGAGCGACTTGGCCGGTTGTGCTGGTGCCGGTGATCGTCACTGCCACGGGCTCGACCACCGTGGTGGTGGTGCCACCACCGCCGCCTCCGCCACCACCGCCGCCTCCACTGCTGCTAGAGCCTCCGCCACCGCATGCCGCGATGCCGACCGCCATGAGGAAGGCGGCGCAGGCTGCGGCAGTGCTCCAGCGACGATTCTTGCCGCGAGTGATAAGCAAGATAATTGCGATCGCGAATGCGCAGGCGAGCGATGCGAACGTGGCTCGCGTCCAGCGGCCCACACCGAGCGGCTGGACGGACGGCGGCGCGGTGGCGGCAGCGGCCGTGGTGATGGTGAGCGTGGTCGTGCCGCCTGCGTTTACCGGCGAGGCGCTGAAGCTGCAGGTCGCGCCTGTGGGCAGGGCGGAGCAACTGGATGCGCTGAATGCGACTGTGTCGCTGAAGCCGTTGACCGCGACGACGGTTAATACCGTGCTTCCGGTGCCGCCCGCTGTGGTGACGGTTACTGCTGCGGGGCTAGAGGAAATTACGAAGTCTGCTGCGCCGCCGCTGCCGACATTCCATTCTTTGACCAGGTTATAGACGTTTAACGAGCCGAGGCCGGTCGCCAGGTTGTAGCCCGGGCCGGCATTATAGGCCAGCGTGCTGTTCGCCTGAAAAGTTTCGCCGATCTCATCGGTACTGACCACGACATCGCAACCCGTTGCACCGTTCTCAGTCGTCAGTATGGCGTCGCAAGGCATCGCGATCGTTCCGGTCGTGACCTGGTTGAAAATGCAAGCGCTGGTCTGAGCGCCGGCGGATTGGCAATTGGCCCAGCTTTGCCCCGCGAGGGCGTAAAGATTTGTGTTCACAAGGCCGTTCGCCGAGCTGGTGCTCTGGTTCAGGAGCGCCACCATACCGACAAAAACCTCCGCGGAAACCGAAGTACCGCCCACGCCCTGAATGTCTGGGAACGGGGCCGAGGTGCTGCCGGCGGTGAGGCTACAGGCGGCACCACCTGGATCAACGTCCGCTTCGCAATACTGGTAGAAATTCTGAATCGTGCCGTCGCCCGCGAAGATTGCAAAATCCGGCATGTCGCGCTTGCCGTCTGCGACCGTGAGCGCTGTTTGCCACGAGGGTTTGGCGTACCCTCCCGTGCAACTTGAAAAATCGCCGGCTCCGGTCGTGGGAACGAAATTGGAGGTGGTGCAAGCGCTGACGCCGCCGCTGCCCCCTCCCGGTTCCACCAGAAAACTCAAGCTGCTCAGACTGGAGTCGAACTCGAGTTCGTTGCAGTCCGTTTCAACAGTACCGCCCAAGGCGAGGATCGCCTCGATAATGGAGTTCGTGCAAGTGTCGTTATAGGTGGTTTCCGGAATATAGCCTTTTACGGATGCCTGCGTTGTGGCCGAAGGGTTCGTGGAATTGAAGTAGGTGGTTGGATTCGTCGCGTCGTTGAAATCCGTGCCGCCCACGGCCACGTTGTAGGGAGTGGAAGCGACGCCGTTAACGGCGATGCCTAGCTGCGCGATCGGTGGGGTCTCCGCAGTCGAATCGCAAGCGGTGGAACCATTGTCGCCGGTAGAGACGACGACGGTGATACCCAACGCGGCTGCCTCTTTCCATTCGCCGACTGAATCCTTCACGGACGGGCTGCCTCCATAAAACGCGTTTCCTGCGGTGCCGAGGAAAAATTCGCACTCGCCGTAGCTGTAGCCGATGACATTCGCGAGATTGTTGTCAATGATGTATTCAGCCGAGGTATCGCCACCGAACGTAGTGGTCGTGCTCGCCGAGATCACCAGGTTAATGCTCGCTCCCGGAGCGACTGCGCCGGACCACTGCACATCGAGGTCCGCTTCGCATTCGTCGCCGCCTTCGGCGCAGGGCTCTATGCCGGGAACGGAACTGCTGTTGCCGGGCGTGTAAGTCCTGGTGAAGTTGGCCGCGGGCAGACCGAACAGGGAGCGGAAATTGGTGAGGTCTGCGGGATTGATGTCGCTATCGGAAACGATGGCGATGGTCTGGCCGGCGCCAGTGATGCCGGCGTTCCACAGCGGCAGAACATTGTAGATGGTCGCGAAGTCATACGGCGCCAACCCGTAGCAATCGGTATTGGTGCCATTCGTGTTGGTGCCGTCGCAACCGCCTAAATATGTGAACTCCGGTTTGACGGACTTCAGTTTTCCTGTAGCCATGTTGCGAGTGAACGTGCCGGCCAAGCGATGCGCTGCCTTCCTGGGAAAATTGTTAAGCGAAGCCACACCGGCGACCGCGGGTGTAAGGGCTGCGGGAATGGATGGGTCGCTCGAATTGGCCCAGTGGTCCTGCGAATTGATTGTGAATTTATGGATCGCGGTATGAAACGCGGCTTGTACCTGCGCGGCATTGCCCGAAAACTGGATGACGTTGCGGCCACTGGCAACTTTGTCGATCTGGAAGCCTTGCGATTGCAGCCACGAAGTAATTTTCTGGATGTCTGATTCGGACGCACCAAACTGTTCGCCGAATTCCTGGGGCGTCAGCCATTTGTGATAATTGGGCGACGAGCGGTCCTGTTGCTGCGCGAGCAAAGTCTCCAGCGCTGCGCCTTGCGCGGACGTGGTCTTGAGCACCAGCATCATGCGGTCCATCGCCAGGCTGCCGGGCGCCGCACCCTGATCATATTGGGCGCGGGCGAGCGGATGCGTATTGCCCCTAAGAACAACAAGCTTGCTTTCGTCAATCGGCTGAGTGATCAAGGACGGCGCGACGGTGGATTGTCCCGCGCTGCGTTGCGAAATAACCGCGACAGCAAGGACCGTTAGAAAACAAGCGCACAGAAGAAGTGGTTTGATACGCATACGTCTCCCCATGACATTGAGCTCCGTGACATCACCCTTCACTGAATACGAGGCCAGCCTGCGCCAATGCGCCGGCGACGCTTGCCCCTAGCGTCCAGCAGCGCAAATTGGCACGCAGACGCTCGGCGCGAAAACCGGCGCCGTCTGCTCATGCCGCTTGCAAACAATTTGGATGCGGCGGCAGGCGCATACGTTAGCTTGCCGCGGGCCGCACTCTTGTAAATTTTTATGCTCGGGGCTTCGAATCCGTCACGCCATCAGTAGCCGGGGCCCGGGTCGCCGGAACCACCTGGGGCGCCACCTTCTTCGCCGCCGCGGCCAGCGCGTCCACGCGGACCGCCGCGACCCATGTCTTGCTGCATCTGCGAATATTTGGTGCGCTGCTCGGGCGTGAGAACTTTGTAGATCGCCGCGTCCGTCTTGGCGCGAGCCAGCGTGCTCTGCGCGGTCAAGTTGCCGATCATGGTCGCGGCTTGTTCCATCGCGGCGGAGTCGTTCGCCTGCACGGCGGTGTTCAGGGTGTCGTGCGCGGCTTTCATGCTGGCCCGGGAAGTTGTGCTGTTGGCGTCGCCGCCGGCGTTCAGGATCGCGGTGATTTGCGATTGCTGCGCGGAGCTGAGCGACAATCGGTCGGTGAGGAACGCGACGCGACGCTGCACGTTGTTGCCGCCGCCGGGGCCGTCTGGGCCTTGCGCGAATATTGCTGGGGCGGAGAAGCTAGCTGCGAGTAAGAGCGCTATGGCTGCTTTTTTCATTTTGCGAAAACCTCCTGGTTCATGCAGTGGCCTGTAGTGCCTGGCTCTGTCAGTGGTGTTGCGCCAAATAACGAATCGCTTGCTGGAGTCGCACAATCCCATGTGGCGCTCTGAATGGATTCCCCAATCGGGGGAGAAAAGTTCCGGGAATTTTGCGCGAGGCGGGATGCTGAGAGGCGGACCTTGGCCGCCGGGACGCCCCAAGCGCGGCGCTTGCTTGTTCGGTCTGGTAGCGCGTACTGGATGAGCGAAAAATGCCGTTAGGACATCGCCTGTGAACCTCGGTTTCTCCTTGGCTTCTTCCAATTAGCAGCTTGTTGAAAAACCCATTTCTTCTGCAACTTTAATCGCGAAAGCTCGTCTGAAGTAAAGAAAGAAGGTCAAGGAGGCGAGCGAATGCGCGGAGACGATAACCAACAGGAAGGAATGTTCAGCTACATTTCTCCAGAGA
>DATNLN010000125.1:0-20718 GCA_035602855.1 Candidatus Acidiferrales bacterium
ACTTCGTGGCTATTATCCGAAAACAAATACCCCATCAGCGGCACTTCACCAAGCCCTGGAATGCCGTTTATGTTTTTTGTGTCCGTGCGCTCGATTAAGCCCGCCAAAATGTTTTGCTCCCCTTCCTTTAACCGCACGTCAATTTCCGTTTTCTTCTGCCCGATCACCGGCTGGTTGATTCCGCCGATGTTGCTGGTCCCGGTAATTTGCGACACATCCACGGTTCCTTTCAAACTGATGTCGCCATCTGGATGCACACGCGGTGTAATTTCGATGTTAACGCCCACGTCGATGTACTGGAATTGCGTGTTTACCAGGGGATTCACGACTCCGGAGCTTCCCGTGACACCCACGCCCACTCCAGCCTGAAAGCTGCCCGTCGCCACCGGCACCTTCGAGCCAATCTTCAGCGTGGCCTTTTGCCCGTCTGTTACTCGCAATTCCGGATCCTGCAGAATTTTCGTGCGGTCGTCAGTCAAGATAGCGTTCGCCGTAGCCCCCGGCAAAGTCAGCGCGAAATCCGACGTTCCCAGATTCTTCAACTGGCTCAGCAAAACCTGCGGTATGGTCGAAGTCGTCGTCGTAGTGGTAGTGGAGGTAGAGGTCGAAGTGGAAGGTGAAATTGAAGATCGCGGCGTGAAAGCCAGTGAAACCGTCTGCCCCGGCAAAATCCCCAGATCCCGCAAGCGGTCCATGCTCGCGGTCATTACCTGCACGTGAATCAACACTTCCGGTTTGGCCTTATCAATATCCCGGATAATTTTCGCGGCCAGCAGCAATTTGTCAGGCGTATCGCGGATCACAATCGCATTCTGCGCGTTCACCTGCTGCAGCCGGTGCAGATCGAGCAACACCCGCAGCCCGTTCACGACTTCCGTCAGATCCTGTGGTGTCAGGGTGTTGGAAAGATAAAAAGTCTGCACAACCTCATCGTCCAAATCCTTCCGCTTCTGCGGCTGGTCCTGCGCCACAAAAATAATGTTGGACGTAACCGGCTTCCAGAACGCCTTGCTCTCCAGCGACACAGCATCGAGCGCCTGTTCCAGCGTCACGCTCGGGAAATCCACGGTAATGCGCCGCGAAGTGAAGTCCGGATCAAAAATCACGCTCAGCCCCGCGAGCTTCGCGATCGTCTCGTAAACCACCCGCGCGTCATTGGTCATCTTCAGCCCGTTGATCGGGTCGCGCGATAGCGGCTTCAATTCCGGCGGCTGCGCCAGTATCTGCTCGTCCGGCTGCGTCGCCGGATTCAGCGTCTTGGGCCCATTCTGCCCGTTCATTAGGTCCAGCGTGCGTTTCACCTGCTGCTCGGCCGCGGTATTCGAAGGATCAATCAGCTGCGCTTTCTGGAATTCGCCCAGTGCCAGCTGCAGGTCGCCGTTCTTCAGCGCCTTATTTCCTTGCTGCACGTGGAATTGTCCGGCATCGTAGCGAGCCTGCGCTGCGCGCAGTTTGTATTCGGCGTTCGTTGGGTCGGAGCGAGCGGCGCGCTCGTAGTGCACCAGAGCGGTGTCGTAATCCTGGAGGGCGTTGGCTTTGCGCGCCTCCTCGTAGTCTTGATTTCCCTTAGGGCAACCGCCCAGCAACAAGGCAGCGGCAACCAAGAGTAAAAAGCATCCGGAACGGCGCAAAAGCACTCCTCCGACGGGTAGGCTGTTACCTGAAGAGTCTAGCACCCGTCCTGGCACGCAGCAAGGAATCCCAAAGCCGTGTTAGACGTATGAATAATAGAAGCGCCTCAGCAGGTTTGCATGAAAATCTCGTGAATTCGGGCACCGGTGCCCGGAAAGCCGTCATCATCTGTCACTTGCGGCGGCTCGGCCCCGGCGGCTATGATAGTTCTGCCGTGAAATCCAAGCCTGATAAATCTCAACACGAAGGCGTTAAGATTGTTGCGCAGAATCGCCAGGCCTCCTACAACTACCATCTTTTGGACAGTCTCGAGGCTGGCATGGTCCTGGTCGGCACCGAAGTAAAAACCCTGCGCGAAGGGAAGGGTACGCTGCGCGAAGCCTACGCCGAAATTCGCCTAGGCGAGGCTTGGCTGGTAAACTGCCACATTCCCGAGTATCTCGCCGGAGGTTACCGCAACCACGACCCGCTTCGAAAACGAAAGCTGTTGCTGAACCGCCGGGAGATTGACCGCTTGCTGGTGCAAACCCAGCAGAAGGGCATGACCATCGTCCCCACCAAAATCTATTTCCGGGACGGCATCGCCAAATGCGAGCTAGCCGTGGCGCAGGGCAAGAAATTCCACGACCGCCGCGAATCCGAAAAACAAAAAGAAGCAAAACGTGAAGCCAGCGAAGCGATGTATCGCTCTCGCCGGCGCTAAAAGTGAAAGGGAGACATGCAGATTCAACTGGAGAACCAGCCGTACGCGTCGATCCAAGCCGACGCTATCGTCACCTACCTCTTCGACAAAGAGAACAAAATTGATGGAATACTAAGCGACATCGACCATGCCATGGACGGTCGCCTCGCCGGCCTGGTGGCAACCGGTGAACTCACCGGCAAAGCCCTCGAGCTGGTCCTCGTTCATTTTCCCGAAGGTCTGGACGCCAAGCGGCTGTTGCTGGTCGGTGCAGGAAAGCCTGAAAAATTCGCGCAGTCCGACTTGCGCAAAATCGCCGGCACCGCGCTCCGTTATCTGAAATCGCGCGGCGTGAAGAAATTTGTTTTCCTCGCGCGCGAAGGCGAACGCGGTCCAGCGGCCGCACAAGCCGTCACCGAAGGCCTGGGTGTCGCCGATTTCGAATCCAATAAATATCAAACGGACAAGAAGACCAATCGCGAGATCCAGTCCGTGCTGCTGGCCGGTTTCGATGCCACCCAAAACGGTAATCTGCCCGCCGCCGTCGAAAACGGTCGCGTAATCGCCGAATCGCAAAATTTCGCCCGCGACCTAATCAACGAGCCTTCCAACCGCCTCACTCCCCGCATGTTGGCAACACGCGCCGAAGCCATGGCCAAGGAAGTCGGTCTCGGCGTCGAAATTCTCGACGAGCGCAAAATTTCCGAACTGAAAATGGGCGCGCTCATCGGCGTCGCGCAAGGCAGCGTCGAGCCGCCGCGCGTGATCGTAATCCGTTACACCCCGGAAAATGCCAAGCCCGATGCTCCCGTTCTCGGCCTGGTCGGCAAAGCCGTCACCTTCGATACAGGCGGCATTTCCATCAAGCCCGCCGACAACATGGAAAAAATGAAGTACGACATGGGCGGCGGCGCGACGATGCTCGGCGCCATGCGCGCTATCGCCTATCTGAAGCCCAAGGTCCCGGTAATCGCCGTAATTCCTGCCACAGAGAACATGCCCGGAGGACGCGCGCAAAAACCGGGCGACGTGCAGGTCGCCATGTCCGGCAAAACGATCGAAGTAATTAACACAGACGCGGAAGGCCGCATGGTCCTCGCCGATGGCGTATTCTACGCGCGCAAACTCGGCTGCACACACCTGATCGACGCAGCCACGCTCACCGGCGCCATCCAGGTCGCACTCGCAAACGTCCATGTCGGCGCCTTTGGCACGCCGCGCGAATACCTCGATCGATTCCTGGAAAGCGCCAAAGCCGTCGGCGAAAAAATGTGGCCCATGCCCATGGACGACGAATACGAGGAAATGATCAAAAGCAATATCGCCGACATCCGCAACACCGGTTCCGGTAAAGGCGGCGGCGCCATCACCGGCGCCTGGTTCATAAAAGAATTCGCGGAAGATATCCCCTGGATCCACCTCGACATCGCGGCAACGTGCTGGGTAGATGACGGCAAGCCCTGGCTGGCCAAAGGCCCGACAGGCGTAGCCATCCGCTCCATCGTGGACTTCGCGATGAAGCTTTAAGTCGCACAGGCGCCGGCTGCTTTGGCGTTGCCGCGGGAGTTGACTCGGTAGCGACCGCCTGCTTTTACGCGGGCGTATTTGACTTGTCCTTTGGTGTTCTCCGCGGCACTGCGGTTGCAGTATCTTGTTAGAGTCCGCCTTGAACCGTTAAATTTCAACCGTCAATTTCGCGCTCACATCTTCTCCGGAGCCGTAATCCCCAGCAACCCGAGCGTCGTCACCAACTGTTCGCGCACGAGGGCAGTCACGTAAAGCAGAAAGGCGCGCTTTTCCCCATCCGACTCCCGATTAATATTGTGCTTGTGATAAAACCCATTGAAACTCTGCGCCAATTCAAACGCAAACCGCGCCACTGCAGCAGGCTCCTGCGCCGCAAGTGCAAGCTCCAACCGCGCGTCCAGCGACCCAGCCAATAAAACCAGATCCCATATATCTTCATACTCCGGCGAAAGCAAAAACCGTGAAGCGTCCAACTCGCCGCTGCGAAGCCGCGCAATGTTCGCCGCATCCTCCACAGCCAAACGAGGATCCAGCTCCGCCCCCTTGCGCAAAATCCCATTCACACGCACCACTGCATACTGTACATAAGGCCCCGTCTCGCCCTCAAAACTCAGTGCATCCTTAAAATCAAACGCAATCACCGTGGACCGCGTAAACCGGAGCAAGAAATACCGCAGCGCCCCAATCGCCACAGCATGAGCGATCGCCGCCCGCTCGCCCTCAGGACTGTCCGGATGCCGCGAATCCACTTCCTCCCGCGCGCTAGTCTCCAACCGGTCCAGCAAGTCGTCGGCCTTCACGCCCTGCCCCTTCCGCCCGCTCACTTCAATGTAGGGCCGCTTCGCATCCTCCGGCGGAATTTCGTAGCCCATCTCCTGCGCGCAACGCGGCGTCAAAGCCACCACGTTATAAGCGAAATGCTTCAAATGATCCGCCTCCGCCGTGTAACCAAGCGCCCGCAAGCCCGCCACCACCACCTGCTGCGGATAAGACTGCCGCGAATCGATCACGTTAAATACTTCGTGCGCGTGGCCAAACGCCGGCGCGCCAGGATCATCTCGTTCGCTAGCCGTAATCCAAGCCTGATGCCCATCCGGATGCGTATAAAAATGGTGATAATGAAAATCCCGCGCCAGCAGCCCAAACTTCCAAAGATGCAGCGCAATATCCTTCCCGACGTAAGTCACGGTCCCGGTCGAGCGCACAATAATCTTCGCTTCAGCCTCTTCGGGCGGTTCCTCAGCTTCTTCTCCAACCGCAGCTGCTTCCGAGGCGCCTTCCCTGGCACCCTTCGCCGCAGCTTCCTTGTCAGAAGGCAGCCGCATCACCCAGCACCCCGCATTCTTCCCCGAAGCAGCCAGCTGCACCGCCCCACTGCGCTGCAACATCTCAAACGCCGCATCCCAGAATTTCAAATGCAGTATGTCGCTCTCCTGCGTCAGCAAATCGTAGTCAATTCCCAGCCGGTCCAACGTCCGCAGATGGCAGTAGTTGATCGCAGTAGCGATGATCTCCCCCATCTTCGCCGCGTCGCCCTCACCCTCTTCGATCTCCTTCAAAATGTGATTGCGCAATTCCAAACGCGCCGTGTCCTCTGCCAGAAACAAGGTCACCCGCGTGTACAAATCCCAGCACAAATAATCGAATTTCGGCGCCTCCGTCAGCGCCTGAACTTCGGCCCAGGATTTTTTCTCCAAGTGCAGAAATCCCAGCACCACATCCGCTACCTGCACTCCGGTGTTGTCTATATAGTTCTGCACCTCCACGCGCCGCCCCGAATGCCGCAACAAACGCGCGAACGTGTCGCCGAGCACCGCATTGCGCAAATGTCCAATGTGCGCGGCCTTGTTCGGATTGATGCTGGTGTGCTCGACCACAGTCTTCGTCGCCCCGGCTTCCGCGGTCAACGCCTGCCGACCCGCTTCCTCGGCAGCAGCACGAAAAAATGCCGCCCGGCCGAAAAACGCGTTCAAATATCCGCCCCCCGCCACTTCCACCCGCGCGATCCCCGCAATCGCCTTCAGCGAATTCGCAATTTCCTGTGCTAGCGCCCGGGGCGGTTTCTTCAGCCGCTTGGCCAGCTCGAAACAAACCGGCGAAGCAGCCTCCCCCATGGAAAGATTCGGCGGACGCTCCGTAACAATCGGCACATCCGTCTTGTAGCGCTCATGAATATGCTGCCGCAGCGCCCTGCGAAACCGCTCTTCGACGGCTTTATACACGTGGCTCCCTATGCAAAGTGAATCCGGCGATTATAGGTAAACCCGCAGAAACCGTCAAAGCCGCCGGCTCCGGCAGATTTGACAGCGCTGGAAGGCCAGACTAGTATCGTTTTTTCCCATTGCGACGGGATTCGCTTTACACCATCCGATGAAAAGCATAAGGCACGCATATTTCGACTGTTTTTCCGGCATCAGCGGCGACATGGTCCTGGGCGCCTTGGTGGACGCCGGCGCCGACCTGCGCGCCATCGAAGCCGACCTGCGCAAGCTAGGCCTGGAAGGTTGGTCAATCTCCGCTAGCAAAGTAAAACGCGGCGAAATTTTCGCCACGCAGGTGAAAGTAGAAACCAGCGAAGGCCATCACCACCGCGGCCTGTCAATCATCCTGCGCAGAATCGACGACGCCAAGCTCGCGCCCCGCGCAGCAGAACGCGCCCGCAACATTTTCACCCGCCTCGCCGCAGCCGAAGCAAAAGTCCATCAGCAACCCATCGAGCAAGTCCATTTCCACGAAGTAGGCGCAGTCGATTCCATCGTGGACATCGTAGGCGCCGCCATCGGTTTCGAACTGCTAGGAATTGACGAATTCGCGTGCTCCGCATTCGACGTGGGCGCAGGCCAAGTACAAACCGCGCACGGCCTGCTGCCCGTCCCGGCGCCCGCGACCGCCGAGCTGCTCAAAGGCGCGCCCCTGTTCACCAGCGGCATCGCCGAAGAATTAGTGACGCCCACAGGCGCTGCAATCGCCACCACGCTCTCAACAGGCTACGCCGAAATCCCGAAAATGACCTTGAAAGCCATCGGATACGGCGCCGGCAGCGCCGACCTGAAAGAAAAGGCCAACGTCCTGCGCCTCCTGATCGGCGAATCCGCAGTCACCGAGCCGGCAGAATATTGGGACGCGCCCGTAACCGTAATCGAGACCAACATCGACGACATGAGCCCGCAAATCTACGGCTATTTTGTCGAACGCGCTCTGCAAGCCGGCGCCCTCGACGTATTTTCGTCTTCCGTGCAAATGAAAAAGAACAGGCCCGGCCAGCTCGTCACCCTACTCAGCGAGCCGCACAACGTCAGCCGCCTCGTCGATCTCATATTCCGCGAGACCACCACCATCGGCGTGCGCACCCATGAGGTCCGCCGCAAAACCCTCGCTCGAGAATCACTCACCGTGGAAACACCCTTCGGCGAAGTCCGCATGAAAATTTCGCGCCTGCACGGCTCGGTACTGAACGCCACGCCCGAATACGAAGACTGTCGCCGCATCGCCACGCAACAAAACATCCCGCTGAAGGATGTACTGGCGGCCGCGACCTTCCAATTTCAGAAATGGGTCGAAGCGCAAGCGCAGACCGCGACCTCGGACGGGAAACCCGCATAGTTCATGGCTAATCCCGAGAAAAAGTATTACCTCACCACACCAATCTATTACGCGAACTCCCGCCCGCACGTTGGCTCGGCCTACACCACCATCGTCTGCGACGTAATCGCGCGCTACAAACGCATGTGCGGCTTCGAAGTCGCCTATCTTACGGGCACAGACGAGCACGGCGTGAACATCGAACGCGCCGCGGAAAAACTCGGCATCTCACCCGCCGACCTGGTCGACCGCAACCAGCAAATTTTCCGGGATCTCTGGAAGCTGCTCGGCATCAGCTACACCGATTTTGTCCGCACCACCGAGCCGCGCCACGCCGTAGCCGTGCAAAATCTCGTCCGCCGCACTCAGCGCGTCTCGCCCGACGCTATCTTCAAACGCAGATACGAAGGCCGGTACTGCATTTACGACAACCTTTATGTGAGCGACACGCCGGAGCCAGCCGACTGCCAGATCTGCGGCCGCCCCGCCGAGCTGATCTCGGAAGAAAATTATTTTTTTCGCCTTTCTGCGTACCAGGAAAAACTTCTGCAGCTCTACAAAGACCAGCCGGATTTCGTGCAGCCGGATTTCCGCCTGAACGAAGTAAAGAGTTTCGTCGAAAGCGGCCTGAAAGATCTTTCCATCAGCCGCAAGACAATCAAGTGGGGCATCCCCTGGCCCGGCGATCCCGAACATGTCTTTTACGTCTGGTACGACGCGCTCACCAGCTACATGAGCGGAATCGGCTTCGTGGACGGCGAAACCGCGAGCAAAAAAGACAGTGAGCGCTTCAAAAAATTCTGGCCCGCCGACGTCCACATGATCGGCAAAGAAATCATCCGCTTCCACGCCGTCTACTGGCCTGCGTTCTTGATGGCCGCCTTCCCAGACAAACCCATGTCCGAATACATGCCCGGCAGAATCCAAGCCCACGGCTGGCTCCTGTTCGAACAAGAAAAAATGAGCAAGTCCAAAGGCAACGTGGCCTATGCCGAGCCGATCGTGAAAGCGCTCGGCAACGACGCTCTGCGCTATTACCTGCTCCGCGAGGTGGTCTTCGGCCAAGACGGAAATTTCAGCAAAGACGCCCTGATCACCCGCTACAATGCCGACCTGGCAAACGGCCTCGGCAATCTCAGCAATCGCACGCTAACGATGATCGAGAATTATTGCGGCGGTGTAGTTCCAGCGCAAACGGCCGCGCCGTCGAATCTGCGCGGAATTGCTTCCACGACTTTCCACACCAAGATCCGTAACTCCTATGACAAATTTGAATTCTCGGATGCGTTAACGCTCCTCTGGGGTTCGGTGGCAATCGCCGACAAATATCTCGCCGAACAGAAGCCTTGGACCCTCGCAAAGGACCCCGCGCAAAAGGCACGGTTGGAACAAGTACTGTACGTCGCCGCCGAATCGCTCAGGATTGTCTCCGTCCTGGCGCACCCGGTGATTCCCGATGCGACGCAAAAGATTTGGGAGCAGCTTGGCCAAGCAGGAAAAATCGAAAACGCAAGCATCAACGATTTGCAATGGGGTGGGCTAAAGCCCGGAACGCGGATTGGAAAACCCGAAGGCGTTTTTCCCCGCGCAGATAAAAACGAAATCTTGGAGAGGATCGAAACTATGGAAAACGAAATACGCAACCCAGCAGGTGCGCAGCCTGCAGCGACGAGTGCCGACCCAGCCGCGCCCGCCGCTGCAACGGCGGCCGGAGCAGCAGGGTCCCCCGCCGTAGCCGCCAAAATCGCCATCGACGATTTCGCCAAAGTGGAGCTGCGCGTAGGCGTAGTGAAGTCCGCCGAACGCATTCCAGGCGCCGACAAGCTCCTCAAGCTCCTCGTGGACATCGGCGACGAAGTCCGCCAAGTCCTCGCAGGCATCGCGCTTTCCTACGCGCCAGAAGATTTAGTTAGCCGCAAAGTAGTAATCGTCGCAAATCTAGCACCCAGAAAAATGCGCGGCCTCGAATCAAACGGCATGTTGCTCGCTGCGTCTGTAGGCCCGGACGGCAAGCCGGTCCTCTGCACGTTTGCAGAAGACGTCCCTGCAGGCGCAAAAGTAAAGTAAGGGAAGAACCAGTGAAGAGTTAGCTGTCAAAAGCTAAAGGCAAGAATGGAGGCGCCCCGAATTTGGAAATTATTGACTCACACGCGCATCTGGAATCCGAAGAATTCGATGCCGATCGCGCCGAAATGCTCGAGCGCGCAAAAGCCGCAGGCGTGCGAGCCGTCCTCGCCATCGGCAGCGGGGGTTCCGGCCCAGACCGCCTCGACGCCGCAATCGAAGTAGCGAAAGATTACAACTGGATCTACGCCAGCATCGGCATCCATCCGCAACACGCAGCCGAAGCCCGAGATCAAAACTACGCAGAACTCGAGGAGCTGGCAAAAAATCCCAAAGTAATAGCCTGGGGCGAAATGGGCCTCGACTATCACTACGAAGAACCACCTCCCGAAATCCAGCAACCAGTTTTCCGCCGCCAGCTCGAGCTAGCTCGCAACGCAAAGTTGCCGATCGTAATCCACTGCCGCGACGCCTGGGACGATTGCCTCGCCATCCTCGAAAAAGAGTGGAAGCCGACAGGCCTGGGCGGAATTTTTCACTGCTTCACCGGCACTATGCGCGAAGCCCAACGCGGCCTCGAGATGGGCTTCCTGGTTTCCTTCGCCGCAAACATCACCTACCCGAAGTCGCAATCGATGCGCGAGGTAGCCCGCGAGCTCCCGCTCGACCAAATCCTCACCGAAACTGATGCGCCTTTTCTTTCGCCTCAAGGCCGACGCGGAAAACGAAATGAGCCCGCTCACGTAGTCGAGGTAGCGCAGACGCTTGCGAATGTGAGAAACTTGGGCCGCGAAGAAGTTGCCGCCGCGACCGCGGCGAATTTCAGACGGTTTTTCCGGCTAGGCGGCCTGGAAATTCCAGCCCGGCCAAGGTGAACCCCAGGATGGCTTTCGCTGTCCAAATCGCAAAGGGTATATTCGATCTCGTTCGCGAGGATTTAGCGCTCGTCGAACAGGAAATTGCGGCGCAAAATGGCGCGGCCATCGAACCGGTCTGTGAAATTTCCAGTTACCTGCGCGAAGGCGGCGGAAAGCGCCTGCGTCCCGCGCTGCTGCTGCTCGCCGCCGGCGCTTGCGGTTATCGCGGCGCAAGCGCCATCCGCCTGGGCGCGGTCGTCGAAATGATTCACAGCGCCACTTTAATTCACGACGACGTGATTGACGGCGCGAACACCCGCCGCGGCCGCCCCAGCGCCAATGCGCGCTGGGGAAATCACATGAGCGTCCTCGCCGGCGACTGGCTCTACATGCAGTCCTTCGAGATGGCCCTGCGCGAACGCAATTTCGCGGTCCTCGATATTCTGATTGACCTCACGCAGAACATGGTCGAAGGCGAACTCCTGCAGCTCACCCGCCTGGGTCAAATCGATTTGAACGAAGCCGAAGCCACCGAACTCGCCTATCGCAAGACCGCCTGCCTCTTCAGCGGATGCGCGCGTCTCGGCGCCGTGCTCGGCAAGCAGTCCAAACAGATCGAAGACGGCCTGGCGGATTACGGACGTAATGCGGGCCTGGCATTTCAACTGGTGGACGATTTGCTGGATTTCACCGCGTCGCCGGAAAAACTCGGCAAGCCGGTGCTAAGCGATCTGAAAGAAGGCAAAGTCACTCTGCCGCTGATTTTCGCGTTGCAAGCGAGCCCAACGCACGCCGCGGATGCCGACGGCAACGGCCACGCGCACGCATCCAGCGACGGCCGCTGCCTGGTGGAAAAAGTTCTGGAAGAGCGCGATTTCCGCAGCGTCCGCGCCGGAGAAATCGCGAAGCTGGTCCGCGAAACCGGAGCCCTGGAACGCGCCACGAAAATGGCGAAAGAATACGTCCGCCGCGCCAAGGCCAGCCTGGAAGTCCTGCCGGACACCGAATACCGCCGCGCCCTGCTGGCCGTTCCCGACTTCATCCTCGAACGCGAAAACTAAATCCGCAGCTCAATTGCTCTTCGCAGCAGCAGAAGCACTCGCTGCGGGCGGTTTGCCAAACCGCACCTCGTGCGCGATCAAATCACTTCCAACCGGCTTGGCATGAATCACCACGCGATCGCCCACTTTCAAATCCTTAATACTCGCACTCGCGCCGCTCTTCACGAACGAGGTGTCCGGCGCAATCTTCACCACCTGCGATGAACCGTCCTGCGCCTGCACTGTGATTTCGCTGTCCGTAATTTTCGTAACCGTCCCCAGTACATGCTTATCCGTCCCGTGCCCGAGCGTCACCAAAGAAAACGCCAAAAGTATCAGTAATCCGGAAGCAATTCTGCGCATCGCAATTTCTCCTCTAACGTGGATTCGACCGCCCCCGCGTATCGGACGGCTCATTCAAGAACTCATTTTCCAGCTCTTCTTCCTTTAGATCCGCCGGACTGCGCGGATTGTGCTCCTTCATGTCCTGCAGATCCTCTTCGCTCAACTTGGGCAGATGGCGTATGAACAAAACCAGATGCCACGTGTCGTGATCATTCCCGCCGCCCGCACCCCATGCAGGCATCCCAGTGAAGCGCACGCCATTTTCAATAATGTAATAGATCTCGCCATCGGAAAGATTTTGCGTTTGCGCCGACCGCATGTCGGGCACCCGCGGATAGAGTTTCTGTCCCATCTCCGTTTCGCCGCTGCCGTCGTTCCCGTGGCAGCTGGCGCAATGATCCGCGAAATGTCGCCGCGCCTCCAGCAGCAATTCCGGCGTCGCCTGCATCGGATTAACCACAGAGCGCGCCCCGCGCGGAATTGCCAGCCGTTGCAAAGTGATCGCCAACTGCGTTTCCATCGCGCCGGGCGTGTCGCGAGCGTTCAGCCCCGTAGCGCACAGCCAAAAAAGTGCCCCGATCACTACGATCACTGGAACGGCCACCAGCAACAGCATTCGTCTGCAGAACGCTTTCACAATTTACCCCGTGCCGTCCACCGGCGCAGTCCGCTTCCGATGATAACCAAGTTGTTGCTATTTTTCCTCAGTAGTGGAACCGGTACTTGAACTCGACGTAGATTTCCCGCGGATCGTTGAAGTGAAAACCGCCGAACGTCAGGCTGTTGTCCAGCAGCACACGCCGGTTCGCAACGTTGAGCGCGGTAAATCCCACCGTGTATTTCTCCCCGAACGATTTCCCCAGTGAGATGTCAAACGTGGTGTGCTGCGGTAAATAGTTCCCAGGGAATTGCGCATCCGGCGTCCCGTTCGTAAATCCCGAGCCGTAATAAACATTCGTCGAAGCGAACGATTGCCAGGGAAGTGTCGCATTGAATCCCACGTTCAAAGTATTTCTCTGGTCGTGGTCCACTGGTGAATACCCCGGAGGCACAAAGAGCGGGCATGTTACCGGATTCACCGGGGTAGGGCAGATCAGTCCGCCCGTGATCGGTCCGCTGGCCTGCGCGATCTGATTCGAATAGGCAAGGTGAAATTGCCCGTGGTTCCAGATACGCGGTGAACGCAAGGTGAGTTCCCATGCCTGGATCAGAGCCTTGTCCCAGGTAATGGGCCAGAAAATATTGGATTCGCCGATATTGTTGTGATCCAGCCAATTGCGCGCATAGGTTTGAAAGGTGTCGGCGTCCAGAGACCACCCGCGATACGGAATCGTGACGCCCAGTTGATACTCGCGATCGCGTTCGCCGAACAGAGGCCCAAACGTAACGCCCTGGTTATTCGCCAAATCGAGCAGGGGCCCCGTCGCAGTCAGCAGAGGAGGGGCCTGATAGAAGTCGCCCCAAAAACCGCGAAAAACCCAGTTCAGCTTAGGTATCTGGATGGCGACGCCGAATCGAGGATAGACGTGGTCCTCAGTGATGTCCGCGCTGAAGTGTGATTGCCGGAAACCGGCTATCAGCGTGAGCCACGACGTCACCTTGAACTTATCGTCCGCATAAAATTCCTCTAGTCCTCCGGTGACCGCAGCTGTCGAAGCGGGAGTGTTGATGCAAGGGGCGACGCAAGGGTTGAAGACGTTATTGAAGTATTCGCTCTGCTGCTGGGCGAAACCGTACATTCCGACTTGAATGTCATTCTTCCAGACGTGTGCGCTAACAGAAGCCTGCAGGCCCCCATAGTTAGACGTCTGGGTGACGTCGGAGATTACCGGGGTATCGTTGGGCGACGCGTCATAGCTGGCCTTGTTGTAATGATAGAAGGGTGAAACGGTCGTCAGCAGGTTTGGATTAAACGTGTGCACCCAGGAGAAGGTGACATAACCATCGGGTTCACGCTCACTATCGCGCAAGCCAAAGCTGGGGAAAACCTGATTCCCGGCTGAGTTAGAATCGGGATCGTAGGGGATCTGGTAAAAGTCCTGCCGCAATTGAGCAACCACCCGAAATTGGTTTTGCGCACTCGGGTTGAATATGAACGACGCGAATCCCCCATAGCCGTTCTCCGCATCGTGAAACACCTGCCCGATCGGCGCCTGCAGGCCATAGTTGCTGCGATTCGCGTTCAAGCTGAAGTAGTAAGCGAAGCGCTGCGTGTGGCCGCCGAAGTTGAGCTGATCGTTGGTTTGGAACCAATTGCCGAAAGTGGTGACGAGTTCTCCTTCATTGTCTCGCTCGAAACCGGTGCGCGGCACGATGTTGAAAATGCCATAGGTACGATCGCCGTATTGCGCATCATAGCTGCCTCGTTGTATCTCCAGATAATCTATGTCCTTGGGATCAATCTGCGGGCCCAGATTCGTCGCGATATTGGTGTTGGGTATGGGCACGCCGTCAATCAGCCACTCCACCTGGTGGCCGCCGCGCATATGCAACATGTCGTGCGTTACGTATGCACCCGGCGTGTAGTCGGTAATCATCTCCAAACCATTGGTGCGGTCCGCGCCCGGTGTTTGCGCAATGTCCAGGCGATCTACCAGCGTCGTGGGCGTCACCGAATCCACGTTGGCCACGTCCGCCTGCCCGACAACTGTAGTAGTTTGATTTAGCGCCGCGATCGCCAGTTGAAAATGCAGAATGGGAGAAGAACTCGAAGCCACCGTAACGGTTTGCTCCGCAGTCTGGAATTTCGCCTGCGTGACGGTGATCTTGTAATCGCCGACCGGCACCGACGTGAACGAGAATTCGCCGTTATCGTCCGTCTGAGTTGTCTGAGTCCAATCCGACGTGATCGCCTGTAGTTTTACCGATGCGCCAGACACCGGCCGGTGCTGCGGGTCGTGCACGATGCCCTGGATTTTTCCGAAAATGGTGGCGTGCAGCAGCGTGCCACAAAACAGAAACACAGCGAGACACAAGCAGAAAATCAATCTACGCACAAAGCCTCCGTCCTCAATTTTTATTTTTCAGCTTTTGCGGACGAAGCTAACTGCGCGGCGGTTGAAACGGACCAGCGAGGAAACCAGCGGACAAATTGCAAGCAGGGAATTGCGATCCAACGAGACGCGAAACTCTCGGCTGATCAATCGCAGCGACTACCGAAGTCTGAGCCGGCGGGAACGGCGCAAGCAAACCGTAATCCATGCGCGGCTGTTCAGATCTCATGCTGCAATCCATCGTGCGATCAACCGCGCGATGCTGACAAGCCATTCCTTCCTCACGGGATGCGGGCGCAGTATTGTTCACACGAGAATGATGATGACCGCCATGCGGCAGACAGCACATCCCGTTGCAATCCGGCATGCCCGGATCCACAGCGCGCGCCAGCAAAGCCAGCGGCGTGGCCAGCAACGCGACAATCACGAGAATAGCCTGCACCCGGCGCATCGCCAAAAATACTACCACAGCCCGTCCCTCCTCGCATCTGCGAGCCAAATCGCGCCGCAAAATTTCCACACGCCCGATTTGCGCCCACAATGACATCGCGGTACGCTGGCTAAGCTGTGCTGCCCTTCAAATTAATCTATAATCATCGCTACGACCTGAACCTCGGCGACCACGTATTCCCATCGCAAAAATATCGCCTGGTTTACCAAGAGCTCTTGCAAAGCGGCATCGCGGACCGCAACGATTTCCTCTCGCCCGCGGCTGCGACCGACGGCGACGTTTTGCGAATCCACACACCCGCCTACGTCCGCAAACTAAAAACAGCCTCGCTCTCGCGTCCCGAACTCCAGCAACTGGAAATCCCGTACTCCGAGGAGCTGATCGAAGCCTGCTGGCTGGCAGCCGGCGGCTCAATTCTCGCCGGACAACGCGCACTCCAAGATGGCTGGTCGGCGAACATCGGCGGCGGTTTTCACCATGCCTGCCCCGACCACGGCGAAGGTTTCTGCGTGCTTCATGACGTAGCTATCGCCATTCGCCGCCTGCAATTCGACGGGGCCATCGAACGAGCCATGGTTATAGACACCGACGTGCACCACGGCAACGGCACCGCCACAATCTTCAGCGGCGACGACGACGTGTTCACGCTATCCATCCACCAGTTACACAACTACCCGTTCATCAAGCCTCCGTCCACAATGGATATCAACCTACCCGACGGCGTCGAAGACGAAGACTATCTGGCGATTCTGGAAGAGCATTTACGCAAAGCGTTCCTCGCTTTTTCACCGCAAATTATTCTTTACGTGGCCGGAGCCGACCCCTATCGCGAAGACCAGCTAGGCGGCCTGGCACTGACCATGGAAGGGCTAGCGCGCCGCGACGCTCTGGTGTTCGAGTACGCCCGCAAAAATAAATGTCCCGTCGCGATTACGCTAGCGGGCGGCTACGCCCGCCGCGTACAAGACACCGTAACAATTCACGTAGGCACAATTTTGGCGGCCCGCAACGCAGCAGGCGAGAAAGCCGCGGGAAATTAGTTCGACTGAGGCGCGGAACCGAATGCTGCCTGAATCGCATTCGTAAGGTTTTCTGCAAATCCCTCCGGCGGATAGCCATTGATGCGGTAAGTGATTTTTCCGGAGCGATCCAGGACTAACACCGTAGGCAACGACTGCACTTTCACAAAATCATCCAACCCATCGGCATAAACCACCGGCACATCCCACTTTTCGTGGCTCAGAAAAGGCACCACTAGCGATTCGTCCTCATCCGTATTCACGGCGTAAAAAGCTATATCCGCATTTCCCGCGTAATTCTTAGCGACCTGCACAAACTGCGGCTCAAGTTCCCTGCAAGGCCCACACCACGTCGCCCAAAAACTCAGCACCAGAACTTTTCCGCGCCAAGACGCCAGCGGAACACCCGACCCATCCATCTTGCGCAGCACAAACGCATAAGCGTCCTTGGCGTTCTTATTTCCCGCCGCTGGATTCGCCGCAGACGCAACCGTAGACGTAGCCGCAGCCGCGCCAAGCAAGTCGTACTGCGCCAGAGTAGCCTCGCCCAACCCCTGCTCGCTCCCGTGCAATTGCCGCCATACGTTCCCCAGCCGCTTGCGCACTTCCCGCCGGTTCACTTTTCCCACCGGCCCATCTTCGGGCAGCACAAACGCCAGCAAATATTCCTGTGCGGCAGTCGCGTAGTCCCGCCGCATTTCCGCAATCTCGCCCAGCTGTTCCGCCGCCACGGCATTCGGCCGCACGGAGTAGCTCATCCGCAAATCTTTCTCCGCAGCCGCATCATCGTGCTGCGATTTTTCAATTTGTCCGCGCAGATTGTAAAGGGCGGCGCGCAACTCGTCGTGATGTCCCTGCCACTCCGCCAGTGAAACCCGCGCAGGTTTTTCCGCCGCAGTGGTTTTGTCGATGCGATCCAGCACGCGGCTCACGTACCCAGCCGCGCGGGTCATACTCGCTTCGTCGCCGGCCTTCTGCAGCAACCCCACCGCCAGCATCATGATTTCAGAATCATCCGGCCGCAGCGCAATCAGCTCTTCGGAATATTTCAGCCCGCAAGCATCGTCCTGCACTTGCTCGCAAGATTCCACCAGCGCGCGAATCACAGCCGCTTTGCGCGGCGCGTCCGGAAACCGCTGCAGATACCGCTCCAGATTGCGCACCAGCGCTCCGCGATCGTTGCCCGCATCCGCAATCGTCTTTTGCAATTCCGTTTCGGGGTCCGCGTCTTTTTTCGAAATCGCATCAGACGGCGGCTTGGCCGTACCCGCCGGTGGCGCCGCGTTCTGCCCACGCGCACACCACGCTCCGCCAAGAAAAACGCCAAACGCTAGCAGTAGGAAAAAACGGCAGTAAATTGCAGTGTGGTTTTCGCAGGCTGGAAATGACAACTAAACCCTCTCCGAGTGTTCCATGCAGCTGCACTCCAAACACAATTCTAACGCGAAAGGGTGAAAACACGCGGGGAATTACGAACATCCATCATTTCAAAGAAACGCTGCCGGAAGAAGTCTGCACCTCCACCCGCGCCTTTCCATCTCCCAGCCGCGCGTGCAGTTCATGTTTTTGTGCAGTCCCTTCCATCACAATCGGAATCGCCGCATCAATATCGCCCGAGCTGGAATGGGCCATCAGCCGGAAGCTAGCCGAAGGAGAAACTTGCAGCACCACGTCGCCGGAACTGGTGTGAATATCCCAGTAATTCGAACCCGCAGGATTGCCTTCGATATCCACGTCGCCTGAACCCGTGCGCAGCCGCAAATCCGCGGACGCGCCCTTGATCGTAATGTCTCCGCTTCCCGTGCTGGCTTCCACCGCGTCCGCCGGATTCGTGATTTCCATATCGCCGGAGCCGCTGTGCAACCGCACTTGATTGTGCACATCATTCAGCGTGATATCGCCCGAGCCAGTCGTCGCCTGCACTTGCCCTTGTACCTGCGAGAACCTGATCTCGCCGCTGCCCGTCATGGCCTGCACGTCGCCGGAAATATTCGACGCCGTGATTCCCCCGGAGCCGGAAACGAAATTCGCCGGGCCCTTGATCCCATCCACCTCTACATCGCCCGACCCGGTAGCTGCATGAATCTCTGCGTCGGCGGGCACAACGATCGTGTAATCAATGGACGCGTTGCCAGAATGCGTCCCCGACCCGCCAATGCGAATCAAGTTGCTCTCCTGCGATAACGGAGGGCTCGCTGCGAGCTGTTGCGCGCGCTCCTGGCCGTCTTTTTCCGACCACGAATGCACTTTAACGTCGCCGTGCACGCGAACTTCGCCCGAAGCTCCGGCGCTGACATGCGCATCGCCGCTGCCATTGGTCAATTCGATGCGCACCGGGCCATTTACCGAGAAAGTTTTATCAAACGTCCCTTCGGCGCTGGATTGCGGCCGGCATCCCGCCAGCACTAAAGCTGCGCAAGTCGCCAGCGAAATCCAACCGAGTTTGTGTGAGCGCGTCATGAGTGTGTTCGCAGTCTAGCCGCCGGCGTCTCGGACGTCTGTATTCGCAACGCCCGGCCACCCTTCCTATCAGAGATATACGCGAAAGTGCAACCACAAGTTCCCGGCGCGGCAGGTTTTTATTTTGTAGCGGCGCACTTCAGTGCGCCATCAGCTGAGCGGCCATCGCCGACGGCAGTACCGCGAGGCACGGAACCGCCGTTACGTAGACCTAATCTTCAGAAGGGAATTCAGCGAACCCTGACGATAGCCTTCCAAATCCACGGTGACAAACGCGAAGCCAGCGGCCTTCACGCCCTCGGAAATCTTCCGTGAGACGTCAGGCTCAAATCCCCGCGCGAGCTCATCCGCAGCAATCTCAATTCGCGCCAATTCTCCATGCGCCCGCACACGAAATTGCCGGAACTCCAGCGCGCGCAGCACGGCCTCCGCCCGATCGATTTTCTCCAGCAGCTCAGGAGTCACCTCCGTTCCATAAGGCACGCGCGACGAAAGACAAGCCGAAGCGGGACGATTCCAGGTGGCCAATCCAGCTTGCTGCGAAAGAAACCGGATCTCCGCCTTATGAAGTTCGGCATCCAGCAGCGGCGCCAGCACATGATGTTCGTGCGCCGCGCGATGCCCCGGCCGAAAATCGCGCGTGTCGTCAGCGTTAATTCCGTAAGCAATGGCCGCGACTCGGCGCGCCAGCGCCAGCGCATCCATCTGATCAAATAACTCGTCCTTGCAGTGGTAGCAGCGATCGGCGTTATTGGCCACGTAAAGAGGGTTTTCCAGCTCGTGCGTTGCGATGAATTCGTGGCGCACGCCGGTCGCGGCAATAAAAGCCTCGGCCTGCTCGCGATCGTGCCGGGAAAAACTAGCCGAGAGCGCCGTGATCGCCAGCGCGCCGTCTCCGAGCGCCCGGTGCGCAGCCCAAACAAGATAAGCCGAATCAGCCCCGCCGGAAAAGGCCACCAACACGGAATCGAGCCGCCGCAAATCGCCAACCAGCCTTTCCTGTTTGGCAAACGCCTGCGACGCATCCAGCGCTGGAGCAGCAGCGGCAGCAATCGGCAATCGCGTAGCGTTGGACATAGACGATCCAGTATAACCGAATTCCACCTACTGAAAATCCAGCAGCACATCTACTTTTGCGTTCTGCGGATCGAGCTGCAGAAATTTTCCGATCTTGTCGTAGTGCACCGGCAGCCCCACGAACGCAGCCTTGATTCCGCTGTTGACGAAATCGTCATACACGCTCTTATCAAAAACAGCGCCCGGCGCGATGTTCCAGGCTTTCTTCAAACGTCGCTCACCCTCAATCGAAAGCCCGGTGAGCACCAGTTTGCCCATGTGATACTGCGGCCCTTCGGCGACCTCGACCACATACGTCACACGTTTGGTCTGGTCGTCGAACTGCGGCACGGGATTGACGGCCGCGTCCAGAAAACCAAGTTGCCCGTAGGCCGCGCGCGCGGTGTCCCAAAAGGATTGAATCTTGTTGCCATCCGCGGGGTCGCCGGCGAGCAGAGCGCAAAATTTATTGAGATCTTGCACCGTCATAGAATCGTTGCCCTTCCATTCCACTCCGCCCCACACATATTGCACGCCCACATCAATCGGCGCCGCCACAATCAATTGCCCGGAAAGCGGATTCGTCGGAGCCGCGGCAAAATGCGCCACCGGCTGCCCGAATTGCACCTTCAGATACGCGCGCGTCAGATACGCTGGCCGCACTTGTTCGAATTCGAAAAGTTCCACCTGGCTGCGCGAATACGGTTTGCCGATCAAATCCGGCAGGCGCTCCTGCACCACGCGGTCGTTCTGCGCCAGCGCGTCGGAGAAATCGATCTTCTGAATCGTCAACTCCGTGTTTTCCACGCGAAATTGCTGCACGGTCTGATTGTTGAAAGGATGCGCCACAACTTCGTGTGCCACGCGCGCATGCACGTTGTGCGCATCCAGCAGTTTTTCCAGCGCGCCGGAAATCGCATCCAGAATCGTGCCTTTCATCGGCGCGCCGCCATCGAACAGAATTCCCGAGCTCTTCAGCCCGGCGGCCAACTCTTCGTCGCTGAACCAGG
>DATNLN010000126.1:0-17181 GCA_035602855.1 Candidatus Acidiferrales bacterium
CGCCCACATCTTCCCGTAAGACCACTCCAAGTTTCTTAGCATGAGGTCTGTCATCGCGAAAGGGATTGCATCACCAGGCAGGCGTCTGCTGTTTAGAGCGGACACGATACCGGAATATACGAAAATACGCACGAGGCCGCCGATGACGGCGAAGATGGGCGCCAGTATCGCGTGATAAAGCATGTCAAAAGAGGTCAGGGGGCGCGGCGCGCTGATTCCTCCGCAGCCTCTAATCGTTTGGGACTATGCCTTTTGCGCTTGGCGGCGCAGGAACGTCGGGACGTCCAGATCGTCGGCCGCGACTTCGCTGCGCACATCGGCGACGTTGCGGGCTACTTGCTGGACGACGTTGGTCTGTTGGGGCGCGATGTTGCCGCTGGCGGGCTGCTCGCGCGAAGCTTTCCACGTCTTGGGCAGGTAGGATGGTTTCTGCTGCGATTTGCGGCCGGCGACGTCGCGGAAGCCCGCTGCGATCACGGTAATTTTCACGGACTCCTTCATGGCGTCGTCCATTACCGCACCGAAAATAATGTTGGCATTTTCGTGAGCGGCTTTCTGGATGATGGAAGAAGCCTCGTGGACCTCCTGCAGGCTGAGGCTGGACGAGCCGGTGATGTTGATCAAAATTCCCTGCGCGCCTTGGATGCAATTGTCTTCGAGCAGCGGGCTGTTGATGGCGCGATTGGCGGCATCGATGGCCCGATTCGAGCCGGAAGCAACCGCGGTGCCCATCACGGCATAGCCCTGGCCGGACATAATCGTCTTCACGTCGGCAAAATCGCGATTGATGATGCCGGGAATAGTGATGATGTCTGAAATTCCCTGCACGGCCTGGCGCAAAATATCGTCGGCGATGCGGAACGCTTCGAAAAAGCTAGTGCCGTGCTCGACGCAATCCATCAGCCGCTCGTTGGGGATGACGATGACGGTGTCCACGCAGCCGATCAGTTCGGCGAGAGCCTGCTCGGCCTGCTCCATGCGACGCTTGCCTTCGAACGCGAAGGGCTTCGTCGCAACAGCGACCGTGAGCGCGCCGAGTTCGCTGGCAAGATTCGCGACGACCGGCGCGGCACCGCTGCCGGTGCCGCCGCCCAAGCCCGCGGTAACGAAAACCATGTCCGCGCCGTCGAGCGCTTCGAGAATTTTTTCGGTGTCCTCGAGCGCGGCCTTGCGGCCGACTTCGGGATTCGCGCCCGCGCCGAGTCCTTTGGTGAGCTTCGCGCCCAGTTGCAGTTTTACGGGCGCTTGCGAAAGTTTTAGCGCCTGTAAATCGGTGTTGGCCGCGATGAATTCCACGCCTTCCACTTTTGCGCGGATCATGCGGTTGACAGCGTTGGAACCGCCGCCGCCGACGCCGATTACTTTTATCTTTGCTCCGTTGGTTGCTTCTTCTGCAAATGACACACGCATTGCCGATTCTTTTTGCGCCATGCTTCCTCCCCAGTCGTTGCCCAATTTCGGTTTTTGCATCCGTTGCTTGTTACGCCCCTGCGAACATGCTTCTCAACTTGCCCACCCAGCCGCTGGGACGCGTTCCACCGGCGCGCCGCGTGCGCGCACCGTACAGAACCAGTCCCACGGCCGTTGAATATTCGGGCTGGGAAACCTCTTGGCTCATTCCGGCGAGTCCGCGCGGACACGCCACGCGCACCGGAAGATTGAAAATTCGCTCGGCCAGCTCGCACAGGCCGCGTAATTGGGCGCCGCCGCCGGTGAACACGATGCCGGCGGGGATCATGCCTTCGCCGCCCCCGCGGCGCAGTTCGTCGCGCACTAACATTAATAGTTCATGCGCGCGCGGTTCGACGATTTCGGCGAGCATGCGCGAGAAAACGGTACGTGGAGGACGGTCGCCCACACTGGCGATTTCGATCGCGGTGTCTTCTGTCAGAAGTTCGCGCAAGGCGCTGGCATGCAACCGCTTGATTTTTTCCGCTTCGGTGCTCGGGGTGCGCAGGCCGACGGCGAGATCATTGGTGAAATGATCGCCACCTACTGGAATTGCGGCCGTGTGACGGACGACTCCTCCGGCGAATGCCACCATTTCCGTGGTGCCGCCGCCGATGTCGAGCAGGCAGGCGCCGAGTTCGCGTTCGTCTTGCGTGAGGCAGGCCTCGGCGGACGCGAGCGGCTCGAGAACCGTGTCGTCCACGCGCACGCCCGCGCGATTTACGGCGGTGACGATATTTTGCGTTGCGGTGCCGGAAGTGGTGACGATATGTACGTTCGCCTCGAGGCGCTGGCCAACCATGCCGATCGCGTCGCGGACATTATCTTGCGCGTCGAGCGAAAATTCCTGCGGCAACACGTGCAACACTTCGCGGTCTTCCGGCAATTGCACGCCGCGGGCCGCTTCGATGGCGCGACGGACGTCATCGCGTTGCACGTCCCGTGGGCGTGAGCCGACGGTGATTCCGCCGTGGCTATTGACGCCGCGCACGTGCGTACCGGCTACGCCGATCAGCGCGGATTCCACGGGGACGCCAACGAGCGCTTCGGCTTCCTCGACCGCGCGGCGAATCGAGCTCACGGCGAGATCGAGGTTGACGATCTGGCCTTTGCGCCAGCCTTTGGATTCGGCCGCCCCCAGCGCCGCAAATTTCACGCTGCCGTCTTCGTCCAGTTCGCCGATCAACGCGCAGGTTTTTGTGCTGCCGATGTCCAGCGCTACGATGTGCCGTTCCTTCTTCGTCAAATCAGGCGCTCCTCAGTTGCTTTCGCAGTGCCTTTAATGTTGCTGTTGCGAACTAACGTGCTTCGCCGAACTTTTGGATGCGCTGTGCTGGGCTGAGTTTGTCTTCGCTGGCGCTGTTTTTGCCGATGCAGTTCTTGCCGGCGTTGTCTTTGCCGACGCCGGCTTCCTTGCTTTCACTGCTTTCGTTGCTTTCGCGGGCGCAGCTGCTTTTAATGGAGCAGCGGCCTTCCGCGGCGTCGTTGACTTTGCGGGCGCGGCGGGATGCACGGCTGGTTGCGTCGGCGCAACCGGGTTCGGCGCGGCAGCAGGAATCGGCGGCGGATCTTTTTTCAGCGCGAGGATGGTGCGGTCTGGATTCACGACCGCTTCGCCGTTGAAGCGCAGGTCCACCGACTCTACGCGGCCTGCTGCGGCGCGCCATTGGTTCATGTCATTCAACACCGTCAAATATTTGCTCTGGAAATCGCTGTCGCCGAAATGGACGACGATGGGCGCGTCGGCATTGCCCCAGGCGTCGTTCGCGGCCGCGCCGCCGGAAGTATTTACCACCTGCAATCCGGAAATCGTGGCGCGCAAATCTTTCGCTTCGGTGAGGTCCACTTCGCTCACCTGTTCCATGGCGCCGGCGTGCGCCGCTTCCACCTGCTGCGAGAACCCGGCAAACATTTGCATGCGCAGCTCACGATCTTCGATGGGCATGTCCGCGCCGATTCCGGTGATCACTGGAAAATGGAAATTCGCTTTCAGCGGACGATCGAGGATCACACCGTGGGCGTCCACCAGAGCAAGATCGCTGCCTTCGCGCAGAAACGCGATCGGCGTGCGTTCGGTGATTTCCACTTCAATGCGATTCGGCAGCGCGCGGCGCACGGTGGCCTGCTCAACCCACGGAATGGTCTCGAGTTGACGGCGCCGTTCGTTCAGCGGAATACGCAGAACGCTGCGATTGCGGTCGGCCGAGAAAATTTCCAGCACTCGCCCGCGTGGCACGTATTGATTGCCCGCAACCTGCACCTGTTCGGAATGAACCAGCGCCATTTCCGGCGACACGAGCAGATAATGCCCGAGCGCGTAGCTTGTCGCTGCGGCTGCCAGCGCGATGCCGCACCAAAACGTGACGCGCAGGTACATCTTCCAGGCTTTCTTGCCGAATTTGCGCCGCTTGATTTCCAGCGGCTTCTGCCGCCGCAGATACTTCGGCTCCTCGTCGGCCAGAACTTCCTGGGGGTAAGCGTCCGCGTCCATGGTTCTCAATTTTTCCAAAAAATTACCTCATTCTCCAGTTCGACGCCAAAAGTGACGCGCACGCGCTCGCGCACCTCGTCAATCAGGCGCAGCATGTCTGCGCAGCTAGCGTTCGCCACGTTCACGAAAAAATTCGCGTGGCGGTCGCTGACCATCGCGTCGCCCACGCGGTGGCCTTTCAGGCGCAGCTCGTCAATCATGCGTCCTGCCGAGCCGCCCGGCGGATTTTTGAAAATGCAGCCGGCGCTTTTTTGATTCAGCGGCTGGCTGGCGCGGCGTTTTTCGTTGCAGACTTTTATGACGGCCAAAATGTCCTTGAACGGCTTCTGCGGCAGCTCCAGCTTCACGCGCAGCATTACGTCATCGGGCGCGAAAGAAGTATGGCGGTAATCGAAACGAATGTCATCTCCGCGCAAAGTTTCCAGTTTGCCGGCGGACGCGCGGTACAGTTCGACTTCGCGGACGTACGAGCCGATTTGCGTGCCGTACGCGCCGGCGTTCATGCGCAACGCGCCCCCAACGCTGCCCGGAACTCCGATCAGGCCTTCCATGCCGCCCAGGTCGCGCTTGGCGCAGAACGTGACCATGCCGCCCAGGTCCGCGGCTGCGTCAACATATGCAGCGTTGCCCTCGACGCGCATTCCGGGTTGCGAGGTGGGCAGATGCAGGACAACGTAGGGCAACTCACCGTCCGCAATCAGCACGTTGGTGCCGCCGCCAAGAAAGCGGCGCGGAACATTTTCGTCCGCGAGCAGGTGCATGACGTCGGGGATGGTTTCAAATTTGCGCAGGAGCAGCTGGTCCGTGGTGCCGCCGATGCCGAGCGATGTTTTTTCGCTCAGCGGCACGGCGGGGCGCAATTCCACGCCGAGTTCCTTCAGGCGCGCCGCGAGATTGTCGCTCATGCGCATTTATGCTAATCCACCACCGTCGTCGAAACTTTTGAGCCAAACAACATTGCGAGCTGATCCAGCGCGCGGCCTACGCTTCCTGCGCCAATCGTCAACACCGCGTCGTGCGGTCGCGCTTCTCGCAACAGATATTCAATAGCCGCCTGCATGGTGCTGGTGAAAACCACGTTCTTGTGTCCCGCGGCACGAATTGCTTCGGCCAATTTTTCTCCGGTGATGCCGGGGATGGGTTCCTCGCCCGCCGCGTAGATGTCCGTCATCACTAAAATGTCGGCTTCGTTGAATGAGCGCCGAAAATCTTCCCAAAGATGCTGCGTGCGCGTGTAGCGATGCGGCTGAAAGAGCACCAGCAGCCGCTGATAATCGCAGCCGCGCGCGGCCGCAAGGGTGGCGCGAATTTCCGCGGGATGATGGCCGTAGTCATCGATTAGAGTGACGCCATTGAACGTACCTTTGATTTCGAAGCGCCGGCCGACGCCGGAAAATTTCGAGAGTCCGGCGCGGATCAGGTCGGAGGGAACACTCAGCGAGAGCGCGACGGCGGCGGCAGCGGCGGCGTTGCTCACATTGTGAATTCCTGGCGGCGAAGGGAGATGAAATATGCCCAAGTCGTCGCCGTGATATTTCAGCCGGAATTCGCTGGCCAGGCCGCGCAGCTTCACGTCGCCGATCACCAGGTCGGCCTGGCTGGAAGTTCCGTAGGTAATCACGGGACGCTTCACGCGCGGCAAAATCGCCTGCACATTGGGTTCGTCGAGGCACAAAATCACCGCGCCGTAAAATGGCACGCGATTGACGAATTGCAGGAACACATCCTGAATTTCCTCGAGCGAGTGGTAATGGTCCAGATGCTCGCGGTCAATCGTAGTGACCACGGCAACCACCGGCGCGAGCAGCAGGAAGGAGCGATCGCTCTCGTCTGCTTCGACAACCATGTATTCGCTCTGGCCCACGCGCGCGTTCGAGCCTGCATGATTGACGCGCCCGCCCACGACGAAGGTGGGATCCAGGCCGGCAGCCGCAAGAACGGATGCGATCATCGAGGTCGTGGTGGTTTTTCCGTGCGCACCGGCGACAGCGATGCCGTATTTCAGGCGCATCAATTCCGCGAGCATCTCCGCGCGCGGAATCACTGGAATTTTCAGCAGGTGGGCCTGGACAACTTCCACATTATCGGTGCGCACGGCCGAAGAAATCACGACGACGTGCGCGCCGTGCACGTTTTCCGCTTGATGTCCTTCGAAAATGCTCGCGCCCAGCTTGCGCAAACGCTCGGTCACAGGCGTCGGCTTTAAATCGGAGCCGGAAACCGCGTAGCCGCTGGAAAGCAGCACTTCAGCGATGCCAGACATGCCGCTGCCGCCGATGCCCACCAGATGAATCCGCTGAAAATTGCGAAATGGGACGTTCATGCGCGCACCAGCCCTTCGAGCAGGTCGACAATATCTTCTACTGCGCGCGGACGAGCTAAACGCCGCGCCTGCTCTTCCATTTCCGTGATTCTCCGGGGCTGGTCCAGGAGGGTGAAGATTTCTCTGGTCAATCGCTCGGGCGTAAGTTCGGTCTGTGGCAGCAGGCGAGCGGCGCCTGCGTTCTGCATGGCCTCGGCGTTGCGAGTCTGGTGCGCGTCAGTGGCGGCGCCGAAGGGGATAAAGATGGCGGCACGACCGGCGGCGGCGACTTCGGCCGTCGTGATTGCGCCCGAACGGCAGAGAATCAAATCTGCCTGGGCAAAACGCTCCGCCATATTCTCGATGAAGGGCACAACCTCCGCTCGGAATTCGCGTCGCGCATAAGCCACGCGCACAGCATTATAGTCGCGTTCTCCGGTCTGATGCACGATGAAAAGCTGATTTTTTCGCGTGGCTAGAATGTTCAGCGAATCAACTACGGCGCGATTGATCGGTAAAGCGCCGCGGCTGCCGCCGGTAATCAGGATGCTGAACGGCTCGCGATGCTCCTTGCGCGCGATGGTGAAGAATTCGTGGCGCACCGGAATGCCCGTGGCGACCGCCCTTTCACCAAAACGCTTGGCGGTTTCCGCAAAACCGCAGGCTACCCGGTTTGCCAGGCTGGCGAGAGCGCGATTGGTGAAGCCGGGCTCGACGTTTGGCTCGAAAATCATGGCTGGGATGCCGTGCACACGCGCTGCGAGAATCATTGGCCCGGAAGCGTAGCCGCCGACGCCGAATGCGACGTTGAAATTATGCCGCTGCACAATTTTCTCCGAGTCCCACAAGCCCGCCGGTAGCTTCGCGAGGTTGCGCGCAAGTTTTGCTCCGCCCATGCCTTTCAGGCCCGCCGCGCGAATCGTTTCCAGCGGCAGGCCGGCTTGCGGCACGAGCCTGGATTCCATTCCGGCTTCGGTTCCCACGAGCACCACGCTACGTTCTCCTTCGGGCACACGCCGCAGCCATTCCCGCGCCACAGCGATGGCGGGAAATACGTGCCCGCCGGTGCCGCCGCCCGCAATCAGCAGGCTTTTACTCGCGGCGCCGCTTGCCGTCACGTCTCATCCGCGTGCTGGCTGATGTTTAACAGCACGCCCGTTGCCAATAACATGCTGAACAGGCTCGAGCCGCCGTAGCTGATGAACGGCAGCGGAATCCCTTTGGTCGGCATCAGTCCCAGCACAACGCTCAAGTTGATCAGCGCCTGCCCCACTACCATGGTCGTGATTCCCAAGCCGAGAAACTTGCCGAAATCATCGGGCGCCTTGATCGCGGCGACGAACCCGCGCCAGCCGTAGACCGCAAAAAGTCCCAGGACGATCACCGCGCCGATAAACCCGATTTCCTCGCAAATGATCGCGTAAATGAAATCGGTGTGCGCTTCGGGCAGGAAGAAAAGTTTCTGGCGGCTTTCCATCAGACCGACGCCGCTCATTCCTCCCGAGCCTACCGAGATCAACGATTGCAGCAGCTGGAATCCCGCGCCCTTGGGATCGAGTTCGGGATGACGAAACGCTTCCATGCGCTGCAGGCGATACGGCACGCGCACGATCAGAAGATAAATCGTAGGAATGGCAGCGAGCACCGTGCCGCCGATGTATTTCAGTGAAAGTCCGGCGACAAAAAGCATGGCGACCGCGATCACCGTGATCATGAACGCGGTACCCATGTCGGGCTCTTTCACGACCAGCGCGGCCATCATCAGCGTCGCGCCCATCGCGGGAGCTAAGGTGTGCAGCGGATCGTTCACGCCGAAATTTCTAGGCAGGCGGCGTAATTCCAGCAGCCACGCCAGATAGACGATCAGCGCGAGCTTGGCCATTTCCGACGGCTGAAAGCTGAACGGACCCATGCGGAACCAGCGATGCGTCTGGTGCGAGCGATCCAGAAAAAATACGCAGACCAGCAGCACGAACGTCACGGCGAGGCCGGTGAAGACGACGCGCGGCTGGCGCAGCTTGTGATAATCCATATTCATCAGCCAGAACATGCCGGCAATTCCCAGCACCACGTAAATCAACTGGCGCAACAGGAAAATGTAGCCCGCGCCGAATTGTTCGCTCGCGGTCATGGCCGAGGCGCTGAACACCATCACGGCGCCGATCAGGCAGAGCGCGAGCGTCACGCCGAACAATTGCTTATCGGGTTGCAGACTTCGTGGCATCGCTATCCCCTTTCCGCACGCGGCTCCGGCACGGGTGCCGCTGCGCCGTTGACTGATTGATTTTCGTGGCGCGCCACTAGTTCTTTGAATGCGCGGCCGCGTTGTTCGTAATTCTGGAATTGATCGAAACTGGAGCAGGCTGGCGCCAGCAGCACGGTGTCTCCGGGCTGCGCGGCTGCGAAGGCCAGTTGCAGCGCGCGTTCGAGCGTGCCGGCTTGGCGGATTTCTACAACGCCTTCGAGATCCAGCGCGATTTTCGGCGCAGCTTCGCCAATGAGCAGCGCCAGGCGCGCGCGGTCGTGCAGCCAATCGCGCAGCGGCGTGTACGGGCTGCCTTTGTCTTTGCCGCCGAGAATTACCACAAGAGGACCAGGAAACGCTGCAATGGCTTTCACGGCGGCGTCGACGTTGGTGGCTTTGGAATCGTTGTAAAACTGCACGCCGGCAAATTCGCCGGCAAATTCCAGGCGATGTTCGACGCCGCTGAAAGATTTCACGCCGTTTGCGATGGCGGCTGGAGTCGCGCCCGCGAGATAGGCCGCCGCGCACGCCGCCAGAACATTTTCCACGTTGTGTTCGCCGCGCAGGGGAATCTGGTCGCGCCGCGCGAGGACCGCTTCCGAGCCTTCGTTGCGGAAGATAATTTCGTTGTCGCGCAGGAAGGCGCCGGTAGCGACGCGTTTCTGGCGGCTGAACCAGAAAATGTGCGGCTTCGCGGGCATGCGCTTGGTGATTTCGGGGTCGTCCGCGTTTAGCACGGCCATGTCGCGCTCCAGCTGATTTTCGAACATGCGCATCTTGGCGCTGGCGTATTCCTCAAACGTTCCGTGACGATCCAGGTGATCGGGCGTGAGATTCAGGAGCACGCCAATTTCCGGGCGGAATTTATCGATCGTCTCCAGTTGGAAGCTGCTGATTTCCGCGACGGTCACGGCCGGGTCGGTGGACCTTTCCACCAATGCGAGTAGCGGCGTGCCGATGTTGCCGCCCACTAGCGTCGGGATGTCGGACGTCTGCAGAATGTGCGCGAGCAACGCAGTGGTTGTGGTCTTTCCGTTCGAGCCGGTGATCGCGACCAGCTTGCCGCGCAGGAAACGCCAGGCGAGCTCGATTTCGCTCCACACCGGAATGCCTTGCGCGCGAGCGAGTTCCAGCGGCGGCAGCTTGGCCGGCACGCCGGGACTGACGATGATCAGATCCTGGTCAAGGAAAGCGGCATCGACATGTCCGCCGAGTTCCAGCTTGACCCCGGCGGCGCGAAGTTGCGCAGCGGTTTCGGCAAGCTCGGATTCCGGGCGCTCGTCGGTTGCGCTGACCGTCGCGCCGTAGCCCGCGCTGAAGAGCGACGTCACAATGCCGGTGCGGGCCAGCCCCACGACCAGCACCCGCTTGCCCGTTAGATCGAATCCCAGTCGCAATTTGGTTCCTCACTTCCAATTCTGATACAGGTCGCGCGCTTGGCTCAATGCGCGCTCAGCGTAATTTCAAAGTCGTCAGCGAAAACAGCGCGAACACCAGCGCCACGATCCAGAAGCGCACGATGATTTTCGATTCGCTCCAACCCAGCAGCTCGAAATGATGATGCAGCGGCGCCATGCGGAACACGCGCTTGCCGGTGAGCTTGAACGAGCCGACTTGAATGATCACCGATAGCGCTTCCAGCACGAACACACCGCCAATCGAGAGCAGCAAAATTTCCTGCTTGATGATCACTGCGACGGTGCCGATCGCGCCGCCCAGCGCGAGCGAGCCGACGTCGCCCATAAACATTTCCGCGGGATGCGCGTTGTACCAAAGAAAACCGAGTGACGCGCCCGCCAGCGAGCCGCAGAAAATCACCAGCTCACCGGCATCGGGAATTTTCTGCAGGTCGAGGTAATCCGCGAACTTCGCGTTGCTGGAAAGATAGGTGAGCACCGTCAGCGCGGTGGAAGAAACCAGCACGCAGCCGATGGCGAGGCCGTCCAGGCCGTCGGTGAGATTCACAGCGTTCGAGCAGCCCACAATCACCAGCACGAGAAACAAAACGAACGGCACGTAGGCGAGCGGCCAGACAAAATTGTGGCCGAATAGCGAGGAGATCACCAAATTCGGGTGCAAGCGTTTGAAAAACGGCACGCTGAGCTGGGTCGAGTATGCGCCTTGTGTTTGCAGCGAGACCAGCGCGACGCCGACGAGCACGCAAGTGAGCACTTGCAGCGAAAATTTCGCGCGCGGCGTGAGTCCTAAATTTCTGCGGCGCACAACTTTATTGTAATCGTCCACGAAACCGATGGTGCCGAACGCCAGTGTGGCGCCCAGCGCGAGCAGCACGTAGGCGTTGCGCAGGTCCGCCCAGAGCAGGGTGGGAATTATGATTGCGGCGACGATTAGTACGCCGCCCATCGTGGGAGTGCCGGCTTTTTTCTGATGGCCCTTGGGCCCTTCCTGGCGGATGTATTGCTTCACCTGCAAATCGCGCAGCCGCTCGATGACCCACGGGCCCATGAGCAGCGAAAGCAGCAGTGCGCTGGTGCTGGCCATCGCGGTGCGTACGGTGATATAGCGGAAGACATTGAGCGGGCTGAAGTGCGGCCGCAGCAGGTAGAAAAATAGGTAGTAGAGCATCTAGCGTTGGACCTTCGGTTGCACTGCGGCGTGTTCGCCGCTTGTCCGCTCAGCGTTTTTCGGCGCACCGTTCGTCTGTGCGCCGGTGCGCGCGTGGCCTGTATCAATCGCTTGCAGAATTTTTTCCATTTTTACGCCGCGGGAGCCTTTCAGTAGCAACAGGTCGTTTGGCTTGATGAATTGAGCCAGAAATTCCCCAGCCTCGCTTGAGTTCTGGAAAAATTTCGCGCGTTCGGCAGGATGCCCCGCCGCGACGGCTGCTTTCACGAATTCTTCGGCTGGGCCTTGCACGCCGATGATCCAATCAATCTTGCCCAGGCCGGCGATGGAGCGGCCGCACTCGCGATGCAGGTCCGCCGTGGATTCACCAAGCTCGCGCATTTCTCCGGCAGCCAGAATGCGGCGCGCGAAGCCTGCCGTTGCGGCCAGCAGTTCTGCCAGCGCGTTCAGCGCGGTGGGACTGGAGTTGTAACTGTCGTTGATCACCGTAAAACCTTCTTCGAATTTCACGACTTCGCCGCGTTTGTCCGCCGGCTGCAGCTGCGGGAACACGCGCTGCGCGTCTTCGGCGCCGATGCCCCAAACGCTTGCGGCTGCCAGCGCCGCTACCGCGTTCATCACGTTGTGGCGGCCGATCAGCGGCAGCTCGAGTCGCGCGCGGCCGGCGGGCGAGACGAAATCGAACGCGGAGCCGCTGACGCCGCGCTCTTCGATTTTCTCCGCGCGAAATTCCGCACGCGCCGCCCCGCTCGCAGCGGCCCCGGCGCCGGCGCTGAACCAGAGCACGGGTCCGCGCGCCACTTGCGCGAATCGCGCGACGCGCTCGTCATCTGCGTTCAAGACGGCCGTGGCGTGTGGCCACGCCAAATTTTCGATCAACTCGCGTTCGGCCAGCGCAATCTCCTCAATCGAAGAAAAAAATTCCAGATGCTCCACCGCAATCCGCGTAATCACGCCCACGTCCGGCGGTGCGATCCGTGCCAGCCGCGCCAGTTCACCGCGATGCGACATGCCCATCTCGATCACCGCCGCGTCATGCTGGTCGTCCAATTGCAGCAGCGTCAGCGGCAAGCCGTATTCGTTGTTCAAATTTCCCTGGGTCTTCAATACGTGGAACCGCGCGGCCACCAGCGCCGCAAAGATCTCCTTGGTGGTCGTCTTTCCCACCGACCCCGCCACGCCCCCGATTTTTCGTCCGGGCTTGGCCGTGCGCCAGATTGCACAAGCGCGCGAGGCAAGGCGGTGCAGCGCGTCGAGCGTGTCGTCCACGGCAAAAAGTTTTCCGCGAATTTCTTCTGCGTACTGCGCGAGTCTTGCGCGCGCCACCACCCCGGCTGCCCCGCCGCCGGCCAAAGCCGCAGCCACGTGATCGTGTCCGTCGTGACTCGGTCCGTGTATGGCGATGAACAGTTCTCCCGCGCGAATCGTGCGAGAATCAATCGAGACGCCGGCCACCCCGGCCAAGGCGTCAAGGCGCGCGGGAGCCGCGACACCCAGAGCTTCAGCCACTTGAGCAACGGTCCACCGCATTGCGTCTCCCCTGGACTGGCTTTCACTCTCAAGCTTGGACTCTCGAAAGTGCTCGATTTCGCTGCCGAAATCCGCCGTTATTTCATGGTCTGTTTCTTTGCGAACCCGCGGCGGCGCAAAATGGCGCGCGCTTTTTCGCGATCGTCGAATTCAAACGTGCGGTCGCGCAAAATTTGATAATTCTCGTGGCCTTTTCCCGCCAGCAGCACGATGTCTCCGGCTTTTGCTTCATCGATCGCCATTTCCAGCGCGGTGTCGCGATCCGGTTCGATCCGGTACTGCGCATTCACTTTCTGCAATCCCACTACCACGTCGTTAATTATCCGCAGCGGGTCTTCACTGCGCGGGTTGTCGCTGGTAAGGATCACCAGGTCGCTTAGCGAGCCGGCTGCTTCACCCATCGGAGGACGTGTGGAGCGGTCGCGCTCTCCGCCGGCGCCGAACAGCGTGATAATTCTACCGGCGGGATTCAGCTCGCGTGCTGTCGAAATCAAATTGCGCAACGCGTCGTCCGCATGCGCGTAGTCCACTACCACCAGGAAGGGCTGGTCTTCATCAATTCGTTCGAATCGTCCCGGGACTTGTTCCAGATCGGCGATGCCCTGTTCGATTTTTCCTACCGGCACATCGAGCGCGAGCGCCGCGCCGATCGCGGCTAGAATGTTATAAACATTGATCCGGCCCACCAGCGACGAGCGTACTTCGACTTTTCCCGCGGGAGTCTGCGCTGTGAATTCCAGACCTTCGAAGCTCAACGCGAATTTGCGGGCGGTGAGGTCAGCCGCCTCCGTCAGACCATATGTCAGTGTACGCTTCGCCAGGGCTTGCAGGCGCTGCGCGTACGGGTCATCCATGTTAATGATCGCGACGTCCGGAGCGCCCGCGCCCGTCCCTGCAAACAGCAGGCGCTTGGCTTCGAAATAGTCCTCGAACGTTTTGTGAAAATTCAGGTGATCGCGCGTGAGATTGGTGAAGATTGCGACGGCGAAGTGGCAGCCCCATACGCGGTCCAGCACCAGCGAATGGGAGCTGATCTCCAGCACCACAGCCGTGCCGCCCGCGTCGCGCACTTCGGCGAAAATTTCCTGCAGGTCCAGCGATTCCGGCGTGGTGTTAGTCGCGGCGCGGCTGCCGCGCGGCGTCTCGTAGCCAGTGGTGCCGATGCGCCCGGTGCTCCATCCGGCGTTTTGCAAAATCGAATCCAGAACAAATGTAATGGTGGTTTTGCCGTTGGTTCCGGTCACGCCCGCAAGCTTCAGCGAGTCCGCGGGATGGCCGTAGAAATTCGCGGCCGCCAGAGCCAAGGCTCTGCGTTCTGTACCGGCGGTGACTTCGATCCAGGCGACATCGCGCGAAATATGCTCCGGCCGCGGATTCGGACTGGCAATCGCCACGGCTCCGCGACTCAGTGCGTCGGCCACAAACTGGTTGCCGTCCGTTTTTGCGCCGGGCATCGCGAAGAACAATGTGTCGGCCGCAACCTTGCGGCTGTCGCATGCGACCGCGGCGATGCGCAGGCGCGTGTCCCCCGTCACACGAGCGCCTTCAATTCCCGCGATCAGTTCGGACAATTCCATTTCCATCCCTGCGCGCTTTTTTTGCCGCCGCGTTGCGGATTGCACTTTCGGGTCGCCTTCCACTGCGGATTTCAATGCACGTTCCTCTGCGAACTCGCTACCAGCGCCCCCGGTCGCATCGCCGGCAGGACTTGCGTCGTCGCGCGTCCGAATCGCACTGTCACGGTGCTGCCGCGAATCACGCGCGTGCCAGGCTCCGGTGATTGTTCGAGAGCAACTCCGCTGCCAAGGAGCGAGGGAATCAAGCCGAGCCGCGAGCAAGTTTCGGTGACGCCGCGCACGGTTTGCCCCGAGACGTCCGGGACCTCGACGGCATCCTCTTCGCTGAACGCAATCGTGGGCGCCGCGCGATTCGCGTCTTTAGCCGCGAGCTCGCTCTCCGCCTGATCTTTTTTCGCTACCACAGCCTGGAAACGCTCCACATTTTCACGATTCGCGGCTTCATGATTGGCTGCCGCCTGATTCGCGTCCGCGCGGAATTTATCCAGCCCCGGCGCCGGCGTCGGCTGCCCGTTCTTCGCGGTTTCGGTGCCCGCAGGCGCAGTCATCGGTACGTCGTGCGCCACATCGAGGTAGGCCAGCACCTGCTCGGCGATGCGTTTGAACACCGGCCCGCCCACTTCGCCGCCGTGATGCGCCCCCTCGGGCGAATCCAGCACCACCAGAATTGTCACGGCGGGCTCATTTACCGGCGCAAAGCCTACGAACGATGCAATGTAATCGCTCGGTGAATAGCGGCCCGTGCGAGGATCGATCTTCTGCGCGGTGCCGGATTTTCCCGCAGCCGTGTAGCCATTCAGCGCAGCGGGTTTGCCGGTGCCGCCGTCGAGCAGAACGCTCTCCATCATTCCCCGGATCGTTGCGGCGGTCTGCGCATCGGTCACTTGTTGCGGTTCGGCGCGCGCGGGCAGTGCCACCGGCGCGTCGCCGCGAATTTCCTGCACGATATGCGGGCGATACAGCGTGCCCCCATTGGCAATCGCCGAAATCGCCGAAATAATCTGTACCGGAGTGACGCTCACTTCCTGCCCGATGGCCACCGAGCCGATCGAGCTGGCTGTCCAATTTTCCAGGGGACGCAGCAGGCCGTGATTTTCTCCCGGCAATTCGATCCCGGTAAGCTGGCCGATTCCAAATCTGCGCATCGTGTCGTAGAAACGCGGTGCGCCCAGATTCAAAGCGATTTTGATCGACCCCACGTCGCTGGAATGCGCCAGCACGTCGCGCACACTCAACACGCCGAAGGGATGCCAATCGTGAATCAACCGGCCGGCAACCATGATCGAACCCATCTGGCAATCCACCAGCACATCGGGATTCGTCACGTGATTTTCGATCGCGCCGGTCATCGTAATGACCTTAAAGGTCGAGCCCGGCTCATAGGCGGCCATCACCGCGCGGTCCATGCGTGTGTCATCGGAAAATTTTCCCGCATCGTTGGAATCAAACGTCGGATTGTTCGCCACCGCCAGCAGCGCGCCGTTCGACGGATCCTGAATCACCACCGTGCCGTGCAGGGCATGCGTTTCGTCCATCGCCCGCTGCAGCTCTTTTTCGGCGATGTACTGGATGGTTTCGTCAATCGTCAGCACCACGCTCGCGCCCGGATCCGCGGCCGATTCCCTGCGGTCGTAGAAACGCCGCTTGCCATCAGCCATCAGCATCACGCGCCCCGGCCGTCCGCGAATTTGTTTATCGAGTTCATGCTCGATGCCGCCCATGCCTTTTTCGTCCGTATCCACCCAGCCCAGCACATGCGCCAGCAGATCGTGCTCGGGGTAGACGCGCCGGTTTTCTTTCTCGAAGAACACACCCTTCAAATTCATGTCGTCAATGCGCTCGACCGTTTCTGGCGAAAGCTTCTTGGCCAGACGCACTGGCTTGCTGGCTTCATTGATTCTTGATTCCAGGTCTTCGGCGGGAACGTCCAGCACGCGCGAAAGCAGCCGCGCGACCATCTCGGGATCCTTGATATCGGTGGGGTCCGCGAAAACCGAGTCCATTGGAATGCTAACAGCCAGTTCCCGGCCTTTGCGGTCGTAGATCACGCCGCGCATCGGACTGATTTCAAATATGCGCTGTTGCTGATGCTGGGCTTTTGCGAAGTATTCGCTATAGCAGAAAAGCTGGAGGTAACTCAAGCGGGCCAGCACCGCCACCATCCAAACCACCGCCACGACCCAGACCACCAACCAGCGGAGACGCGGGCTGCGCTGCTCCATGGATTCCGCCCTAACTTGCGAGAAACTTTGCCCGGCCAATGTTCACGTCGCTTCGCCGGAATCGGCCCCTGCAACGGGCCGCCAGAAATTCATCAGCCGGATTTTCAGGGCCGCTGCGGCTGGACGACCGCGCGCGCCTCAGCCAACACTGCTTCGCTCGGTCCGTCCGCCGGCATGGCCTGGCCCGGCACCGAAACTGTCAATCCCAATTCGTTGCGCGCGATGCCGTCCACACGGCCCGGCGCTTTCAGCGTGGCCACTTCCACGTGCAATTGCTGATTCAATTGCGCGGACTGCGCGCGCAACGCGGAAAGCTGCTCCACCTGATACTGCAACTGGATGCAGGCGAAATGTTGCCAGGCGTAAAACAGCAGGCACGCCGCCATCGCGCCACCAGCCGCCACGCGCCGCCAGAAATCCTGCAAACGCGCTGGGGCCATACTGCGCACCAGCCGCGAATTATCGATTCTCTTTACTGTGTAATATTCGGTCATCAGCAAACTTGCGGCGCCGTGCGTTCCCCGCCAAGGCGGGTCTCCGCCGTCGCCACCCTCTCGATTACGCGCATCTTCGCGCTGCGCGACCGCGGATTACTTGCGATTTCCGGATCGCCGGGCTGGATTACTTTTTTGGTGAGAATGCGAAATCCCTCGTGCGAGAGCCGCTGGAAAGCCTGCTTCACCACGCGGTCCTCTAGCGAGTGATAACTGAGGACGATCAACCGTCCTCCCAGATTCAAAGTGGCAGGGGTACGCGAAAGAAACTGCCCGAGTTCCTCC
>DATNLN010000127.1:0-24701 GCA_035602855.1 Candidatus Acidiferrales bacterium
GAAGCACTTCTGACTTCTTGGCTCGTGAGCGTGGGCCGCTAAACCAAAGAATTAATGCAAAACCTGGTCTTTTACTGTTCCAAAACCCTATGTAATTGGTGCTTCGGGGCTTACTTCGAGCGAGAAGCAGATTCCCCGAAATTGTTGAAAACATTGAAAACCGAGGGCAAAGGACGGAGTCTTTGGAGTGCTCGAACGCGCTTGCAAAGCAGGTGCTCTCCCAGCGAGCTCAAATGCGATCCTAAGCCGCTGTGTCTTCCAGCCAGACCCCACCAACCACAGAAACCACGTCGTCTAAACCGGGTGCGACGCTTGGTATTGCGGAGGGCTCTTTAGATCGGGGGATCAGCTCGAAAGGCCTTTCAACGGGCGGGATCAATCCATGCGGAGTCACGCAAGCGCGTTTCTTACCGGATCGCGTCTTGTGCGATGCAACGCGCCGGCGCAATCGTATTCGTGAACGTCATGCGGATTCCGTGCTTCGGCCGCAGAATGACCATCGGACGAGCTTCGATCGTCTGGCCCGGAGCCAGCTGGAAATCATATTTTCTGAGCAGATCGCTCAGAATCATAAGGATCTGCAGCATCGCGTAATTTCCACCGATGCAGCCGCGCGGTCCGCCCCCGAAGGGAAGGAAGGTGAAGGGCGTGCGCAGCTTGTCGTTCGCTTTGCTGAAACGCTCCGTATCGAAATTCTCCGGATTCTGCCAGTAGCGCGGAGCATGGTGCGCACCGTACACATACACAATGACGGTCGATCCACGAGGTATGGCGAGCTCGCCTACGCGATCGTCCGCGACAGCCATGCGGTCGATCATCCAAAATGGCGGGTAGAGGCGGAGCCCCTCGCAAATGACCTGAGTCGTAAATTCAAACTTGGGGACGTCGGCGTAGCCCAGCGGCGCTTCGCCGAGCACCGAATCAAATTCCTGCCTTACCCTTTCCAGGCAATCCGGTCGCGAACTCAAAAGATAAAAAAGCCACGATAGCGCATTCGACGATGTTTCATGGCCGGCGACCAGAAGCTGCATGCTTTCGCTCAGGATGAGCGAATCGCTCATGCCTTCGCCGTCGCTGTAACGTGCATCCATCAAAGTCTGCAGCAGATCGTTGCCGGGCGCCTCGTTGCGGCGCTTCCTGATGTATTGCAGCAGAATGGCGTCCGCGCGAGTTCGCATGTCTTCGTGCCGGCGCAGTTCTCCGGAAACGGCGAACCAGGGATTCAGATAAGGCTGAAGGGTTTGCCGAACAATGAATTCCTGGACCGTGCAGATGGTATGGCTGACAAGATCGATGTCTTCTTCCTTCAACCGTGCGCCGAAGAGCGATCGGGCCACCATGGCGAAGGTAATTTTCATCAGCTGGGGGTAGATATCGACGGGGCCGCGATGGACCTGGCTGTCGAAATCCCGCAGTGACTCGGCAAGGGAGTCCTGCATGATGGAGGACAGGGCATCGAGTTGCGATCGATCGAAGCCCTTCTGGATGAGACGCCGCTGCGTTCGCCAAGCTTCGCCGTGGGTAGTAAGAAGGCCTTTCCCCAGGAAGTGGCCCATGCGCTTTACTTGAATATCGGATTTTTGGTAGTTCTCCGAATTGGTTTTTAACACGTGCTGGATGACAGCGGGATCGATCGTGACGATCGCCTCTTTGAGACCACCCAAATAGAGCCGGAAGGTATCGCCGAAGGTTTCGTTGTAGCTGGACAAAACCCGCACGGGATTGCGGAACATGGCGCGAGAATCCGCAAAGCAGCGCAATCGGGAAACAACCGGGATCGGAGCAGCGGAGGTCATACCCAGCCCTCCGGATGCCTGCCGCGAACCGCAGGTCGTCTCATATCATTTGTAGGAAGCGATCGCCAGACCATAGGTAAAGACAAAATGCTCAGAATCAGTTTTCGTTCCCCAGCTGCTTCAACAGTATCAGATGATGCCGGATTGCCTGGGTCATGGTGGGATGCTGCCGATAAGGGACCCCAAACTCTTCGGCGGTTTCCTTCACGATCCTGGTGAGCGGAGCATAGTGGGTATGGCACACGAACGGGCACAGATGGTGCACGATGTGATGGTTGAGGCCGCCTGCGAGCCAAGCGACGAGAGGGTTTTCCGTGGCGTAATCGGCCGTTGTCGCAAAGATGTGATACACGCCGTTGTCAAACTCACCGCGGTCCGTGGGAAAGTAGGTGCTGTCAATGGTGTGCGTCGTCTGGAATACAAGCGTGACAGCTAAACCGACGAACAAATGGACCAGGAGGAACGCGCCGGCGACCAGCAGAGGTGATTTCCCCAGCACCAACACCGGCAAGACAAGCATGTAAGTGAGGTAGAAGGCCTTGCCGGCAAACAAAATGGCATATTCGCGCACAGAATGTTTAGCGCGTTTCAGATAATCGTGGGACGGGAAGAGAAAGCTTTCGAAGTCCCTGAAGAACACATAGTCAAGCGAGAACATCGCATAAAAGAACAGCGCATAGAGGTGCTGGAAGCGGTGCCACGGCGCACGGGATTCATAAGGGGTAAAGCGAAAGATGCCGCGTCCGGAAAGCGCATCATCTTCGCCATGAAGATTAATGCAGGAATGATGGCCGCGATGATGGAGGATACGCCACATGTAGGAGCTGATTCCGCACAAATCGAAGACATAATTCAGGGTTTTGTTGACGCGCGGCCGGGACGAGATGGCGTTGTGATTGCTGTCGTGGGCGATGTTCAGCAAAAGGAATGTTTGTGCGAGGCCGCCGAGAAGGTAGAGGGCGACAAACTTCCACGCATCGGGCCGCAGAGCATACAGAGCAATCCAGGCGCCCACCAGGACTGCCAGACCCACAGCGATCTTGACCCACATCGCACGGTCCGCTTTGTGGGAAATGTGCTGATCGGCAAAAAATCGATCCAGGCGGCGACGTAAGACTTTCGGGAAGGAAGATGCACCGGCGGGTTCGGCAGTCGAGGCCGTTGAGGATTCCGATGGCACAAGATCCGGAGTCTCCCGATCTGGAGTGATCAACACCTCGGATTCAAACGTCACCGGCGCCTCCGCGGTCATGCCAATTGGGCCCGACGCGTTCCCTACGCCGCATCCGGGGTGCAGACTCTCAGCGAAATTGGTGCCGTGCCGACAGCCTCGCAGCACAATTTTAATGCGGGCCCGTAAAGACAATCAAGGACATTCGGAACGGGCGATGCCTAGTTGCGAGGTGTGAACACGGAAAACGAGGACGCATGGTATTGTCCATAGCGCTTTGTTAGTATAGAACCTTCGATGGACCATAACGAAACGGGTTTCCTGCAAGGGACCATGGAAGGTCGGCGGAGCTCCGCAATTCCCGTTCGCGCCCTTGAGCGCCAAAAAGGAAAAAATCCATTCCCCAGAGCGTCGAGCGACGCTCATGCTGAGAAAACATTAAGCGAGCGTTCTCTCCCTTGGCCTACATTTCAGGTCTGCACTTTCAAACACCATCGCCGATCACCGCGCTTGCTCGGGAGAAATGCTTCGTTTTACTGGCTTGCGTTCTATTCAAGATTGGAGGATCGCTGATTGATGACGGCGTCAATTTTAGGCCGCCTGGATAGGCTGGCAGATGAGCACCCGGACAAACTTCTTTATTCGTACCTCGATGTAAACGGCGATCCGATAGAGAGCTACACCTACGCGTCGTTTCTCCGCCGAGTGGAGGCGATCGCGGGAAATTTGTGGAAAGAGGGTCGTTTTGCGCCGGGCGACCGGCTCCTGCTTGCTTACCCGCCAGGCCTGGAAATGATCTGCGCATTCTTTGGCTGCGTGCGCGCCGGAATGATTCCGGTGCCGGTGTATCCCCCCAGTTCGCGCGGGTTCCAGAGCGCGCTATACAAGATGGTGCACATCGCAAAGGATTGCCAGGCGGCTGGAATCCTAACGAGCCGAGACTACCAAGCATCCCTGAAAACCAATCTCGCCCGAAGCGGAGTCTCGGCGTGCGGCATTGACGTTGATTACATTTCCGGCCTTGCCTGGATCGCCACCGAAGATTTCCTGGATGTGGTTTCGGACCGGCCGGCTGTCAATCATGCAAAGATTTTGTTTCTCCAGTACACGTCGGGTTCGACGATGGAGCCCAAAGGCGTGATTGTTACGCACGAAAACATTCTGGATACCTGTCCGCTCGTGATCGACCATCCTGCGCCGGTCGTTGTTTCCTGGCTGCCGCAGTATCACGACATGGGGCTGATCGGGTGCTACCTATATCCCGCAGTGAAAGGCGGCACAACCTACGGGTTCTCTCCCACCGACTTCATCCAGCGTCCGATCCTGTGGTTTGAGGCGATAACGGCCTACCACGCCACCGCGACGGCTGCGCCCAACTTCGCCTACGACTATTGCCTGCGCGCCGGGAGGTTGTCCAAGGAGAGTCTGGAGGCTTGTGATCTGAGTTCGCTGCGCGTTTTGATGTGCGCCGCCGAACCTGTGAAGCCCGATACCTACACCCGGTTTCTGGAAGCGTTTCAGTCCTATGGACTCAAGTCCGAGAGTTTCTATGTCGCCTACGGACTGGCCGAGAACACTCTGGCGGTCTCACTGGGCGGTCGCAACATCGTTTCCGTCAACAAGCGTGCCCTCGCCCTGGGGATGGCCCGCATGACGAAGGAGGTCTCTGAAATCGGCGGGGCCACCCAGATTGTCAGTTGTGGAACGCCGCTCCCGGGTCTGGACGTTAAGATCGTGGATGCCGAAGGGCACTTCGCTCTTAAGCCGGAGCGCACCGGCGAAATTTGGGTCGCCGGAAGCGGTAAGTGCCGAGGTTACTGGAATAATCCGGAATTAACTCTGAAGCAGTTTCGTGCCCGGCTGGTGGACGATACTCCCTATGACGAAGGCTACCTGCGGACCGGCGACATCGGATTCTTCCACGACGGCGAACTCTACGTCTGCGGTCGCATCAAGGACATGATTATTCTCCGCGGGCAAAACTATTACCCGCACGACATTGAGAACGTGGTGGAGAAATCTTCTGGTCTGATCCGGCACAACTGCGTCGCCGCGTTCCAGATTCAGGAAGACAGCGAACCTGCGCTGGCCATCGTCGCCGAAGTCAAAAATCCCAGGGCCCTTCCCGACGCACGAAAGATTGCCGCGGCGGTCCGGAATTATCTCAACGTGGAAGTGGCGGTGATTTCCCTGATCGCGCCGCGTGCCATTCCCCGAACCAGTTCCGGGAAGATTATGCGCCACAAGGCCAAGCAGATGTGGCTGGAAGGCAAGTTCACCGTTCTTTCCGACTTTTCGCGGGAGAAGGACCCCGGAAACTCGCCGTCCGACACCGAGATGCATTCCACTTTCGGCGAATTGAAAGCCCGCTACAACCTTACCGGCCGGGAATCATACAACCTGGTCGAAGCGGGCCTGGATTCCCTGGATCTTGTTGTGTTCATGCATGAGCTCAAGGAACTCCTGAAAGACAAAGGCGCCGAGTTGCTGGCGCGGCAGGTCGATATTGGCGTTATTCAGCGCGTTGCCGTAGCCGAGCTGTTCGGACTAGCCGAAAAGTTGAAGCGCGCTCCCGAAGAGGCGCTGGTCCACCTGCGTCATTCCCTTGCGACTTTCCGTGAAGAGCAGCGCGCCGCTGAGAAGCAGATGATGATCAACGACAGGAAGCTCATTTTCGAGCCTCCGATGCTTGTGCCCATGCCGGAGACACCGGTGCCGAATCAGGTGTTGCTCACGGGCGGGACCGGCTTCATCGGGCCATTCCTGATGAAGAGCTTGCTGGAACAGACGCGGGCGAAGATCCATGTTCTGGTCAGGTCTTCGGACGAAAAGCAAGGGAAGCAGAGACTGAGAGACGCGATGGAATCCATCGGACCCTGCGCCGTCGGTCTGATGGAGATGTTCGAAGCTCGCGTGATCCCGGTCTGCGGAGACCTAGGGCAGCCAAAACTGGGCCTGACGCAGGACGAGTGGGAATTCCTCGCCAGTGAAATTGACACGGTCTTCCACAACGGCGCCACCGTGAACTACCTATTCAACTACGAGCTGATGCGTGACGCGAACGTGCTGGGGACCAATGAGGTCGTGAGACTGGCGTTTGAGGGAAGGCGCAAAGAATTCAATTATGTCTCGACTACCTTCGTCTTCGGCTGGGCGGTCAAATCCGTTCTGAATGAGACCGACCTGAACGAGAATATGGAGCTGCTCGATTTTGGGTACAGCCAATCGAAATGGGTTGCCGAACAGGTGGTTGTGGACGCGCGCAACCGGGGACTTTCCGCGCGGATTTTCCGGCCTGCTCTGGTGAGTCCTTCGGTCACGGGCGGAGGTAACAACTTCGATATCGCCGTTCGCTTGGTTGCCTTCATGGTGAATCACGGCATCGGCGTTGACACTCTCAACCAGGTCAGCTTTGTTCCGGCGGACATTGTGGCGAACAACATCGTTGCCATCTCTACTACGCGCGGCACGGCGAATAAGACCTACCATGTCACGCGGGACGATTATTCGAACATGATGGATATTACCGGGCTTATTACCAAAGCGACTGGCCGGCAATTCGAAACGTTCAGGCTTCCCGACTTCGTGCCCGAGCTGATCCGGAGATGCCGCAAGGAAGATCTTCTGTTCCCGCTGCTGGATTTTCTGGTGGGCTCGGTCGACAACATCTCCGCGATGGAATTCAAACGCTATGACAGCTCTTCTTATCAAACGGCCCGCGATGCCTCCGTATGGGGCAAAGCGGATCCGTCTCTGGAAGACACGGTCAACGGTATTCTGAAATTCATGTATCGCAAGGGAATTATTTCGGTCGCGGCCCGTCAGGCGAACGTGGTGTCGGCGAGCGATGGGCTCGTGGACTGGACAGACGCAATATCCGCTACTGCTTCTTGAACGAGAGCTTCTCTGTTACGCGCTGGCCCGTTTCAAGCGTGCCCGTGGTGGATAGTGTCATCTGCTGCCCATCTGCGGAAACCACCCACCGATCCTTTTGCGTGACTTGATTGTCGCGCAGGTAGCTCGCGTCCACCGTATGAGGATCGACCAGGGCAAGCGTTACGGTATCGTTGGGCGAGTTCTTTAGATCGTATTGCTTTCCGTCAAAACGGGCGGTATAGCTGAAGTCGCCCAGAAAACGGATCCCGCCGCTTCCGTCCGGCTCGATTTTGAGCACCAAACCTTGCCGCATGCGGGTCTTGCTGAGATCCTGCGTCCATTCCCCTGCGAAGAGGTCATTCGGGACCTTCGGGCCTCCGCTTCGCGTCCACACGGTGATCTTATCGGCGCGGCCGGCGGTCGCAGTCGTGGTCGTCAGCTCGCTGCCATCATTCGAAATTTTTTCGCGCACCGTTGCCACCACCGCTCCGTCCTTTTTCTCCTTGACCTCGGCCTGCCTCTTGTCGATCCTGCGCAGCGCAATTTGATTGAATGCGAGATTGCCCGGTGCGGAGGATTCGTGTCCGTTCCAACTTGCAGTGAAATCCAGATGCGTTTCGCCGGACATCACCACATGCACCCCATCATGCAGAGGTGTTATGGAGAGCCGGTTCGGAGGATCCAGACTCGACTGCGCAGAGAGGAGCGTCCAGGAGCCAAGGCGAGGGTCTGCCACTCCAGATTGCATGGCGGCAAGCAGTCCGAGCAAAAGTAGAGTACGAATGGATCCTCCTCAATCGCTGCTCAATCGACGAGAGAAAGTTTAGCAGATTCAGATTGCTCCGCACGTGCGTCGTGCGCAACTGTAAACTCGCGCAACCAGGCGCCAACGCGCGAACCGGTTCTGCAGCAAGCATCTTTTTCGCCCCTGTGGTTCTTAGGCCGCGCCAGAGAGTTTTGGTGACGACGATCTGGAGAGATATGACATCATGAAAGCTATGCACGTGCGCCGTTTTTGGGTGTCAGGGATCGTCCTCGCAGCAACCATTGCACTTCTTCCATTCTCTTTTCACGCCGAGCGCCGGCTGGAGACCGCAACCCGCGTCGAAGGGAGCCAGGCTGAAACGGTCCGGGACGAGCTGGCCACTCGTTTTCGCTCGCCGTTCGTGGATCGGGTCGTCCTGGTGACCGAGGGACTCCCGCCTGCGGATTCCGAGCAAGGCGGCCAGGCGTTAGAAACCATCGTGGCAAAACTCAGAGAGCAACCCGGCGTTTCAGGAGTGGTGTCCTATCTCGAGTTGCGCGATCCGATTTTTCTGGGCCGGGGAGGGGGAACGTTTGTTCTGGTGGGACTCACTTCGACCGGCGGTCCCGTCGAGTCGCTTGTTCCCGAGATTCACCAGCTGGCAAGCGCGCTTGAAAATCAGCTGCGCGGCCGTTATCCGGCGGTGAAGCTGGAACTCACAGGCGAGATTCCACTGAATTTCGATATCCGCAAAGCGAGCGCCGCCGACGTGCATCGCGGTGAAAGCCTGGTGATTCCCGGAACCCTTATTCTACTGCTGGTGGCGTTTGGAAGCCTGATGGCCGCCCTGATTCCATTGGCGGTTGGCCAGCTGGCGATTGCAACCACTCTGGCGATTACCGGATTCCTCGCGCAGCGCTGGCACTTGTCCATTCTGGTTCAGAATTTGGCCACCATGCTTGGCTTGGGCCTGGGAATCGACTACGCACTCCTGATGATCAGCCGCTTCCGGGAAGCGATTGCCGCCGGGAACGACGGACCTAGGGCCGGGTTGATCGCGGCCCGTCAAGCAGGTCGCACGCTATTGATTTCAGCCTCGACGGTAGCCATCGGATTTCTCGCCCTCTTAACGGTTCCGATCAGCGAAATCCGTTCCATCGGCGTCGCGGGATTCCTGGTGACGGGAATGAGTGTGATGCTTACAAATACCCTGGTTCCGGCAGCGCTGGTGCTGCTCGGTCCGCGGATTGATCTGGGCCGGATGCCCTTTACTCCCAAGCTCGATGCGCAACGGGCCGCGCGCACCGGAAATCGCTGGCGGCAATGGGGAAGGACGATTGTCGCGCATCCCTGGCTTGCCCTGCTTCTGGCAGGAACTCCTTTGCTTCTGCTCGCCTGGCAGGTCAGACGACTCGATACCAGTCTCCCGCGCGGGGATTGGCTTCCGCAGGCGGCCGAATCGGTCCATGCGCTCCACACCCTGGAACGGATGGATCGGGGCGGCGTTGTTGAATCGTTGCGCGTCATTGTCGAACTTCCCACCGATTCCATCGCGCAAACCGACGCCGGGTGGGATGCAGTGGATCGTCTCAGCAAACGCCTCGCGAGCGATCCTCGCTGTGACCGCGTGATTTCTATCACGACGCTTGCGCAGAGCAATCGCCCTTCCCTCACGGATCTTTCGCGCGAGACGCGTCGAACCTTTCTGAGTAGTGACGGACGAGCGGCGCTGATTGAAGTGTTGCCTGCAAGTTCGGTCTCCCTGCGCGAACAGGTGAACTGGGTGCGGGAACTTCGTGCGACCGGCGCGCCGGCTCTCACCGGAGTGCCGGGCGCAACCCTTCTGGTTGGCGGCATCCCGGCGCTCAACGCTGATTATGAAACGATCATCAGAAGCCACTTTCCGCCCGTAATGGAGCTGGTTGTGGGTGGGACGCTCTTTGCTCTACTCTGCGGGTTCCGATCGATCTTCGCCGCTGTGAAGGCCATAGCACTCAACCTGGCCTCGGTCGCGGCGGCCTTCGGAGCATTAGTTGTCGTTATCCAGGATGGACACGGAAGCAGGTTTTTGGGAGTTCCTGGGGGAACCGGTAGCGTGTTTCCGCTGGTTCCGATCGTTGCCTTTGCCATCGTCTTCGGATTAAGCATGGATTACGAAGTATTTCTGGTCGCACGCGTTCTGGAAGCCAGAAGGAGCGGGCTGAGTGAAATGGATGCAATCCCGGAAGGTATGGCGAGAACGGCAGGACTGATTACCAGCGCCGCCGCGATCATGATCGTGGTATTTGCCGCATTCACCTTCGGAGATTTCCTGGTAGTCAAGATGATTGGATTTACCTTGGCGGTTGCCGTGTTGATTGACGCGACGCTGGTGCGTATTGTGATCGGTCCTGCGCTACTTCGTATTGCAGGCGATTGGAACTGGTGGCCCGGTGGGCTTGCCAAAGCGGCAACGGCGAAAGTGACGGCAAGTCGCGAATGATATCCAGCAACATATTGTAGGGGCGGACGCTCCTTCCATACGCTCCAGACATCGGGCCGGCAATCGCTTCTTCTTCCCTGCTACCGCGTTCACCTGATTGTCCTGTGATCTCCTGCTTTGCGAGAATGCGCGCTCGATAAGCTCTTCACTTAAACCGGAGACACCCCGCTGGCGGCTCTAAATGAAGAAACCCCCGTCCAACCCTCTGTTCCCGCCGATCCCGCGCAGTGGATCGCTCCAGGCTTTGCGAAACGCGTCTCGAAACTGCAAAGCTTGTGATCTCTGGCGAAACGCGACGCAAACTGTCTTCGGCGAGGGCCCACGCGGCGCAAAGATCATGATGATCGGCGAACAGCCTGGCAATCAAGAGGATCTGGAAGGCAAACCCTTCGTTGGCCCGGCCGGGAAACTCCTGGACGAAGCCCTGCTTGCCGCCGGTGTCGACCGCGCGCAGATCTACCTGACCAATGCCGTCAAGCATTTCAAATGGGAGCCACGCGGAAAACGCCGCATCCACAAAAAACCGAGCGCGAAGGAAATGGACGCCTGTCGCCCCTGGATTGAGGCCGAAATCGCCGCGCTACAACCCCGAATCATCGTGTGCCTTGGCGCTACTGCCGCCCAATCCCTGCTGGGGCGCGATTTCCGGGTCACGCAGCACCGCGGCGAATTTCTGGATTCCGCGCTTGCGCCCATGGTTATGGCCACCGTGCATCCATCATCCATCTTGCGCGCTCCCGATGAGCAAACCCGGCACGACGAAATGCAGCGCTTTATCGCCGATCTGAAGAAAATCGCCCGCGCATAGGCCGCGAGCGATCCGGCTATTTGCTTGTCGCAGAGCGACCCTGCTTGATCTGGATGTTTTCAGGCTCGAAATCGCGAGCATGAGCAAGATCGTCCATCAGCCCAGTTTGCGTTGGTCGCCAATCCAACCGCTTCTGCGTGAGCGCACTGGACGCCACTAGGTCTAGCCCGGCGAATATCCCAAGTGGGCCAAAGTGCTCGCCTGCTCGCCCAGCAAACACGGCCATCGTCGGCAGCTTCAGGCCCCGTCCGATCGCTTCCGCGATCTCTTGAAGCGGCACGCCCTCTTCGGCGACCGCGTGATATTTGGCTCCCGCGGCACCCTTCTCAAGCGCTAGCCGATAGAGGCGGGCGGCGTCGAGCACGTGCACCGCGGCCCAGCGGTTGAGCCCGTCACCGACAAACGCCGAGACACCTTTCTCGCGCGCGATGTGGATCAGGTAGGTGACCAGGCCTTGTTTGCTTCGGTCATGGACCTGCGGGAGGCGTACGACCGACGCGTTGACGCCGCGTGCCAGCAGCGACATCGCTGTCACTTCCGACGCGCGGGGATAGGAGGCCGATGTAGGAACAGGAGCGTCTTCCTCGGTCGCGACGCGGCCCGACGCCAGGAGCGCAAGCCCGGAGGTCGCGAGGAGCGGCCGGTCGGAACCGGCCAGTGCGGCGCCGAGCGCCTCAATCGCGCGCTTGTCGATTTCGCAGTTCTCCTTGAATTTCGAGAAGTCATGGACAAACGCGGTGTGAATTACGCCTTCGGACATGGCCGCTCCGCTGCGCAGACTATCCAGATCCTCCAAGTCTCCGCGAAGCACTTCGGCGCCAGCGGCAATAAGGGATTTGGCTCCTGCATCGGAGCGAGCTAGCCCGATCACCGAATGCCCTGCGGCGATAAGCTCCCGAACAACAGCGGAACCGATAAAGCCCGTAGCGCCTGTGACGAAAACACGCATTTTCTCTCCTCCCTCTCATTTCGATTGTTGATGGGTTCAGTCTTTGCGAGTTTGATTGCCACGGTGAAGCGCAGCGACGCGGCGGTTACCGCGCGCGAGGCTACGTCACCAGGGGAGCGGGCCGTCATCGTTCGAGAACGTGCCCGTCGGACCGCCCGGAGGAAGCAGCGCGAGTCGCACTGGTTCGCGGGCGCCCTCTGCGACCGTGCGCGTGCCTGTATAGTTGTTCAGGTTCGTCTTGGTGTAGCCCGGGCAGGCGGCGTTGACCTTGATCCCCGTTGGCTCCAGCTCGATCGCCATGGCGACCGTCATAGCGTTCAGAGCCGTCTTGGATGCAGCGTAGCCGGGGCCGAAGATCGAGCGGTAGGCGTAGCCCGGATCCGAGTTCCTGGTCAGCGAACCAACGCCGCTCGACACGTTGACGATGCGCGCTGCCTGCGCCTCGCGCAGCAGCGGCAGCATCGCTTGGGTAACGGCAAGGACGCCAAACACGTTAGTCTCCCACACCGCGCGCACTTCATCGAGGGACACGTTGCTTGGGCGCGTCAATTTGGCATACTGCTGGACGGACATGCCCGGCTGCTTACTCGTATTCGAGATGGCCGCGTTGTTGACGAGCACGTCGAGGCGGCCAAGCTCCTTGCGGATGCGCTCGGCCGCGGCAGCGATCGAAGCCTGATCCGTCACGTCGAGCTGGAGCGCGCGCGCGTCCGGCCCAACCTGCTTGGCCGCAGCCTCACCGCGCTCGAGATTGCGCGACCCGACCAGCACGGTGAAGCCGTGTGCCACCAGATCCTTCGCGATTTGAAGACCGATTCCTTGATTAGCCCCGGTGACCAGGGCGACGGGCTTGTTGTGCATAAGAATCTCCTTGTTCATTTGTTCGCTTCGGACCGGTTGCTGGTGCCAGGAAAATTCTCCCGATGGCTCCTTTTCGCAAGGCTGTTCGGACCCGAAATCAGTGTGTCGGCCGGGCCTCGGCCAGAACGCTTTCGCCAATCGCATTGAGCTCGGCGACGACATCCGCAGGAAGTTCCAGAGCCGCGGCACTGAGATTTTCTCGAAGATGATTGATCGCAGAGGTTCCGGGGATCAGCAGAATGTTGGGAGAACGCTGCAGAAGCCAGGCCAGCGCGACCTGCAGCGGAGTGGCTTGCATGGATGCCGCCACGCGATCGAGGACGGACGACTGCAATCGGGTGAACCCTCCCAATGGGAAAAACGGCACATACGCAATGCCCTGCTGCGCCAGAGAATCGATGAACGCATCGTCATCGCGATGCGCCACGTTGTAGAAGTTTTGCACGCAGACGATGTCGGTAATTCGTTGGGCCTGTTCGAGCTGCCGAGGAGTGATGTTGCTGAGACCGATGTGACGAATCAATCCCCGCCATTTCAATTCAGCCAGCGTACTCAGTGGTTCTTCGATCGATCCCTCCGCTGGCTCGGTGACTGCACCGACTCGGAGGTTGACGACGTCCAGCTGGCCAAGGCCAAGATTCCGGAGATTGTCATGAACGCCGTCGAGCAATTCTGTGGGCGAAAGTGCGTGATTCCATGATTTGTCCTCACCGCGACGGCAACCCAGCTTGGTGACGATGACCAAGTCGGCCGGGTAGGGATGAAGAGCTTTCTTGATGATCTGATTGGTCACATGAGGGCCGTAATAGTCGCTGGTATCAATGTGGTTCACGCCGGCGGCGACAGCCGCCCGCAGCACATCCATCGCAGCATCCATGTCGCGCGGAGGGCCCCAAACCCCGGGGCCGGCCAGTTGCATGGCGCCGTAGCCCATTCTGTAAACTCGGCGCGGGGTTCCGGAAAGGGGGAATTGGCCGCCGAGCTTTCTCTCTGTTCTCATTTTGTGTTTTCCTCCCATCTGCAGGTCCGTTCAGGTAAAATGGAGACTGTCTCCGAATACTTAGATTACCGGAGGCAGTCTCCGGTTGCAAGCTTTTTTTGAGGGCTTCTATGAAACGTTCCCAATCCGCTGGCCGAAAGCCGCGGGCCGATGCGCAGCGAAATCGCCAACGCATTTTGGAGGTCGCCAAGCAGGCCTTTACCCGCTCGGGCGCAAATACCAGCTTGGACAACATCGCGAGCGAGGCAGGCGTCGGACCGGGGACTTTGTATCGTCACTTTCCAACGCGCGAGGAACTTCTACAGGCGGTTTATCGGTCGGAGATGGAGAAGCTGGCCGCGGCAGAGCGGAAGTTCGCGCAGAGCATGCCGCCGCTGGAAGCATTGCGAGCCTGGCTACTGTTGTTCGTTGATGCCATCGAGACCAAGCAGATCATCGCCCCGGTGCTGAGTACGCTGATCGGGGATCCCAAAAAGGTGTTCGCAGCTTCCCACGATCAGATCCACGAAGCGCTTCGCGCGCTGGTGAAGCGCGCGATCAAGAGCGGCGATATACGCAGGGACCTCGACCCAATGGATCTCCTTCGCGCTCTTGTCGGGGTCGCCAACGTCGCATCCAGCCCTGACTGGCGGCAAAGCGCCAGACGTCTGGTGGACATCCTCATCACAGGTTCGCGGCCGATCACCTAGGGGGGGAAGTTCCTCGGAGCGCGCTGCGCGGCTACACGGCTTATCGTTCCGGCCCTAGACGAGAACCGCACCGCCATCAACCACAACGGTCTGCCCAGTAGAGTATCCTTCCTGCATCAAGAACAGATAGGCTTGCGCGATATCGGAAGCCTCGCCGACTCGGCCCACAGGCAGACTCTTGCCGACGCTTGCGAACAGCGCCTCGCGTTCCTCTGCACCCATGTTCTGCCAGAGATTCGTCCGCACCATCCCGGGAGAAACTGCGTTAACCCGTAAGGGCGCGAGCTCAATTGCTAGTGCGCGTGCCAGGGCTTCGATGGTTCCGCAGACACTGGCGGCGATTACCCATCCTTTGCGCGGGCGCTGGCCGGCGATTCCGGTTGTGAGCACGACAGAGCCCTCCTTGCGAATATACGGGCTTCCGTACTTCACTGCAGCAAGCGCGGCCCAATAGCGCAAATCAAACGCATGGCGGGCCTGCTTCAGATCCGTAGATGCGAGGTCGTGCAATTGCAGGCTATCGCCGGCGGTGAATACCAAATGATCGAAAGGGCCAAGTTTTGAAAAGAAGGTCGCAACGGTTCGCTCGTCGGATATGTCCACCGCGTCGCCTTGTGCTTCTCGACCGATGGATGCAACGGCCTTCTGAACTCGCTCGGCGTTGCTGGAGACGATAACGACCTTCGCTCCCTGCGCTGCCGCCAGCTCGGCCACCGCCAGGCCGATCCCCGACGAACCGCCCAGCACAACCACCCGTTTGTCCTGTAGACCGTTTCCTTGCTGCATTGAATTCTCCTTGTAAGCTTGTCTAACGTACAGGGCTACAGATGACCGGACACCCGCATGTGTTTCATGCATAATAGTTATGGCTCACATGCGTCTAGAGAAACTACGGCAAGTCGACTTGAACCTTTTGATTACGTTCGCCGCGATTGCGGAGGAGAAAAGCATCACAGCGGCCGCAGCCCGGCTGTTCCTGAGCCAGCCCGCGGTCAGCCGCGCATTGCAGCGCGCCCGTGCGATGTTTCAAGACGACCTTCTGCTCCGGTCGCCGCGCGGTTTCGAACTCACGTTGCGGGGCCGCAAGATTCTCCAGGAGCTCGAGGGATTACTACCCAGGGTGGAGAATCTGATTACGCCGAATCTGTTCGATCCCGCGCGGGAGAAGAGTCATTTTCGTATTTCCGGCCCTGACAACGTTTGCACCGTGGTGGTCCCCCGCCTGTGCCGGCGATATGCGAATGGACAGTACCAGGTTCAGTTTGAATTCCTTCCCTGGCAGGGCGGCATCGCCGATTTGGTGGAGCACGGGCAAGTCGACCTGGTTCTACATATAGATGATGGACTCCTGCCAGCGCACTTCCAGTCGGAAAGGCTCTATCGGGAGGACTGGATTTGCGCCGTCGCGCGGGGCAGCCGCTTTGGCGACCGGCTATCGCTAAAGCAGTACCTGTCGGCCAGCCACATCGTCGTATCCACTTACGCCGGCGTGCAGACGATCCCGGACAAGCAGCTCGCGGCTGTCGGCGCCCAACGCAATTCATGCATTCGAGTACCCTACTTCGGCGTGGCTCTGCAATGCCTTCCGGACACAGATCTGGTGCTCACGGTTACCAGTGGCATGAGCTCAGCGATTAGAGGAAATCGCGAACTCCGCATTGTGAAAGCGCCACGCGAACTGCATCCGTTTCATTTCCTGATGGCTTGGCATCCAAGACTCCAGAGCGATCCGCGCCACGGGTGGCTGCGCGAGGCGATGCGATCAACAACTGCGGCTCTCAACGAGTAATCCAGTATCGAGTCACTCCTGGCGTCGGCTGGGTAGATCCTCGATGCGTTCCGCGATCACCTTGCGGCTCTTCCACGCACGAACCGTGCGCCAGCGAACGGCTACGCCTGTCGAGTACGCTCCTCCCAGAACGGTCTCCCAACGGGTGACGAAATTCCCCTCGGCGTCCTGCGCGCTTGCAGTTGGGCGAAACGATGCGACGGAAGCCATGCCCATCTCAAGCAGCGTATACATCGGTTCCAGCACAGCTGCCATGCGCTGGAACGCGGCAGCCCTTCCATTCGACTCCGCTGCGCCGAGCCACAGCACAAAATCTTCGCTGTAGAACCGGTCAAACAGCGAGGAAAAAAGAGACCTCAAATCGAACATCCCGGTCAGGAAGTCCTCGCGACTCAAATCCACAATGGTTTGATTGAGCTCGGCTTCGCGCGCTTCCGCCCGCAGGCGTGCGGCACTGAATCCCACGATTTCCGAGGTGCGCCAGCGCTCAATCTCGGCTACCTGCTCGCTAAACTTTGTGACGCAGACCTCGGTGATATAAGCGTATTTCGCAGTCGACTCCGCGCCATCCGATCCGTCGTCGTCCACGCGACGAACGATGGCTGAACGCAAAAAGCCGAATTCAGCCAGGAGGTTATCGACGGACTTATTGGCCGCGGCTTTTTCCGCTCCCGAAGCCGTCGGCCCTCGGCCGTCGGCATTCGCCAACAGATCGACCGGCAAGCTCGGCAGCCGGTCTGTAACTTCCATCAGTGCCACAAACTCCTTCGTCACAATCTCGGAAAGAAGATCCACAAGCGAACCGGACCGTGTAGCCCCAGAAGTCTCGCACTGTTCCGCACTCAAGCCGTGCAGCGCGTTTTCCAGGCGCTTTTTTCCTGCTCTCAGTTCGGTCGCCAAGTGCGATTTCTGAACTTCCTTCGGAGTCATTGCTTATCCCCTTGAGGAACGGACGGAATATTGCGATGTAGATCGGCTCGGTCTTAGCAGTGATTAACTATCCCTCCAGGCGCGCCAGCGCCGCCTGGCCCAGGTGATACGCAAGGTGCGCGGTTCTGCCGAGCAGCACGCCGAATCGATTCCGATGCGGTTCCCGCTCGAAATCCTCTTGCGACACCGCGGTATGCCGCTCGGCCCAATCCGAGTCCGAGAATTTCGCGAAACCATCCCAGAGCCTCTGGCTGATTTCCTGCCATGCGGCTTTGAGCGACTGTGCAGAGACAGTCAGCGGAACGGACTTGTCCGGGCTGGAGATGAACATGCCGTCGAATTCGGGATGCAGTCTTTCTCCAATCCCGAGCAGCGGCAGGAGCCGATCGTTCACCGCCGCAAGATGGCCCCAGAGATAGATCAGGCGGTTTCTTCCCGGGGCAACTTCTTGCTCCAGTTGTTCGGGCGACAGTCCACCGAACAATTTCTCCGCTCGCTCCACGTTGAATCTCCACCCGCGGAGTGCGGTGTCGATGAGCGACTTCTCTGTAGTCACGGTGCACCTTCCTCGCATTCGCGCAAGTCGCATGTCTTCAAGCGCGTTTCTTCCCCCATTTTCCTTAGACCTGGGCTCTGCCGCCGTCGACGAACAGTTCGATACCCGTGACGAAACCCGAATCATCGGAAGCAAGAAACAGCGCGACCTTGGCAACTTCCTCGGGTTCCCCCATGCGTCCCATCGGGATGGTGGACACAATCCGCGCAATCAGTTCGGGAGATTGCCGACTCACCAGCGGCGTATTGATCGGACCAGGACTCACAACGTTTGAGCGGATACGACGATCCTTCAAATCTGTAGTCCAGGTTCGCGCGAAGGAGCGGATGGCAGCCTTGCTCGCGGCATAGACGCCGAAGGCAGCCGTACCCTTAACACTGGCGACAGAGCCATTGAGAATGATTGACCCACCATCGTTCAGCAGCGGTAAAGCTTTTTGCACCGTGAACAGCGTTCCTCTCACATTGATGTTGAACAGTCTGTCGAAATGGTCTTCGGTGACGGCGCCGAAGGGAACAAACTCGCCAACGCCGGCATTGGCGAAGACAATATCGATGCGCCCTTTCACCTGGGAGATGGTTTCGTAAAGACGATTAAGGTCGGCGAGTTTCGCAATGTCGCCCTGAACGCCAGTAACGTTGCTGCCGATCGCCTCGACGGCCTCGTCGAGTTCCTTCTGGCGGCGGCCCGTGATGAAGACGTAGGCGCCCTCTTTGACGAAAAGCTTTGCCGTAGCCAATCCAATCCCTTCGGTACCGCCCGTGATGACGGCCGTCTTGCCGTCGAGCTTTTTGGTCATTGTCTTTCTCTTGCGCCGTTGAGGAAAAAGAGCATCGTGACGGGCTTGGTTCCCTTGTTTCGCCACGCGTGGCGCGTACCGTTTTGCACCACCACGTCGCCGCTCTCTAAATGCACAGTCTCGCCGTCGTCCAGCTCCATCCAAATCTCTCCGTCGTAAACAACTGAATAGTCCACGGTGTTCGTTTTGTGCATCGCGGGATCTTCCTTTTCGAAGTGGTCGGCCAATCCTCGCAGACGAACCAACGCTTCTTCTTGCGCGGCCGCGGCATCGAAAGACGGATCTGCGAAGACCCGCCCCGGTGGCAGCGTCACGAAGTGCAGGCTCGTGCCGCCAGGTCCCGGAACGACGGAGTCGGGATAGCTGTCAAACCTCTGTTCCTTGCTGAGATCCGGGATCCCCGGGTTGGCCCAGATCAGCGTGTGTTCGTAGCCCGGAACCGTCTTGAACTCATAGGCCGGCAACGCCGCGTCGCTTTGCACGACAGACTTCCCGTTTACATTTCCGGTGACGATGCGACGGTAAGTGCTCGGTTTCCTGCCGTGCTTGGACAACCCTCGTTTCCTCGAAACGGCTTCATTCATGGCAATGATCTCCGCGTCAAACATTTCCGAGAAGCTCCCTCCCGAAACTCTCGCCTGCAAACAGCTGCAATCGGAACCGGGCGGGCGCCCAGCCCAAGCCTAAGCAGCGGAAGCTTTGGCGCGATACGCAGGCGCAAAGACATCCTGCACAAATGTTTCAAACGTAGTCGGCGTAGTGTTCTGCGGCGAACGCACCTCGAGCGGGACCAGGACCCCCGCATTGATGGCCTTGAACATCTCGATGTACACCGCTGCTTTCTGCGGCGAAAAACCCATTTGCGTTAGCGCCTGCTCGATCCGATCATACGGAAGCTGCTCGTAGCGCAGATCCGGTTTGCCAATGCCACGCGCAATCAGCGCGGTAGCTTCCGCAATCGACAGGTCGCGCTGGCCAAGCAGCTCGAAGGTTTGCTTGCCGGAAAAATCCAGGTCGAGAAGTCGCCGCGCGGCATAGTCGCCAATGTCCCGCGTCGCAATCATGGGCAGCTTCAGGTCGGGCAGCAACGCATGTCCGAATATTCCCATCCCCCGGATCATGTCGATCGCCGCCAGGTTGTTCTCCATGAAATACCCTGGGCGCAGGTGCAGAACGTTCAAATCGCTGATCGCGTTCAGTTTTTGCTCTGCGGAATGCAGTCCCGTGACCGGCCCGGTGCCTGCCGGAACCTGCGCGCCATAGCTGCTCAAGTGCACCGCGTAGCGCAGGCCCGACTCTTTCGCCGCTTTCGCGATCGCATCGCTCTGTTGCTCCTGCTCCTGCCGCGAGGATATCGGCGGCAGCATCAAGTACGCCGCGTGCGCCCCGCTCAAGGCTTTCCTGAGCGCAGCCGCATCGCTCAAATCGGCCGTGAACGCTTCCGCGCCTTGGCGCACAAAGCGTCGCAGTCGCCCCGCATCGCGCCCCACGACACGCACCTTGCTGCCCCTCGTCAGCAGGAAATCGGCGCTGATCGAGCCGGTGTTTCCGCTCGCCCCCAGGACCACATACATGGGACTTGAACCGACGGTTGGACTCATAGCGACGACCCCCTTGACCTGCTCTATTGTTCTTCTTATCTGCACAATTAAGATGAAAAAAAGTCAGCGTCCTTTCGCTCCCATCTGCACGATCAGGTCCGCCAGCGTTATTTTCCCAAGCGACTTCTCAAAACTCTGCTGCGCTTGCGAAAGCACCGCTGACATGCATTGCTTGAGGTTGCAACTGACCGGACACCTGGTCTCGACTGGATAGGAATGAATGGCAAACGTCGGCGGTGCTCCGCTGGCACGGTATATATCTAACAGCGTGATCCGTTTGGGAGGACGCGCCAGCACACTTGCTCCGCTCTTACCGCGTGTCGTCACAACCAGGCCCGCCTTGGAAAGTTTAGACAGAGACTTCCGAACAAAGCTGGGATTTGCGTTTACGCTTTCCGCCAGGGTCGCCGAGCCGACCTTTCCTCCAGGATAAATCCCGAGCGCGGCCAGGATGTGCGTGGCGACGGCAAATTGGACGCTCTTGACTGACATCAGGCGCCTCTCACCAATATGTGATGTTTAGAGTCACATTTGGTCGCACGCTTTCTTGGAAGAAACTCGGCCGCGTGCCGGGAGGGGAAAAAGTAGCATTTATCGGCCACCCGCAACGGTCGGGAAGGTGCTGCCGAACATGGGCTGACCACTCTTTGATTGCTCTGCTGTGGCCTCGTCTTGGATCACATCCCAATGCTCGACCAGAACGCCGTCCTGGATGCGAACGATGTCCGCCGCGATCCAGTTCACGGGAAGGCCGAAATCCGAGAATCGCCCATGCACGATCACAAAGTCCCCCTCCGCCACGATCGTTCCCGGTTCATACTTCAAGGTCGGTGAGATGCTCTTGATGAGGTTGAACAGACCGTCCCGGCCAGGTGCAATATGAGCGCTGTGTTGAATGTAATCGGGGGACCAGTAGCGCTCGGCCGCTGCGTAGTCCCGTTTGTTGAACAGAGTGTCAAAGGCCTCGAGAACGAGCGCCTTGTTCTTTTCCTCTTTCGTCCGGTTCATTGCATTCCTCCTCGCTGCTAAAACCATGCCCCTCGCTCGGTCGGAATCTCGATCTGCCGGGCACCGCGCGCAGGGAGAGAGCCGGTATTAGTGAGCCAGCTTTCCTCCATCCACGGGGATCGATGAGCCAGTCATGTACGACGCCTTGGCCGAACCCACAAAAGCGATCACCTGAGCGATCTCCTCCGGTGTTGCCAGACGCTTGAGCGGTACGGTCGTGACGAGCGCCGCCTTATTCGCCTCGGTGCTCGTGAAGCGTGTGAGCATGCCCGTATCCGTAGCGCCCACAGCGATCACGTTGACCCGCACTCCCGTCCCTGCGACTTCCAGTGCAGCGGACTTTGTCAGTCCCTCCACCGCATGTTTGCTGGCCACATAAACCGACGCCCCAGCTGCGCCGACATGTCCATAGGTTGACGAGATATTGACGATGCTTCCGCTCCCCTGCGGCAGCATCACCCGCAGTTCGTGCTTCATGCTGAGCAGCACACCGAGTACGTTGGTATCAAACGTAGCCGCGTAGCTGTCCGCGGTCTGTTCCGTCACGAGGCCCCGCAATCCTTCCGTCCCGGCATTGTTCACTGCAATATCCAGGCGCCCAAAACGTGTGACAGCCTTGTCGATGAGCGCCCGGACATCCTCGTCGTGCCGGACGTCGCTTTTTACGAATTCCACTTCGGCACCAAGCTCGCGTAGTTCCTTCTCAAGCTTTTTGCCTTCCTGCTCACGACGGCCGGCGACAACGACACGCGCGCCCTCTCGAGCAAACGCAAACGCGGTGGCGCGACCGATTCCTGTCAGTGCGCCCGTAATTAAAACGACTGGTGAACTCATGGCAATTCCTCCGTTTAACCTCGATCCATGCAAGCCGAGCATGACTGAAAAGCCTGCCAAGCCGCTCCTGGATACTCAGATCAACTTATTGGATGGCACAGGCCGCCCGTCGTAGCGACCTTCCGGCATACTTTGTTAAGCTGGGAGCGATGCTTGTCGAGCATGGGGGCAAGAAATGGAATTACGACATCTTCGGTATTTCGTTGCGGTGGCCGAAGCGGGCAGTCTGACCGTAGCAGCCCAGCGAGAACTGCACACATCGCAACCTTCGCTCAGCCGGCAGATTCGCGACCTTGAGCACGAGCTAGGGGCTCAACTCCTGACGCGCCGCGCTCGCGGTATCGAACTGACCCCGGCGGGTCGGACCTTTCTCGATCACGCACGCTCCGTACTCTCGCAGATGGAAGCGGCAACCGGAGCTGTTCGGCGCCTCGCTCATCCCGCCAAGCCGTGCTTCACGATTGGTTTTCTCACCGGACACGAATTGACATGGATGCCGGAAGCCCTGCGGATCCTGCGCGATGAACTGCCGAACATCGACGTAATGATATCCAGTCAATACTCACCGCGTCTTGCGGACGGCCTGGCGCAAGGAAAAATCGATGCAGCTTTTCTGCGCCGGGAAAAAGGGGTGCCAGGGTTGGCGTTCCGCCTGCTGGTGAAGGAGCCCCTCGTGGTGATCTTGCCGAGTAACCACCGTCTGGTTGCGCTCAAGGCCATCAGCCCGAGGGAGCTGGCGGGCGAGACATTCGTGATCGTTTCGGACACGGCTCCGGTCCTGCGTGCGGTCATCGACAACTATCTCAAGCAGTCCCGAAGCAACATTAAGCCAGCGCACGAGGCGGACCATCTCTCCATGGGAATATCCTTAATAGCGTCGACCGGCGGCGTGGGGCTGTTACCGGCGTACGCACAAAACTTTCTCCCCTCGTCTGTAACCAGCCGCCCTCTCAAGGGAGATGCGCCTACTGTCGAGCTAGTCCTCGGCTACAAGAAGTCGAACCAGTCTCCGATCCTGAAACTTTTACTCTCCAGATTGGACGAGCTGGTCGCGCGCGTCTCGAAGAAGGCGCACTGATGCCTTCGAATGCGGCACCCTCTGGTGGAAGGTGCCGCAAACAGCTCCCTTCTGCCGCATCGGGAAGAGAATTCACGCATCTAATCTCGTGTAACCCCTTGATGCCCGTTTCAATTCCATGCGGGGAATGAGGAATCCATGCCAGATCGTCCGCGTCTTGCCAACACTCCGCTTTCTATACTGGACCTGGCGCACTTACGGCAGGGCGGGACGGCTGAGGAAGCTTTCCACAACGCTCGCGCACTGGCCCAGCGCGCAGAATCCCTGGGCTACAAGCGATTCTGGCTGGCGGAGCACCACAATATTTCCGGAGTCGCCTGCTCAGCGACGTCTGTTTTGATCGGTTACATTGCGAATGCAACCTCGACAATTCGCGTAGGTTCCGGTGGCATCATGCTGCCGAATCATGCGCCGCTGGCCATTGCGGAGCAGTTCGGCACGCTCGAATCGCTCTTTCCCGGCCGGATCGACCTGGGCCTCGGCCGCGCCCCCGGAGGTGATTGGGATGCGGCGCGGGCTCTTCGCGGTTCCGCATCCGGTACGGGTGAGGATTTCCCAGCGCTGCTGGACGAATTGCGCCGCTACCTGGGTGAGCCGCAGCCTTCGCAGCGCGTGCATGCCTATCCTGGAGAAGGCACGAACGTTCCCATCTGGCTGCTGGGCTCAAGTGACTTTAGCGCGCGACTGGCCGGACAACTCGGATTGCCCTTTGCTTTCGCTGCTCATTTTCAGCCGGGCCCTCTGTTGCCGGCACTGCACATCTATCGTTCTTCGTTTCGTCCCTCCGCAGTTCTCGACCGGCCCTACGTGATGGTGGGAATCCCGATCCTGGTGGCAGACTCAGACGAACAAGCTCAGTTTCTAGCAACAACCCCAATCCAGATGTTTCTGAACTTGATCCGTGGTGTTCCCGGGCCGCTGCCGCCTCCCACAAAGAGCCTCGAGTGGACTCCGGAAGAGCGGCAGATGGTGGCGGCTAAATTTGGAGCAGCGATTTTCGGCGCTCCCGAATCTGTTGCCGCGCGGCTCGATGCGTTTCTTGAGCAGACCCAGGCGGATGAGTTGATCGTGGTGACAAATACCTATCATTTCCAGGATCGGCTCCGCTCCTATGAACTTCTCGCGAACCTCGCCCAGCAGGGAAGAGAAGAACCACAGATCGCCAGGACGGCGTAAGCGCAAGAAATTGCCTGCATGAGATAGCAGGAAGCGCGGATTGAGGAATCCTATGAGACGAAAACGCTTAATTACTTTCATCGCAGTGATTCAGTCGCTTCTCTGTTTGCTGCATCTTTTCCTCTACCAGACGTGGGCATTTTCGTCCGCTGGGGGCCATAGGCACGGGCCGTTGTGGATCAAACTGGGGCTGGGCTTTTTGTCGCTGAGCTTTGTGGCCGCCTCGCTCCTTGCCTATCGCTATACGAACGCTCCTCTGCGTGCGTTTTACCGGGCCGCCGCGGTTTGGATGGGCATGCTGACCTTTCTGTTTTTCGCCGCCGTTTTCTCGTGGATTATTTTTGGCGTTGCGCGATTAGCGGGGCTCGGTGTGAACTTCCATCGCATGGTGGAATTACTGTTCGCTGCCGCGGCAGTGGCAGGACTCTGCGGCGTTATCAACGCAAGTTGGACGCGCATCACCCGCAAGACGGTGCGGCTCGCGAACTTGCCGATATCATGGCGCGGCAGAACAGCGGCGCTGATCAGCGACCTGCACCTGGGGCATGTTCGA
>DATNLN010000139.1:0-25658 GCA_035602855.1 Candidatus Acidiferrales bacterium
CCGGATGCTCTTTCGCCAGCAAACGTCCCAGCCGCTCGCGCGTGCGATTTACCGGCATACCGAAAACCAGGCTGTCGGGCCGTGAAAAATAAACGTGCTCGAAAACGCACTGCTGCAGCGGTTTTTCCGGCGCGAAATGCAGCGATTCCAGCCCGCTGCGCGAAATCCGCACCATCTCTCCCGGCTCCACGTCGCGCACGTATTCCGCATCAATCAAATCCAGCGCGCAAGTTTCCGAAGCCGCGACCCAAGCGCCATCGAGCCTTCCCAGACAGAGCGGCCGGAATCCCCGCGGATCGCGAATCGCGTAAATCTCATCGCGCGTCAGCAGCAGCAACGAATAGGCGCCTTCCACCTGATTGAGCGCATCCGCGATTGCCCCGGTCAGGTTTCGCGACCCGCTCCGCGCGATCAAATGCACGATCACTTCGGTGTCGCTGGTGGTCTGAAAAATGGATCCGCGATGTTCCAGCTTTTTGCGCAACTCGATCGCGTTGGTCAGGTTGCCGTTATGCCCCAGCGCGATTTTTCCCTTGTTGCAGTCAATCACCACCGGCTGCGCATTCATCAGCGTGTTGTCGCCCGCCGTCGAATAACGCGTGTGCCCGATCGAAGCGTCGCCGGGAAGCCGCGCGATCACTTCCGGCGTGAAAATTTCCTGCACCAATCCGAGCGACTTGTGCACGAATACCTGCGCCCCGTCGGTCGAAGCAATCCCCGCTGATTCCTGCCCGCGATGCTGCAGCGCGTAAAGCCCCAGATATGCCATTTTCGCCGCTTCCGGGTGCCCAAAAATCCCGAACACGCCGCAATGGTCGTGAAAATGATCGTCCCCGAGCTGAATGATTTTGCTCACGCGTTTTCGATGGCCTTTGGCAGCGCTTCTCTCCACACGCGCCGCAACGATTCGATACTGCCTTGTATCACAACAGCGCCCTCATATTGGATGCGCAATTCAGCGCGAGTGACTGCACCGATACGCTGCGCACCGACTTTGTATTGTGCCGCAATCGCGTTCACACGGGCAAGCGAAGCGGGTGCAACCGATACGATGGCCCGCGCCCCACGCTCGCCAAATAACGCAGCTTCCGCACAATTCTCCGCGCCCCCAGCCTCGAGCGCGATCTCTGCGCCCAGCCCGTCGCGCCCAAAACACGCCTCCGCTAGCGAAACCGCCAGCCCGCCATCACTCACATCATGCGCCGAAAGCACCGCGCGCTCGCCGGCCAAGGCCACCAAACAATCAATCAACCGTTTCTCCGCCGCCAAATCAATCGCCGGCGGCAGCCCGGCGACGATGCCGTGAATCGTCTTAGCATATTCGCTGGAAGCGAAATCGGTTCCCGTAGCGGCGGCCTGCAGGCCGCCACCCTGCGCCAGGCCATCCAACACCAAAATCAAATCGCCCTGGTTCCGAAATGCCGCACCCAAGGCGCACTCCGCGTCCTCCATCAATCCGAGCACCCCCAAAACCGGCGTCGGATAAATCGCCTTCCCCAAAGTCTCATTGTAAAAACTCACGTTCCCGCCGGTGATCGGCGTCTCCAGCACGCGGCACGCCTCGGCAATCCCGTCAATTGCTTCGCTGAATTGCCACATCACCTCCGGCTTCTCCGGGTTCCCGAAATTCAAACAGTTCGTAGCCGCAATCGGACGCGCCCCGCTGCAAGCCACATTCCGCGCCGCTTCCGCCACCGCGTGCATCGCGCCCAAACGCGGCGCCAAAAATCCCCAGCGCCCGTTCCCATCGGTAGCCAGCGCCAACGCGCGCCTAGATTCCTTCAAGCGCAGCACCGCCGCATCCCCGGCCCCGGGACCAAACGTCGTATTCGTCTGCACCATCGAATCGTACTGCTCGGTAATCCAATGCTTCGAAGCAATCGTCGGCGAAGCCAGCAAGCGCAAAAAATTCCCACTCAAATCCGCCCCAGACGCAGCCAACGGGCCAGCAGCGGCCCGACGGGCGCCAATCCCAACGGCCTTTGCATCCGGCGCCGCAATCGGCCTCTCGTACCGCGGCCCTTCCTCCGCAATCGCGTGCGCTGGTATCGCGGCCGCCACTTCCCCGTGATTCAACACGCGCAGAATCCCATCTTCGGTCACGCGCCCAATTTCCACCGCGTCCAGTCCCCATTTGTGGAACACATCGAAAACTTCCCGCTCCCGCCCGCGCTCGGCCACCAGCAGCATGCGCTCCTGCGACTCGCTCAACATAATTTCGTACGGCGTCATCCCCGTTTCGCGCTGCGGCACGCGCGCCAGGTCAATTTCAATCCCCAGCCCGCCGCGCGAAGCCATCTCCGAACTGGAACTGGTCAACCCCGCCGCACCCATATCCTGAATCGCCACCACCGCGCCCGTGCGCATCGCCTCCAGACAGGCTTCCAGCAGCAATTTTTCCATGAACGGGTCGCCCATCTGCACGTTCGGCCGTTTCTGCTGTGATTCCTCGCTGAATTCCGCCGACGCCAGCAGCGACGCCCCATGAATCCCGTCCCGCCCCGTTTTCGCGCCCACGTAAATCACCGGATTCCCAGCGCCGCGCGCCTTTGCAAAAAATAATTCCTCGCGCCGGCAAATTCCCAGCGCCAACGCATTCACGAGCGGATTATTCGAATAGCACGCCTCAAACAGCACCTCGCCGCCCACCGTCGGCACTCCAAAACAGTTGCCATAAAATCCAATCCCGCGAATCACGCCATCCAAAATATGCCGGTTGCGCGCAATTTCTTCCGCCGTCGCCCCGCCCGCGCCAGGCCCCGCGGTAATGGGCCCAAATCGCAACGAATCCATGACCGCAATCGGCCGCGCCCCCATCGTAAAAATATCCCGCAAAATCCCGCCCACACCCGTAGCCGCGCCCTGAAACGGCTCGACAAAACTCGGATGGTTGTGCGATTCAATCTTGAAAACCGCCACCATGCCGTCGCCGATATCCACCACCCCCGCGTTTTCCCCCGGCCCCTGCACCACGTGCGTTCCGCGCGTCGGCAATCGCTTCAAATGCACCCGCGACGATTTATAGGAGCAGTGCTCGCTCCACATCACGCTGAAAATTCCCAGCTCCGTAAACGAGGGATCGCGCCCCAAAATTTTCTTCGTGCGCGCGTATTCTTCAGGTGAGAGGCCGTGCTCGGTCGCAAGCTGCGGGGTAACCTTAATTTCGGTATCAATCATTTGTTCTAGGCATAATCAAAAAAGAAGAGCTGCAAACTCTAAGCCGGCACCGCCGCCGTAACTCCCGACGCATGCGCCGGCGCACTCGCATCAGCCGCCGAGCGAGCCAGCAGCGAACGGAAAATCACCAGGCCATCCGCCGATCCCAGTCCCAACTCCACCGCGCGTTCCGGATGCGGCATCAATCCCAGCACATTGCGCTCGCGATTGCAGATGCCCGCGATCGCGTGCAACGACCCGTTCGGATTCGCCCCGCGGTCGCTCGCGTCCACTTCGCCGCCATCCGCCGGCACGTAACGAAAAATAATCTGGTTATTGCGTTCCAATTCCGCCAGCTCCGCCCCTTCGCAGAAATAATTTCCTTCCATGTGCGCAATCGGAACTTCCAGCACCTGCCCGCGCGTCGCCGCAGCAGTAAACGGCGTATCCGTCGCCTCCACGCGAATATGCACTTGCCGGCACAAAAATCGCAGCGCCTGATTGCGCATCATCGCGCCAGGAAGCAACCCTGCTTCCAGCAAAATCTGAAATCCGTTGCAAATCCCCAGCACCAGCCCGCCGCCCCGCGCAAACCGCTCCACCGCCTTCATCACCGGCGAAAACCGCGCGATCGCCCCGGTCCGCAAGTAATCCCCAAAGGCAAATCCGCCCGGCAAAATCACCACATCGCAACCAGCCAGATCCGTCGATTGGTGCCAGATAAACTCCACCGGCTGGCGCACAATCGCGCTCACCGCATGGAAAGCGTCCGCATCGCAGTTCGACCCAGGAAATTGCACCACGCCAAACTTCATAATCGTGCCTCGCCTCCACTTATTTTAGCATGTGCACACGACACGCCGCAGCCCGCGTTTTTGTGGCACAGCCACTGCTGTCTGTGCTGCGACCGCTGAGATTGAATCGTCCGCTCGGGCCAGCAAACGCGCCTCGTCATCCCGCCCGCCCTGAGTAATTCCGGGAACGGAGCGCAGCGAAGGATCTCCTCCGCTTTCTCTGCGTCTGCGCGGTGAACCGCCCCCCTCTAAAACCTGGTAATCTCCGCCGCCACCAACCCTGTCTCGTCGCAATAATCCAGATACCTCTTCAAAAATGTCTGCCAATTTTCGGTAGCGATCGTCTGCCCTTTCTCATCCACAAAATCCAGCGCCCCCTCGATCACCGCAAACACAATCGTATCTTCCTTCCCCACCATCCGCGGCGAATGCGTGGACCCGGCCACCTCGAACACCACGTCCCCCGTTTCCGATACCCAACCCTCGTCGTAAGTCCACGCCCCCTGCACCGTGTACACAACGACCGTCCCCGGATGAAAATGCATCTGCAGGGCGGCTCCCGGCACCGATCGAATAAATAAAATGATCTGCCCCGTCACCGGATTCAATTTGATCAACTTGATGAAATGTCCCGGCGCCCAAGGCACCCAAGGCAAATCCCCAGGACGGGTATGGCTAGCCATCGCCTTATGCATAGGATGTGTCCCCGATCCGGCACCAGTAGCCATCGCCCTATCCTCCGCTCGCAGCAGCAAATTTCCATCCCCGCCGCAAATCTAGCCGACTGCGCCGCCGTCGCCCCTACGAAACTCCAACCTACCCAGCCAGTCAAGCACATTATCCCGCCTCTGCAGGGAACGCCATCCTCCCCGAATGACACATCGTGGCAATCCCCAACGGGACAAGTTCGACAACGTTGTTTTGGCGACTCGACGGGTATAGGCTACCGAGGATGCGTTCATCGATTGACATGTTGAGATCAGCTTGCGCCACAGGACTTTCCTTGTGGCTGGCGGTTCTTGCGTGCCTTATGGGCTGCACCGTACCGATCCTTGCGAGTTCTGGTGTAAGCAGCGCGCCTTCGATGCACGAGAATTCAACCGAACAGAATCAGCCGGACGTCATGACGGACATGCCGAATTGCCCTCACCGTTCCGGCAGCAACACTCCGCCGAAACCAAATGGGCCGAAGCCGCTTCGCGGCGGCGGCACGTCGTGCTGTCCGATAGAAGTGACGGCCACCTCGAAGCCGGAGACGGTGACGCCGCACATCGCTCCGGCGAGCGATTTCGTTCTGGCGTCCGATTTCACCATGGCGAAAATTCGATCCCTTCATTCCGTAGAACTTGTTCCGCCCCTCTGGCACAGCGGCAGAGACACACTCCTGGAAACCCAGCTGCTTCGCATCTAGAAATCGCGCCTGAAGATTACTCTGGCATCCTTCCGGTGGCATCGCCATCGGTCAAGAAAACCACATTTGATTTCTCAAAGGAGAAAATCCATGAAGAAGATTAGATCACTTGTGTTGATGGCAGTGATAGTGCTTGGTTTTGCAGGAGCGGTGCAGGCGGCGAACACAACCTGCTGCGATTCCGCCGACTGTTGCGGTTCCTGCAACGGGTGCTAGAAGCAGGCTAGGCAGTTGAACGAGAGGAGGCGCAAGCCGTCGGTTCGCGCCTCCTCTTTTATTGGCGCGTCGCTGGTTTTGTGGCACGGATGAAGGCGCTGAAGAATTTGCCGTCTACTTGCGGCGCGATTGCGTCCACGTCGAAGCCCCGACCGGAGAGAAATTCGCGGGCATCTTGAGCGCGATAGATGCGTACGGGTTCAATTTCAGCTTCGGAAAATCCGGCGCCCTTGAGTTTGCTGAGATAATCGCTTTCTTCGAGCGCGCCCGCGATACATCCGACCCAGAGCAGGACGCTCTCGCGAATTTCGGGCAGCATTTCGCCGGAGGTGACGATGTCCGCGACGGCGAAGCGGCCGCCGGGCTTCAATACGCGAAAAGCTTCGCGGAGCACAGCGTCTTTGTCGGAGGAAAGATTGATCACGCAATTCGAGATGACGACGTCGACGGAATTATCGGGCAGCGGAATGTGCTCGATTTCGCCTTTCAGAAATTCCACGTTCTCGACTCCCGCTTTTTTCTTGTTCTCGTCGGCAAGCGCGAGCATTTCGTCGGTCATATCGAGGCCGTAGGCTTTTCCGGTGGGACCTACGCGCCGCGCGGAAAGCAGCACATCAATGCCGCCGCCTGAACCGAGATCCAGAACGGTTTCGCCGGCGTTGAGCTTGGCGAGGGCTGTGGGGTTTCCGCAGCCGAGCGAAGCCTGCATCGCTTCGGCGGGAATCTCACCGGCTTGCGCTGCATCGTACAGATTCGACGTGATGGGATCGCAGGAGCAACTTGAGGAGGCTGCCGTTGCGCCGCAACAGGAGCTGCCACCAGCGGTGGCGCGGAGTGCCGCTTCGCCATATTTTTCCTTCACGGCATCTTTAATGTTCGCTTCGGCCATGCGTGCCCCCGTTACTTACAGATTTGAATCATGTCGCGCGGTGCGACGGCTTTATTTCGCGTACAACATTCGGCATAGAGAAACTGGAGCACTTCTTGCAGCGCCTCGGTGTCGGCGCAGTAGCGAAGGAATGTACTCTCGCGGCTAACGACGACCAGGCCTTCGTTCCTTAGTTTGTCGAGGTGATGTGACAGCGTGGAGCTCGGAATATCAAGCTCGGACTGGATTTCGCCCACGACCATACCTTCAGGATGCGCAGAGAGAAGCAACTGCATGATGCGAAGGCGCGGTTCTGTGCCCATTGCGGAGAATATGTCAGCAAATTTGGCTATCTGCTCGGCGTTTTTCTTCGATGATAGGGTCGGCATATTTCGATGATTGCAGAAATATGGATTTAAGTCAACATGGAAAAAGAGTCAAGCTCCCGCCGTAATCAATTGCACAGGGCCGTCAGCCACCGGCGATGGCGCCAACGATTAAGAGGGGTTCTGTTCCGGAGACAACCGCGTCAGGCAGTGGGGTGTCCGGCTGCTCATGGGAAAGGTCTTCGCCACAGGCGAAGAGGCGCAGGAAAGGCCGACGGGTTTGCGTGACGTGGTCGCGGATCGTGCCGCTCAGCATCGGGTAGCGGCTCTCGAGGGCGTCAATGACAGAGCGCTGGGTGACGGGTGCAGGAAGGTCGAGTTCCACTTCGCCGCTGATGCGCGCGAGCCCACGGAGGTGCGGCGGGAGAACGACGCGAATCATGGCAGCGTCTGGACCTCAACCGAAAGCACGGTTGGAAGGTCGCGCACAATGGGCGACCAGCTGTCTCCGGCATCGGCGGATGCGTACACTTGACCGCCGGTGGTGCCGAAATAGACGCCGCATTTATCGAGGGAGTCGACGGCCATGGCATCGCGCAGGACGTTGACGTAGCAGTTGGCTTGCGGCAGACCTTTGGTGAGCGCCTCCCACTCGTTTCCGCCACTGCGACTGCGGTAGACGCGCAGCTTGCCATCCGGCACGAAGTGCTCTCCGTCGCTTTTGATCGGCACGACGTAAATCGTTTCCGGCTCGTGCGCGTGAACATCGATCACGAAGCCGAAGTCGGTGGGAAGATTTCCGCTAACTTCCTGCCAAAAGTCCCCGGCGTTGTCACTGCGCATGACGTCCCAATGTTTCTGCATGAACAAGACGCCGGGACGAGCAGGATGCATGGCGACATGATGGACGCAGTGGCCTATCTCAGCATTCGGGTCGGGAATGTACTGAGAATGCAGGCCACGATTGATCGGTCGCCACGTGGTGCCGCCATCATCCGTGCGGAACGCGCCTGCAGCCGAAATCGCGATGAACATCCGCTTCGGGTCCTTGGAATCCAGAATAATTGTGTGCAAACACAAACCGCCGGCGCCGGGTTGCCACTGTGGCCCCGTGCCGTGGCCGCGGAGTCCTGCGACTTCGTGCCAGGTGTGAGCGCCATCTCTGGAGCGGAACAACGCAGCGTCTTCTACTCCGGCATAGACATCGTCCGGATCGGTGAGCGACGGTTCAAGGTGCCAGACGCGCTTGAACTCCCAGGGATGCTGGGTGCCGTCGTACCACTGATGAGTGGTGAGTGGCTTGCCAGTGGGGGAAGCGCTGTCATAGACGAATTTGTTGCTCTTCCCTGCAGGCGGGGCGTCCGGCTTCGGCATCTGCTCCCCACCGGGAGTTTCCCAGGTCTTGCCGCCGTCGTTTGAGCGCTGGATCACTTGTCCAAACCAGCCGCTCGACTGCGACGCGTACAGGCGGTTGGGGTCAATCGGCGAGCCCTTGAGGTGGTAAATCTCCCACCCGGCAAAATGTGGGCCGCTGACATCCCAGTGTTCGCGCTTGCCGTCTGACGTCAGAATGAATGCACCTTTCCTTGTTCCCACCAGTACCCTGACGTTGCTCATCTGGCCCTCTACCTTGGGCTTCCTCAAATGCCCGATGTCGAACATCGGTCGTGCGGCGACGCCCTTTTCCCATACTCGCGGCGCGCAGCCGATACCGATGTTACGTTTGCGAGACAGACCTAACGGCGGGAACGCTTCACAGTTTTTCTTTTCGCACGCCGGCGCACTTTCACCTTCGCCCGCCGCACAAGCTTGCCGCCGCGTTTCGTTTTCTTGCGCGCCGCGTTGCGCCCAGCCCGCGCCATCTCCCGCCGCCGCGCCGCGGCCCAACCGGCCTTGTTCGTCTGGCGTCCGCGCGCCACTCCCAGTGCATCCGCGGGAACATTTTCGGTGATCGTAGACCCGGCCGCGACATACGCGCCGTCGCCAATCCGCACCGGCGCCACCAGCGCGCTGTCACTGCCGATAAAAACGCGATTGCCGATCGTGGTTTCGTACTTTGCCACGCCGTCGTAGTTGCAAGTAATCGTCCCCGCGCCGATGTTCGCCTCGCGCCCGATGGACGCATCGCCCAGATACGTCAGGTGCCCGGCCTTGGCGCCCTCGTGCACCACCGAATTTTTCACTTCCACAAAATTTCCAATGTGCGCGCCCGCGCGAATGTCCGCCCCAGGACGCAGGCGCGCAAACGGCCCCACGTGCGCTTGATCCGCGACACGGCTGGAATCCAAAACAGAGTGCGCGCCGACGAAAACATCGTCATCCACCCGCGTATCGCGCAGTACGCTCCCGGTCTGAATGGTGCAGCGCGCGCCGATGCGCGTCTTGCCCAGCAATTGCACGCACGGATCAATCACCGTGTCCGGCCCCGCGCTCACCTCCGGATCGATCACCACCGTTTCCGGAAGATAGATCGTTGCGCCCGCTTCCATAAGCTCCGCGGCTTTGCGCGCACGGAAAATCCGGTCCACATCCGCCAGATGCGCGCGCGTATTGCATCCCAAAATCTCGTTCGCGTCCGGAGCCACGTGCGCCAGCACGCGTTCGTTGCGCTGCCGCAACAAAGCGATCGCGTCGGTCAGATACAACTCGCGATGCGCATTGTTCGGCCGCAGCGCGTTCAGGCACGGCCACAGTTTTTCCAGCGTGAAGCAATAAATGCTGGAATTCACTTCGCGGATGGCGCGCTGCTCCGGCGTCGCAGCCTTTTCTTCGACCACGGCTTGCACGCGACCTTCGGAATCGCGTACCACGCGGCCGTAATCCGTGGGATCGCTCAGTTCGGCGCTCAGGATCGTCGCAGCCGCCTCGCCGCGGCGATGCGTGTCCAGCAGCGCCAGCAAAGTTTCCCTGCGCAGCAGCGGCGCATCACCGGGAACCACAATCACCAGCTTCGCGCTCTTCCGCATCGCGCGCCGCGCCACTTGCAACGCGTGTCCCGTGCCGCGCTGCGGCTGCTGCTTCACCGTATCCGCGCCCAGCGCTTCGGCCAGCGCGCCCACTTCTTCAGCCTGGTGCCCCACGACGGCCAGCACCTGCGCGGCTTTCACCGGCTGGCAAGCGCGGATCACGTGCTCCAGCAGCGGCCGCCCTCCCGCGCGATGCAGTACTTTGGCCAGATCGGAACGCATCCGCGTCCCTTTCCCAGCAGCCAAAATCACAATCACAGTGTCGGCGGCAGCCATGCGAGAGTTATTGTCGCTTCCCTGTGCAAGTTTAGCAATCAAAACAGCCCGACCGACCTTCGGCCGCTCCCCGCGCTGCGTAGGTCGCACCAACCGAGTGCATTCGCCGTCGTGCGCCTTCCTCCTGATGCCGCGGAAGCGGGATAAGGATCTCTGGCCGCTTTTGACTTTTTTTCGCCTCGCCCGCACCGGCGCGCCACACAGCCCGCCGCTCCAGTAGCTGCAAATTCACAGGACAATTTGGCCGCTACATCCGGATAGCGCGGATTTCACCCGGCGCATAAATTGTGCGAGCATCAAAAGATCAGCGATGAAAACTCAGGAAGCTTTCGAAACGCCGAAGACGATGCACAGCCTGGACAATCCGATCTGGAATTCTCTCTCGACGCTGCACGCACACTTCGCCCAAGGCGACGAACTCGCGAAACGTTACGCGCCTGAAGTAACTCTGCTCGCCGCCATGGCTGAACCGACCAGCGACGCCTATGCGTCGCTCGCGAAAGCTCTGCAGCGTGCCGCCGCGGTGTTATTCCTCGATCAACCGCCGCAAATTCCCGCGGGTTGGATCACCGTCCACGCATCGCCGCTGGTACAGATGCTCTGCGCGAAGCCCAATCTTGCGCAGGATGGCTATCCAGCCGAAAAACTAACACCTGCGGATGTGCCGGAAATGGTCGCGCTTGCCGAGCTGACCAAGCCCGGTCCGTTTGGCACGCGTACCCGCGAACTGGGCGAGTACCTGGGGATTCGTCAAAGCAAGCGACTGGTGGCCATGGCCGGAGAGAGGCTGCATTTGCCCGGCTACACGGAGGTCAGCGCCGTCTGCACGCATCCGGAATTTCAAGGCCGCGGCTATGCGCGAGAATTAATGTCCATTCTGATGCGCAAAATCATGCAGCGCGGTGATACACCCATTCTCCACGTGCGCCAGGAAAATGTGTCCGCAATTCATTTGTACGAAAAGCTCGGCTTCCGCACGCGCCGCCTGATTCATTTTGTGATTATTCGTCGCGCGTGAAAACTTCGTAGAAGCTAGGATGTTGCAGGGAGAGAGTCGGCGAGTGAGGGTCGCGCATCGCCGGAATCTTGCGACGCGGTCGTCTCGGTCCACAGAGTGTGGTCCGCAAGCAGGCGAGTGACCAGCTGCGTGTGCAGCGCGTGGCCGGCCTTATGCGCTACGATGCGCGCTTTCAGCGGCCGACCCACCAGCGCCAGATCGCCAATCAGGTCCAGCGCCTTGTGCCGCCCGAACTCATCCGGAAAACGCAACGGGCCGTTCAGAATTCCTTCGTCGTCCAGCACGATCGCATTTTCCACCGAGCCGCCGCGAATCAATCCCATCGCTTGCAAGCCCGCAAAATCTTTCATGAAGCCGAACGTCCGCGCCGGCGCGAGCTCGCGGCTGAACGACTGGCGGTCCACCGTCATCTCCACTTCTTGCGGACCCACATTCGGATGCTTGTAGTCCACGAAGCAGTGCACGCGGAATTCGTCGGCAGGATAAATCCCGATGCGGCGGTCGCCGTCGGAAAACTCCAGCGGCTTGATCACGTGAATGTAACGCCGTTGCCGCCGCAGCTTGCGAATCCCCGCTTGCGCTAGCAGTTCAATGAAGGGTTTCGAGGAGCCGTCCAGGATCGGGAGTTCCAACGCGTCCAGTTCCACGTACACATTGTCCACGCCGCAGGAGTACAGCGCCGCGAGCAAATGCTCGACGGTCGAGAGCAGCACGCCCTGTTTCATCAAACTGGTGGCATAGCTCACCCGCGCGACGTTGCGCACGTGCGCTTCGACCTCGAAGTTGTCCAGGTCCACACGCCGGAAGACGATGCCGGTATCGGCCGGAGCTGGAACCAACCGCAGGTGGCAACGCACAGCAGTGTGCAGCCCGACGCCGCGAGTTTCGACCGGACGCTGAATTGTAAGTTGGTAAGGCATTAGCTGGACCGGGTGAATCTGTGCACTTCGGTGGCCCCTTACCTTCAATTATAGCCCTTTACAATCAATAGCTTATACCGGTAAACACCGAACCGTTCCCCGTCGTGTGGTAAGAGTACAACACAACGGTAGGTTCAGACGTGGTTCAGCTTAAACAGGTTACAGACAGCTGGAGGGCTACGCAGAGACGCTTAGCAGCTGATCTTGCGGCGCTGGGTTCTGTTTCGAGCTGGCAGCGGGCTCGCTTTCCATCGTGCCGCTCGGTGCGAGCAACTCTTGCAGCTTCTGGAGTTGCATCAGCGCGGTGGCATTCCGCTGAGCTGTCGGGGCGCTTTGATTCAAAGCATGGGTGTTCGCGCTGCTCGCCGCTGGCCGACGGCCGGACGCAGGATTCGCTTCCTGCACGGAGGCTTACCGCCTACGGAGAAATTTGCCGCTTGCAGCCCGGGTTGTCTCGCCTGGGCCGTTCCGCGTACAATGGCCTCTACCCGAACGCCAATGGCCACGCCATTTACCATACTTCCGAACTCTACTCCGCCGCCCGCGGCCCATCCGCGGCCGTCCTGGTTACGCGTGCGATTTTTCGGCGGGCCGAAATATCAGGAATTGAAGCGCACGATGCGCACGCTGGATCTGCACACGGTGTGCGAAAGCGCGCGTTGCCCCAACATGGGCGAATGCTGGGAACATGGCACGGCCACATTCATGATTTTGGGCGACATTTGCACGCGGGCTTGCGGATTCTGCGCGGTGCCGAGCGGAAAACCTCTGGGTCCTCCGGCGGAAGACGAACCGGAGCGCGTGGCGGAAGCAGTGGCGAGGATGGGGTTGCGTTACGCGGTGGTGACTTCGGTGAATCGCGACGACCAGCCGGACGGCGGAGCCGCGATTTTCGCGCGCACGATCACGGAAATTCGCGCGCGCGTGCCGGGATGCAAAGTGGAAGTGCTGATTCCGGATTTTCGCGGCGATTGGAACGCTCTCGCGACGGTGCTGGCGGTGAAACCCGACGTATTGAATCACAACCTGGAAACGGTGCCGCGGCTTTATCGCCAGGTGCGCAAAGGCGCGGTGTATGAGCGGTCGCTGGAGTTATTGCGGCGAGCAGCGGAAATGATTCCGGGGCTACCGACGAAAACCGGAATGATGCTGGGATTGGGCGAAACTCGCGACGAGGTGCTGGCGGCGATGGAAGACATCGCGGCGCAGGGCACGCATATCTTGACGCTGGGGCAGTATATGCAGCCGACGCACGAACATCTGCCGATCGAGAGTTACGTGCATCCCGACGAATTCGCGGAGTTCAAGCGGCTGGGCGAGGCGATGGGATTCAAGCACGTGGAAGCTGGACCACTGGTGCGGTCTTCCTATCACGCGTTCGAACAAGAAGAAGCTGCGCATTCCTAAGCGAGCGACTTGAGAACGGGCGCGGCCCCGCGGACCGCGCTGCGTTTCGTTCCCAACACTGCAAAGAAAATCGCCGGCAAGTCGCCGGCGCGCCCCTGCTATGAATCCCTGGCGTGGACTGAAAAATCTCCCTAGAGAAATGTGGATACTTTCGGCAGCGACGCTGGTGAATCGCTCCGGAACGATGGTGCTGGCGTTTCTGGTTTTATATGTGACGCGCACATTGGGCGTAACCCCCGCGCGAGCGGCGCTGGCGCTGATGGTGTACGGCGCGGCGGCACTCCTGGCCATGCCGCTGGCGGGAATTTTGTCCGATCGCGTGGGGCCGCTGCCGATCATGAAAGCTTCGCTGTTTTTCACGGGCTTTCTGCTGCTCTTATTCCCTTTGGCGAAAAGCTACAGCGCGATTTTGCTGATGACGTTTGCGTTTGCGGTGCTGAATGAATCGGTGCGGCCGGCGAGTCTTTCGATGGTTTCCGATCTCGTTGTACCCGCGCAACGCAAAGCAGCATTCGCGCTGAGCCGCCTCGCGGCGAATTTGGGAATGAGCGTGGGGCCGGCGATCGGCGGAATCCTGGCCGTTTATTCGTTTCGCTGGCTTTTTCTGGTGGACGGCGCGACTTCACTGCTGGCGGGAGCCGTGCTGGCACTGGCGCCGATGCGCCATGTAGCGCGCAAAAAAACACACGAGCCGGAGTGGGCGGACGCGACTGACCTGGGCCGCGAAATCGAAGCGGATACTGCAGCGCCACTGATCGCGCTCCATCCCGCGGCGGACCTGCGCGCATTCCGAAATCCGCAGATGCTTTATTTTCTGGCGGCGCTGATTCCGGTGCAGCTCGTGTTTTTTCAATTTACGTCAACGCTGCCCCTGTTCCTGGTGCGGTATTTGCATTTTCCGGAATCGGTGTACGGGACGATTTTCACGGTGAACACCTTGTTGATCGTGGCGCTGGAAGTTCCCTTGAACACGGCGATGGAGCACTGGACGCACCGGCAAACGCTGATGCTGGGCGCGTTTCTATACGCGGTGGGGTTTGGTTCCTATGCGCTGGTGGGAATTATGCCGCTGGGGCAGACCGCCGGTGTGTTTGCGGCCGTCGTGATCTGGACGTTTGGTGAAATGATTCTGATGCCGGGAAGTTCGGCGTACGCGGCGGAAATCGCTCCGCCGGAAAGACGCGGCGAATACATGGGACTGTACACCATGTCGTTCAATATCGCGTTCGCGGTGGGGCCGTGGCTGGGCGCGAGCGTGCTGGGAAAATGGGGAGCGACGACGATGTGGTGCGCGGCGTTTGTGTCGGGATGCATTTCGACGCTGCTGATGAGCCGCACGGAGCCGCGCAAGAGACCGGACGGAACGCAGACGCCGCTACTCGGTTGAGCGCAGGAAAGCGTTCGCGATCTCGCGCACGCGAGCGGAGCAGGTGGGGCAGGACGGGCACGCGGAGCAGCAGTCGGCGGTCGCGGGCTGGCTGGAGATTTTGAGCGCGGCTTGAAAGTGTTCCGCAGTTTTTACGGGGCGGCCCATCTCGGCATTCAAATTGCCGACCAGCAGCTGGAAAACCGGATTTCCCGAGTAGCGCTCAACGAGCGGTTGCGCGACGACGATGGCGCGTTCGTATTGATAGTCGAAGGTGCGCAGATTCCTGGCGAGATGGAAGCGCATTTCGACGGGCGTGACCACGCCGCGATCAATGCCGATTTGCATCTGGCGGATGCCTTCGGTTCGGCTGCCGCCGGGGATGCCCATGAAGAAGCGCAGAATTTTCACGCTGGTGGAAAGCGAATCCACGTAATAGTTGTAGAGGCCAAGGCCGGCGGTGGCGTCCGGCATCTGCGGATCGAGCTCGAGGGCGCGGAGAAATTCTGCGCGCGCGGCGACTCCGGCGCGCGCGACCGCCCGATTTTCACCGCGCAAGACTTCCAGGCGCACTTTCAGGGCAAAACCCATTCCAGCGTAGAAGTGCATTTCCGCGGAATCTGAGTTAGAAATTTGCGCCCGGGCCAGGTCAATTACCTTGTCCGCGAGGAGCAGAAAGGCCTCATCTTCCGGTTTTTTTCCGCGTTTCCAGGCATCGATCATTCCGTAACGGATTTCCAGGTTGGCGCAGTAAATCTTCCACCAGCGCGCTTCGCCTTCCAGCAGCACGGGGAGCGGATTTTCGGGTTGAGTCTGCTCGAAGTTGCGCAGTAGGGCGATGGCTGCGTCGGGATCGCCGCTGTACATTTTGTCCATGGCTTGGACGGCTACGGGCGGGAGCTTGATTTCGCCGGCACGCGCGGGCGACGGGGTGAGCTGCGCGATGAATGACGCAAAGAACAGTGCGAGGGCTGGATGGATGCAACAGATGCGCTGGCGCACGCTTTTCACTTTACTCTTTTTACCCAGCCGAGGAGCCAGGCGGCGGTGACGTACATCGCGAAACAGTCTAGCGCAAAAGGAAGGAAGCCGAGAAAGCCGGGCGCGGGCATTTCGAAAATTTTCCAGCCCTGAAACATTGGGAAGCTGTAGAGCCATTTCGCGTTTGCCCAATAATTCCAGAATTCCCAGAGCCAGCCGCAGACCCAGCCCGCCAGCAGGAATCCAGAGAGGCGGCGGCGCATGCCTTCGGCGAGATCGCCGAGAAAGGAGGGGAGACCGAGGCGATGATTGAAGGGATCGAGCAGCAGCAGAAAACCGATCCAAACGAGCGCGAACAGGAAAGAGGCGAGGTGCCGGGGTACGAGCAGCGGAATGAGCAAGCAGGCCGCGCCGGAAATCATCAGGATGGATTCGGCGGCGCTGGAAATTTTCTGTGGCTGCGGCGCGGCTTCCGGCGCAGGGCTGACGGGCGACTCCGGGAGCACGGCTTGGACGAGGTCCGCGGTTTCGAAAACGGCGGGGGTGATGGTCGCAAAAGACCAGGCGTAGCCGAGGAGCGCCGCGGGCCAGGCGCGCGGCACGCCGACGTAAACCCAATTTTGCAGGCGGAGATTGTAGGCTTCGAAAATCAGCCAGAGAGGGATGGAGAGCAAGGCGAGGCGCGCAACTACGATGGGCGCGTCGTTCAGGCGCGAGCGATTGGTGAGGGCCAGGACCGCGGCATCGGCGATCAGGATGTAGGAGCTCCAGGCTAGGGGAGTGAAGTAGGTGGCGACTGGTTCGGTGCGCGCGACGAGCAATGCTTCGGCCGAGAGCAGGGCGAGCCATCCAAGCCAGCCGTGAACGGGGAATGGGCGCAGGCGGCGAGCGCGGAAATATCCGAGCAAGAGGAGCGCGACTGTGGCGGCGGTGAGCAGGAGGCCGACAGTTGTGCGGGCGTTTGGCATGAGCGTGAGGGGCGCGGTGCTCCGGTTCATGATAACGCAGAGAGGTGCGAGCGAACGAAGGAGCACAGCCAAGAGTGTGGCTGTGCCACAGGAACAACGGAATGATGAGCAGAGCGGAGTAGTTTTCGGGATGCTCGGTTCGCATTCTTGCTATGCTGACTTTTCTGTTTTTGCGGAAACATCGGCGGATGAAGGAATTTTTTGCGACGCAGCATGGCTGAACCGGAAAAACTCGAGCGCGGCTTGGGGTTGATCGAAGCGACGTCATTGAACATGACGTTCATGGTGGGGATCGGGCCGTTCATTGTGATTCCGTTCATCGTGCGGGCGATGGGCGGGCCGCAGTGCATTCTGGCGTGGGTGGTGGGGGCGGTGCTGGCGGCGTTGGACGGGTGCGTGTGGGCGGAGCTGGGCGCGGCGATGCCGCAGGCAGGCGGAAGTTACGTTTTTCTGCGGGAATCCTACGGAGCCAACCGGCTGGGGCGCCTGATGTCGTTTTTATTTATCTGGCAGACGTTGTTTCAAGCGCCGCTGAGCATTTCTTCTGGCGCGCTGGGATTCGCGGATTACTCGAATTACCTGATGAGAAAAACCCCCGGACTGACGGCGTGGCTGGCAAAGGATACGGATTTTACCAGATGGGTGGTGCTGAATTACGACAAGGTGATCGCGGTCTTGATGATTGCGATTGCGGTGGTGCTGTTGTACCGGCGGATCACGGCGATCGGCAAAATTTCGACGGTGCTGTGGGTGATCGTGCTGGGGACGATTTTGTGGCTGATTTACGGCGGGGCCACGCATTTTAACGCGAGCAATCTGTTCAGCTTTCCGCCGGGAGCGTGGAGTCTGTCGTGGATTTTTTTCGCGGGGCTGGGGCACGCCTCGGTGCGGACGGTGTACAGCTATCTGGGCTATTACAATGTCTGCAATCTGGGCGGAGAGATGAAGGAGCCCGGAAAGAATATTCCGCGGGCGATTTTCATTTCGATTTTCGGAATCGCGATTTTGTATTTCTTGATGCAGACGAGCATTTTGAGCGTGGTGCCGTGGCAGGAAGTGGCGCGTTCGACCTTTGTCGTGAGTTTGTTCGTGGAGCGGACGTTCGGAATGCACTGGGCGACGCTGGCGACCGTCTTGATTCTGGTACTGGCGTTCGGGTCGGTTTTTTCGGCGACGCTCGGATATTCGCGGGTGCCGTACGCGGCGGCGCTGGACGGAAATTTTTTCTCGGTTTTTGCGAAAGTGCATCCGACCAAGCGTTTTCCACACGTGGCGCTTTTGGCGCTGGGTGCAACTTCGATCGCGATATGCCTGTTTTTCAAGCTTGATTTTGTGATTCGCGCCATCCTGGCGATGCGCTGCCTCATCCAATTTGCCGGCCAGGCGGTGGGCTTGATGTTGTTGCATCGGCGCTGGAAATCCGAACACTGGCCTTTTCGAATGTGGCTGTACCCGGTGCCGGCGGTGCTGGCGATTGCGGGGTGGGTTGCCATTTTTATTTCCACGGGACGCGAACCGATGCTGGACTCGCTTGTGGTGATGACGGCAGGTATTCTGGTGTACATGGGACGCGCGCGAATGCTGCGGCAGTGGCCCTTTGAGGAGGCCGGCACTTGAATTGCAATACGAGGCGGGGATTTTTTGGCGTGACCGCGGTGATTTTTTGTGTGCTTTCTTTTTTGTGCGCGGGGGCGCGGCCGGTTGACGCGCAGTCGTTGCCGGAAACGGTGGAGGCGATTCACAAGGCGCGAGTGAGCACGCGGATTCTTTTTATCACCGCGCATCCGGACGATGAATGGTCGAGTCTGCTGGCTTATCTTTCGCATGGATTGAACGCGGACGTGGCGCTGCTGACAATTACGCGCGGGCAGGGCGGACAGAACGCGATTGGGCCGGAGCAGGATGGAGAGTTGGGCGTTGTGCGCACCGAAGAATTGCTGGCGGCGGGAGAGCATTACGGCGTGCATCAGTACTTCACGCGGGCCTTGGACACTGGATATTTGAAAAGTCCGGACCAGGCGCTGAAAGTGTGGGGAAATCTGGCGCTGGAAGATATGGTGCGGGTGATACGGACTTACCGGCCAAACGTGGTGATAAACGGCTGGGGCGGAGTGACCTCCGGACACGGGCATCATCAGGAGAGCGGAATTTTGACGCCGCAGGCGGTGACGGCGGCGGCTGATCCGAAAATGTTTCCGGAACAGATTGTGCAAGGATTGACGCCGTGGAAGGTGACGCTGGAAGCGCGGGTGGCGCGCGGTGGCAGCATGGGCAATGCAGTGGCGTTGCCCGCGGATGAAGTGTCGCCGTTGTGGGGGAAAACCTACGTCGAGATGGGGATGGAAGGCCACGCGCAGCACCGCTCGCAGGGAACACCGGCGTTTTTCGGGAATGCGTTTTTCCGGCGGCCGGTGTTTTTAGTAGCGGAGAACGAGAAGGGTGAGGCGGGGAAATTTGATGCGCAGTTGCTGGCAGAGCCGATCGGGTCGCTCCCCGGGCGATTTCCGGAATTGCGGGCGACACTGGGTCCGGTGCTGAATGCAGCGGAGCAGGAACTCTCATCGGCTGCGAAGTCGGCGCTGGAACTGGATCGCGCGGGTGCGGCAAGGTCGCTGGCCGACGCGGCGAAACAGATTACGGGGTTGCGCGACCAGGTGGCGAAGCTCGCGGGCAACGTCGATGCCAAGGCCGCGGTTTGGGAACTGGATGAAGTGCGCAAGCGGATTGATCTGGCGCTGGCCGATGACGTAGCGATTCCGGTGGATGCGCAGGCGAGCCGGCACGAATTGGTGGCCGGGGAAAATTTTTCGGTAGAGGTGTCGGTCGCAGGGACGCCGGCCGTACCGGCGAAATGGACTTTGAACGCGAGCAGCCTACTGGTGCCGAGCGGATGGAACGTGACGCCCGAGGGAGTGAAGGGAGAGAGCGAGGCGGCGAAGTTCAACGTGGCGATCCCGGCGGGTGCGCGGCGGTCGCTGACACCGGCGGATGCAATTTTGCCGTTTCCGCCGCCCCTGGTGCGATTGGCGCTGCAAGTGGAGGTCGCCGGATACCAGTTCGCGATGGAACGGCCGGTGAATTCGATCGAGGCCACCACGACCGGAATACAAACGTATGCGCTCGAGCTGGTGCCGGCGGTGACGTTGACGGTAGAGCCCAAGCAGGTGATGGCGCCCGAGAAACAGACCGCGATGCCGGTAAAACTTTTCGCGCGCGTGCGTTATCACGGCACGGCGGCGACGAAAGTTACGGTGGGACTAGAAGCGCCGCAAGGCTGGACGGTAGAGACACCGAACGTGCAGGGGCCGCTGGAATTTGCAAAGGGGGGCGACCGGTTGATTCAGTTTGTGGTGACGGCGCCGGCGCAAACTGCGGCGGGGGCTTATGCGCTGCATCCGTTTGCGCGGATTGGCGAAGAAACTTTTCGCACTTCGGTAGAACCGATTCCGACTTTGCCGACGCGAAACTGGAGCGAGCCGGCGGATGCGACCGTGCATGTGCTGAATTTGATTGTGCCGGCGGGATTGCGCGTTGGATATATCGCGGCGGACAATGATACTTTGCCGGAAATTCTGCGGCAGATCGGAATTCGGCTGGACATGCTGGACGAGGTGGCGCTGGCGTTTGGAGATTTGAGCAAGTACGACGCGATTACGGTGGGCATACGCGCCTACGAGTTGCGGCCGGATCTGCTGCGCGCCAACGCGCGGCTGCTGGATTACGTGAAGCGCGGAGGGACGCTGCTGGTGCAGTATCAGCGGGATTTTGCGTGGAATCAGGAATTGCCGGCGCCTTTCAAGGCGACGATGCCAGGGGAGACTTCGCGGGTGACGGATGCAAATTCACCGGTGCGATTTCTGGCGCCGGACGATCCGTTGCTGAATTCGCCGAACAAGATCACGCTCGGGGATTTTCAGGATTGGGTGCAGGAGCGCGGCCTTTATTTTTGGGGAACGTTTGACGCGCAATATACGCCGGTGCTGGGGTTGACGGATCCGGGCGAGGCGGAGGCGAAGGGGTCGCTGGTTTACGCGCGCGACGGGAAGGGGCTGTACATTTATACGGGGCTGTCTTTTTTTCGAGAGCTGCCGGCCGGAGTGCCGGGGGCCTACCGGTTGTTTGTGAATTTATTGAGCCAGACCAGACATGTGGCGGGACAGGATTGAAGACGTGAGCGCGGCTGCGGATGGACGGGCGAGCGGCGCGATGGATTGGGGCGCGCGCGCGGGTGTAAACCCTGGCGAGCCGCGCATGGTGGCGATTCCGGAGGGGTGGTTTTGGATGGGAAGCGAGACGGGCCAGGACAATGAGCGGCCGCTGCACCGGGTTTGGGTGGATGCGTTTGAGATGGCGGAATGCCAGCTGACGAACGCGGAATACGGGCAGTTCTTGCTTGCGACCAAGCATCGCGCGCCGCTGCATTGGGAGGATGCGAATTTTTCCAATGCGGAACAGCCAGTGGTCGCGCCTTCGTGGTTTGATGCGGTGACCTACTGCGAGTGGTTGAGCGCGGCTGCCGGACGGCGATATCGTCTGCCGACCGAAGCGGAATGGGAACGGGCGGCGCGCGGCGGCGCGGAGCAGAAACAATTTCCCTGGGGAGACCAGCCGCCGGAGCGCTTGGCAAATTATGCAGCGCGGTGGAAGAACGGGCCGGAACGCGTGGGGCGAGCGGAACGGAACGCTTACGGGCTTTGCGATATGGGGGCGAACGTACATGAGTGGTGCGCGGATTGGTTTGCGGCCGAATATTATGGAGTGTCGCCGGAGCGTAATCCGCAGGGACCGGCGGGCGGGCTGCGGCGAAGTTCGCGCGGCGGATCTTGGCGGCATCAGATCAAGGTGTCGCGGTGCGCGGCGCGGGCAAGCATTCCGCCGGAATTTCAGTATGCGGATTATGGATTTCGCATGGCGCGGGATTTGAAAAAATAGGCGGAAGTCCCAAGCCTCCTCGAAGTGAATTACCGAGACAGTTTTTTCATGCGCAACACGTGCGGGGATGGCTGCCGCCGCGTCTGCGGGCTCGTGCTATGCTCCGGCCGGGGCTCGCGAGGAGGGAAAGCGAATGAAGGGATTTGAGGTGAGGTTGGCGAGGATGCGCGCGGATGCGATTCAGGCGCTCGCGTGCATGGCTGTGATTTTGCTGGTTGGCTCGGGAGCGTGGGCGCAGAAAACCAAGAAGAATCAGACTGCTTCGGATCAGCCGACGCCGTCCATGCCAATGTCGCCCAATGACGAGATCGAGCGTGACATCGGTGAAATGCTGGCGGCGCAGCAGCTGGGAAATATGGAGCTGATGCACAAGTATTATTCCGACAGCGCGACATTTGTGAGCAGTGATTACGGACCGCCGATCGTGGGCTGGAAAAACTGGTCGGCGGGGTATGAGAGGCAGAAAGCGGCGTTCCAGCAGATGCAGATCATCCGGCGGAACACGTTTATTTACACGCACGCGGACGTGGCGTGGGCGACCTACCAGTGGGATTTCGCGGCGGTGCTGGCAACAGGGAAAGGATATGACGCGCGAGGGCAGACGACGCTGGTGTTCAACAAAGTGGGTAACGATTGGGTGATCGTGCACAACCACACGGCGGTGGATTGCAGTTCGCTTGCGCCGGCGGAAGCGACGCCGCCCGTGTCTGCGGCACCGGGGGCGCCCGCGCCGCCGAAGCCGCAGAACTGAAACAGCTCGGGCGAGTAGAAAGCCGGTGCTTCAGCGGCTAAAGATGGATGACCGTAATCCGTAACGCGTGATAGGTAGCTAGAAAAACCCGAGTCCGGTTGGGGTAAAGTTCCCTATCCGAAACCATTTCCTGTCCCTGGCTCACACCTTGGGTCATCATTGTCTTCGTCGCAGGGGCCGAGTCATCGTTTCCAGCGTTGCGCGCGCTCGTCAGCGAGAACTCCTCCGTGTGGCTCTCAGATCAGGAGCCGATCTTCTTGCCAATTCTCCTGATCTCGCCTCGAAGCCATGCATGCGCGGCATCCGTATTGACTCGCGGATGCCAGATCATCAGGTACTTGAAGCCGGTTATCTCTTCCGGAGCCTTCTGCACCTTGATTTTGTGATTTTCGGCCTCCAGTCGCGCGAATCGCCGGGGTGCGGTAAGAATCAGTTTGGTTCCAGGAATACACCGCGTAGCCGCTCCGAAATATGGCAGGGTGATCATGGTACGACGGCGATGACCGTGCGCTGCGAGACGCTTCTCCGGTATATGTTGCGAGCCTTCGACGATATCGACGCCAATGTGTTCGGCCGCGAGATATTGTTTGAGAGTGAGTTGGCGCTGGTAGGGTGCATCCGCTGCCACAATACAGACGAGTTCTTCCTCGTAAATGACCTCGGTCAGTAAAGGTGAGGGCACATGGCCTTCATCGCCAATCAAAGCAAGATCGAGACGACCGTGACTCAGGTCCTCGAAGACATCTCCTCTCCAACTTGCGAAGGTGAAGCGGACCTGTCGCGCCACCGGGAGAACCTCGCGACAGAGAACGGGTGCGATGATCGAGGTCGCATTGTCTGTCGCCGCAATCCGGAAAGAACAATATTCGGTCACGGGATCGAATGTCGAGCCCGAGATGAGCCGGTCCAATTTCGGCAACATGATCTCGAGCTCTTGCAGAAGACGTTCCCCTTGCGGCGTTGGTTCATAGCCCTTGGCCGTCCGCACCAGCAGATCATCGTGAAACGTATCCCGCATTCGCTGCAATGCTCGGCTCACCGCGGGTTGGCTCAGCAGCAGCCGCTTGGCGGCACGCGATACATTTCGCTCTTCGGCAAGTACAGAGAACACAACAAGAAGATTTAAGTCGGCCTGACGCAGCTGCGTTACACGCATAATGAATATTAGCATTATACATTGGACGCATAGCCCTGCCAGGTTCAATCTCTCGTTAGCGACGGACTTCCAGTTCGAAGAAGCCGCCAAAAAGGAGAGCCACCATGAGAAAGACAGCTATCGTAACCGGAGCATCCCGCGGCATCGGACGTACCATTGCCCTTCGCCTCGCAGCCGACGGATTCGGCGTCGTCGTCAACTATGCCGGCAATGCAGCCAAGGCAGAAGAGGTGGTCAACGAGATCACCAGCTCAGGCGGACGCGCCCTTGCAGTCCAGGCTGATGTTTCCAGTCCCGAGGACGTCAAGCAGCTCTTCGAGAAGACCCTCAAGGCGTTCGGACAGATCGACGTCGTGGTCAACAACGCAGGCATCATGTCTCTTTCGCCCATCACCAAAGGCGACGTGGAGACCTTCGACAAAGTCATCGCCACGAACCTCCGCGGAACCTTCCTCGTCCTCTCGCAGGCCGCGCAGCATGTAGCCGAGGGAGGCCGTATCATCGCATTCTCCAGCAGCGTCCTCGCGAAGAACTTTCCTGCCTACGGCCCTTACATCGCCTCCAAGGCAGGCGTCGAAGGCCTTGTCCACGTCCTCGCCAACGAGCTTCGCGGACACAAGATTACGGTCAACGCCATTGCCCCTGGACCTGTAGGGACGGAGCTCTTCCTGGAGGGCAAGACGGAAGAGCAGATCAAACAGATCAGCAGCATGGCGCCGCTGGAGCGACTGGGTCAGCCCGACGATATCGCAAACGTCGTCTCCTTTCTTGCCGGGCCCGACGGCGGATGGGTCAACACCCAGGTGCTTCGCGCAAACGGTGGCTTCGCATAAACAGCAGACATCATTCCCAGTCATCATTCCCATAACCCAAAGAACAGGAGAATCGATATGAAGAACATCATCGTCATCACAGGAGCTTCGAGCGGCTTTGGCGCCCTCGCGGCACGCGCTCTCGCGATCGCAGGTCACACCGTTTACGCCAGCATGCGCGAGACTACTGGCCGCAACGCTGCACAGGTAGAGGCCGCGAAACAGTTCGCCGCAGAAAACGGCGCAGACCTTCGTACGATCGAGCTGGATGTGGCCTCTCAGGAATCAGCCGACCCGGCCATCAAGACGATCGTCGAGAAAGACGGCCGTCTCGATGTCGTCATCCACAACGCGGGACACATGGTCTTTGGTGCGGCGGAAGCCTTTACTCCCGAACAACTCCTGCAGGTCTACGACACCAACGTGCTCAGCACGCAGCGCGTCAATCGTGCCGCGCTGCCGCAACTGCGCAAACAGAAAAAGGGTCTGGTGCTATGGGTTGGGAGCACCAGCACTCGCGGTGGCACGCCGCCTTATCTTTCACCCTACTTTGCGGCGAAGGCAGCTATGGATGCGCTCGCTGTCAGCTATGCCGCAGAGTTGAATCGCTGGGGCATCGAGACCTCGATCATCGTTCCCGGAGCCTTCACCTCCGGCACGAATCACTTCGCCCATGCCGGTGCACCTGCAGACAAGGCGCGTCAGGCCGAGTACGACAACGGCCCTTACGCGCATGTTGGTGACGACATCATGAAGGGGCTCGCTGCTACCGCCCCTGCCGATGCCGATGTGGCCGATGTCGCTAGAGCTATCGTCAGAGTGGTGGATTTGCCCTTCGGCAAGCGTCCGTTCCGTGTGCACATCGATCCCGCGCAGGATGGCGCGGAGATCGTAAACGGAGTAGCAGATCGTGTTCGCACCGAGATGTACCGCAACATGGGTCTCGCGGACCTGTTGGTTCCGGCTGCGTTTTCGCTGTGATTCTGAGTTCGGTCGAGAGGAGTTCGCCCGAGACCCTCATCACGGTAGCTTCGTCCGCCCCGGAAGAGGGAGAGATGACGCTGCCGAGTGTTCGCTCGGCGACGCTAACTGATATTCTCGGCAAGCCAGTAAAGGCGGACCCGGTTCCACGAACTCGATGGGAAGAGGTCTTTCGCGCTCAAGGTAGGAAGAATCCCGCCCCGAGAATTCAGATGATCGAGGGTTTCAAGGAGGGCCGGATCGAGTTCGAAGGTGGATTCGAAGGCGATTGCAAAGCGCAGACCTCGCTCAAAACCGTCCTCGAAGAAATGGTTCGGGATGCTCGCAAACAGGCCGCGTAGGCTTAGGAATTT
>DATNLN010000141.1:0-3697 GCA_035602855.1 Candidatus Acidiferrales bacterium
TGGTCGCTCGGGTGATAATCCACGCCTATAATGACCATGTTCGGCTCCTTTCTCCCGAGCCTTTGGTCATCGACAAACCATAGTCTACTCGGGTCTAAGGAGCCGACGTTGTTATGCAATCAAGTGGAATCGAGCCAAAAGCAGATGTCCGGTAACGCGTGCGGGTTCAGAGGGTCGGCGCAACACCAAGGTAGAACCCGCCTGGCATTGAAAACAAAAGCTGAAATCGCGTGTTAGGGTTAGACCAGCCGGAACGCTGCCCTGGCTAGGTTTTGACCGAGTGCGGCTAAGCAGATGGTTCTCCCGCGCAAGCATTGTCGAATCAATGCACTGGATGGTGTTGCATCGACCGGTTGAGCTGGCAGCGTTAATCGGGACTCAGAACTTGCCCGGGGTCTGAAAGTCAGTTACATACGCCAAGGCGATCTCTCGGGCCAGTGTTTCAAAGCCTCAGTGGCCCACGCTGTGGTCTTGTCTGCATGGCACGTTGTGCAAGGATTGGGAATTTTGTATTGGTCGGTCATTGCGGGCGTTATGAAGGCAAAGGTATGTGACCGCACCTTAACGTCGGCAATTGTCGTCTCGATTTTCGGCATATGACAGGCGATGCAGCTGCTTCCTGCCGATCCTTTTTTGTGGTGCGTATGCTCTTCGATGGTTCCCGTCCTTGGCCCGTTCAAGGAAAGCGGACCGTGGCAATCGAGGCACAATTTATCCGCTGGCTCGCGCAGTTGGGCGTAGTTCTCCGTGCCGTGCACATCGTGGCAGCTAGAGCAATTCACCCCACGCCGGTACATCACACTTTGCACAAAATCATTGCCTTGCATGCGGTTCTTGTGGGATGTGCCGTCGGCGTAGTGCGTGAATGTTGTCTCGCCCAGCATATGCTCTTCCAGTTGCCAAAAATCCTGCAGTTGTAAACCTACGCGATACCCCACGGGCCAGTCGTAGTATTTTCCTTCGAGCGGAATCGTCAGCGGCCGTCCTTGCGAGTGGCACTGGATGCAGGTGTCGCTCGCCGCAACGTAGTCCAGGCGCGTCGGATTCAAAATATTCGCGCGCGACGGGCGCTCTACGTGGTCGCTTCCAGGACCATGGCACTTCTCGCATCCAACGTTCCACTCCGCCACCTGTTTCGTGTGGATGTCGTAGTCCACCGAGTGGCATCCATCGCAAGTCGGACCAGTCGGGCGCTGCATATTGTCCGGCGGATAAAACGGCTCCCACCAGTCTGTCCCTTTCGCAACGAAATAGGGCCGCCAAATGCGATGGGTGACATCCCATTGCGCGGGCTCCGGATAGTAGTCGTCGCCCTTTTTCGTGAAATAGCGCTGCTTCCAAATGCTTCCGTAAACCAGCGCGACATCGTCCTTGGTAAATTTGGCTACGGTGTTGGTCGCCAGATCAGGAATGATCGCGTCAGGATGTTCGCGGGGATCGCGCACCACATTCGCCATCGGCGTCTTTCGCCAATGTTCGTAGATTTCCGCGTGGCACTTTTGGCAGGATTGCGAACCAACGTAATGCGCAGACTGCACTGTGGACGCCTGTTGTTGCCGCTCCTGCTTGCTTAATGCGCGCAGGTCGCGAATAAACAAGACCAGCTTCCAGCTGTCGTCGCTCTGCTCGTCATGCGGCTTCGCCCATCCCGGCATTCCCGTCAGCCGCACACCGTTCCGGATGATGTAGCGAATTTCTCCGTCACTCAGGTTCTGCGTTGGGGACAAACGCAAGTCCGGCACTTTGGGGTAAAGGTTGGTACCGTCTTGGGTTTGTCCGGAGCCGTCTGGCCCATGGCACACTGCACAACGATCAATGAAACTCTCACGCGCTTCTCGCAGAATCTCAGGGGTGGGCTTCCACGGGTTTGTTTCTAAACGGGACTTCCGCGGAATCGCTAGGTTGCGAGTGGAACGCGCTAGGATGGTTTCCACGTACGACGGCTCGTCAGCGGTGCTGAGTCCACGGGAGACCAATCGAGCGCCATAAATAATGAGCGCGATCAGTATGAGGAATCCGACCGATAAGAGGATTTTCCAAAGTTTCATAAGTCACTTTCGTGAAGCGACACGCGACTCGGCTACGATACACAATCCTCAGTCTTGTACCGTATAAATCAGCAATTCGGCGCCTTCGGCAGCGCGCGCAGGAACATCGAGGTAAAAATAGTCCAGCCCTTTCCTCCCCTTTCTAGAATACGCCGCCGTCCGACCTCCGATAGCGCTTGAAACTCTGGAAAGAAGTTCGTAATGATCAGCGTCCTTCTGCTGGAAAACACTGATGTAGCCCTCACCGCCCGGAATGTAAATTCGTTTGCGTGCTGCATCGAAGTAAGCATCATCCGCGTTCTGCACACAGGAGAGCGCAGCGACCTCGCGGCCCGAGGTTGCGTCGAGGACCACCAAGCGTGCAGGCGCTCATGTAACTACGAATAGCCTATGATCCGGCTCATCGAGGGCCATGGGAAAGTTGCTCTCTGCCGAGATCGGCCAACGCGAGATCACTCCGGTCGTTCGGTTGATGTCCGCAACTTGCTTCAACTCGGGGAGGTTTACATATATGTGAGGACCGGACTTTTCTACCTGGAATGACTCGGGGTGCGCCCCGAGTTTGAATTCTTGGTCTAGTCGCTTGTTTGTGGTCGCGTCAACTTCGCCGATTGCCCCACTCTCTTCGTCCCCATATCCCACATACACACGTTTGGTGGCGGGCTCGTAGCGCAGGTTGTCAACATCATCCTTAAAATCGATGGAAGTCACGAGGTCGAACGATTTCCCGTCGTATATATAGAGCCTACCTGAATCGCTACCCACGAAGAGTTTGTCGAGTTCAGGCACGTAGACTACACCCTGCGGATTGGGAACTCCGTTGATAGTGTGACTTCTAATTCCGGCGGCAATGTCCACGATCTTCGGTGTTGTTCCCGAGGGCGGAAACAAACAGTCTCGCTTTAGGATCGATAGCGATGTGGTCGATGCGGCCTTGTACGTTGGGCAGCGGAATCGCACCTGTCAGGACCATTGGCGGGTTGCCCGACGGCGACCGCTCTTGTGCATTTGTAACTGCACCATTGCATGAGGCAATCAAGGCGAGCAAGAAAGCCAGTTTAAAAACACTCACATACGCTCCCTGCAATTCTTATGACCGAATTGAAGATAAATTATCCTACCTAAACCCTCGATAAACGTCTTTAGCGCCGTCAGGTCCTGGTTAAATCAGGACCTAGCCTTCAAAACGATGGGTGTATCCTCATTCCATGAGAATGGCGGCTCTCTTAATCGCAATAGTCGCGGGCTCTGTCTTCGCACAACGCGTGCAAAGTGGCCCTACCGACCCCAACTATTGCTACGATGTCGAAGTGATCCACCCAAATCTTGAATTGCGCGATCAGGTTCAAGTCGTTGGAACGATAAAGGATCAAACGACCGCTCCTCTTACTAGTTCTCGGGTGGAGTTGAGAAGATATATTTCGCAGCGCAAGCAAGTGACCGTGCGGGTTGTCTCGACCGACGGTGATGGTCACTTTGATCTAGGAATCGTCAAGTCAGGAAAATATCGATTGTTGGCTTCGCCACACCGAGGATTCAAACAACCCATAGAACTGGAATGTCGAAACGGAAACATCTGCGATCTGAAGATCACCCTCATTCTAAATCCGACAGATTTGCCCGCTGCACCTTGTCCCATTCGCTGAGAG
>DATNLN010000180.1:0-48250 GCA_035602855.1 Candidatus Acidiferrales bacterium
TGAGGACTACGTCTGGCGTTACGCGCCGTTGCTGCTCGCTTCAGGGCCCGTTGCCTACGTCGTCTTGCGTTATGCGTTCAAACTAAAACCGACCGCCGAAATATCTCCGACCGCCTGACGCACGAGGCCGTTATCCTGCCTGCCCTGAGTGACCTTGCGAAGGAAGCGCAGCGAAGCATCTCTGTTCGATTTCCCGCGTCAAGAACAATCTCCCCAAGTGACCACCAGCCGGCCGACGCCGTTGACCCTACTTCGTACCGCCAATCTTCTCCGAAACCGTCTTCGCCTGCGTAAACAACAACAAATAATCCTGGCCACCGGACTTTGAATCCGTTCCCGACATGTTGAATCCGCCGAACGGATGCGCGCCTACCATTGCGCCCGTGCACTTGCGGTTCATGTAGAGATTACCGACGTGAAACTCTTCTTCGGCGCGCGCGATTTTCTGGGCATTCTGCGAATAGACCGCGCCGGTCAGTCCGAATTCGCTGTCGTTGGCCATGGAAAGCGCTTCCTCGAAGTCTTTCGCCTTCGTAACCGCCAGCACCGGACCGAAGATTTCGTCCTGGAAAATCCGTGCCTTGCGATCCACGTCCGCAATCACCGTCGGCTCGATGAAATATCCATCGCCGGCGGCGCGTTTTCCGCCGGCCACCAGCCGCCCTTCCTTTTTCCCCTGGTCAATGTAACCAAGGATCGAAGTCATCGCCGCCTTGTTGATCACCGGGCCCATATAATTGGCGGGATCCTCGATCGGGCCCACTTTGATTTTTTTCACGCGCTCCACCAGCTTGGTTAAAAACTCGTCGTAAATCTTTTCCGCGACGATTGCCCGCGAGCACGCCGAGCACTTCTGTCCCTGGTAACCGAACGCAGAAAGCGCCACTCCTTCCACCGCCGCGTCCACATCCGCTTCTTCATCCACGACGATCGCGTCCTTGCCGCCCATTTCCAGCACGGTGCGCTTGATCCAGACTTGGCCGGGCTGAGTCTTGGTTGCCTGTTCCGCGATGCGCAATCCCGCTTCCTTCGATCCGGTAAACGCGATGAAGCGCGTCTTCGCATGCGTCACCAGCGCTTCGCCCGCCGTGCTGCCCGGTCCGGTGAAGAAGCTCACCACATCGCCGGGCACACCTGCTTCGTACAAAATATCAATGAAGATTGCCGCGATGGTCGGCGAATCGCTCGAAGGTTTCACTACCACCGCATTACCAGTGACGACCGCGGCCACCGTCATCCCGCCCATGATCGCCGCTGCGAAATTCCATGGCGGAATCACGATGCCAACGCCCAGCGGAATGTATTTCAGATAATTTTTTTCACCGTGAAAAGGAGTCAATTTCTGCGGCGCGCCCAACCGCAACGCCTCACGCCCGTAGTATTCGCAGAAATCGATCAGCTCGGCGATGTCCGCATCCGCTTCCGGCCAGGTTTTGCCGATTTCGTAGCTCAGCCAGGCATCCAGTTCGTAGCGCCGCTTGCGTAAAATATCCGCTGCGCGATACAAACACGCGACGCGCTCCTCCACCGGCACACGCTTCCAGCGTTCGAAAGCCGCATGAGCCTTTTCCACCGCCTCGTTGGCCATCTCCACGGTAGCCTTCTGGAACACGCCAATCACCTGATCGGGATGCGAAGGATTGTAAGACTTGATCTTTTCCGTCGTAGTGATCCGCTCCCCACCAATTGTCAAAGGATATTCGCGCCCGCACATGCCCCGCACCTGCGCCAGAGCATCCTCCATAGCCTTGCGATTCTCAGGCTGAGTAAAATCAATAAACGCTTCGTTCGCAAATTCCCCGCGCTGCAAATTCACAGGCCTGTTAGGTGTCCCAGTCGTCGCCGTGGATGTCATTAGTTGCGCCTCACTCCGTCTGTCGTACTCATTCGTAGCTCTTTATTTTAGCGCCCCGCGAGACGCCCGCACAAGGACCACGTAGTCTCCTCGGCAATTGGCGTTGCCCTCGCCATTGGCGGTCGCGCCCCGCCGCAAAACCACTCAGCACAAAAAAATCGAGCGCGCCCACCCTTCCCGCTTCCTGGGAAAAGTAGCGCGCGCTCTAGTTTTGTTGGGTGGCGAAGTTACCGCCCAATCCGCGTCGTGGCCTTACTTGCTTTTCGAGTACAGGATGCGGAGCAGGTGGTCGCGGTGTGAGGCATAGTCAACCGTTGAGCTGTAGACGTCGCCGAAGAGCGGTTGCTTGGTGTGCAGCGATTCGATCTCCGCGTAGAACTTATCCATGGCCGCCGCGTTCGGGAACACGGCGATCAGAGTGTAGGCGCCGGGCGTTTCTGTGTGAATCAGGTCTTCCTCGACGGAATAGCCGGAGAGAGTGCCGTCCGCAACCTCGGCATCGAGCGCGGGCTTGCGATACTTCGTCAGCAGATCGCGGAACTCTTCGGCGTGTCCCGGCTTGGGCGTCCAATCCTGCACCAGGACGTAACCGCTGTCGGTGGTTCCGCCTTTGCCGTTGTACGAGGTGGACATGGTGATCTCATCCGAGTGCATAGTGTAGGCAATTTCGGATGCGGTAGGAGCCGAGGTGCGCAAGACCGTCAAGGCTTTCATCAGGCCTGCGACCGACGACGAAGTGAACCAACCGACGTGCGTTGGAGCGTTCAAGCCTTCATGAACTTCCAGGGCGCCGTCTCCGTAGCTGAGGATCGTTCCGTCGGCGAGGAGACCGTCGAAAGCCTTATGCCCCGACGCCGCGCCTTTCTCGTATGCGCCCCACTGCGCGCGGGGAACTCCGAAGAAAGAAACATAGGTGTAGACCACCGGCTGCTTCGGCGCGTCGGCCTGCTGGGCGCGCGCGGCCGGCGCGGAAAATGCGAACATGGACATGAGCAATACACAGAACGTGGAAAGGCACAGCATTCGCTTGATCATCGTTTTTATCTCTCCTGTTTTTGTGGATGGCAGAGGGATCGGAACCGAAAGGGCCGGTTGAGACTTCTGTCCGGCGCATCGTATGCCCGTCGTACTCCAGACACAACGAATTAATAAATGGAGCGTTCCGCGAAGTGGGCAGGCTTAGGCCGGGCACGCGCGGAGCTGCGCGGCCGGTGGGATCACGATTCTGCGGCAGCACCGAGCGTTGCGGGTATGCGCGCGAGGGCGGTTCCCGGCAAAAGAAGATCCCTCGCTGCGTCCGGCGCCCGTCAAACCTGGGCGGGCAAGAAAAAAAAACGCGGCACTACGTTTCGGATGACATGCGACTGTCGCGGTCGGCGCATGGCGAAGTATCATCACGCCAGACAAAGTCTGAAGCCGTACGCTTCGCAGTAAGGCGTGATGAGATAGCTTCTGGTTACTTGCGGTAGATGACGCCGGCTTTCATTACGAAGGAAACTTTTTCGAGCGTGGAGATGTCGTCGAGCGGATTGCCGGGGACTGCGACGATGTCTGCCTGATAGCCGGGCCTCAGCACGCCGATTTTTTCCTGCCAGCCCAGCAACTTTGCGCCGTTCAGTGTGCCGGCTTGAATTGCTGCCAGCGGCGACATTCCGTATTTCACCATCAAGACAAATTCGCGGCCTTGCGTGCCGTGCGGAAACGGGCCGACGTCCGAACCCATGGCGATGGGAACGCTTGCGGCGAGCTGCTTTTTGAACTCGCTGACGTGCACGTCGAGCAGGGCGTGTTCCCGTGCAGAGCCTGCCGGCGTCGCGGCATGTTCTGCGAAATATTCCGAGATGGTGAAAGTGGGGACGGCGAAGATCTGCTTTTCGCGCATGATGCGCATGGTCTCGTCGCTGAGTTGAAAGGCGTGGTCAACAGATTCGACTCCGGCGCGAGCGGCGTAGAGCGTGCCGGGTTCGCCTGTGGCGTGGACCGCGACGCGATGGCCGGTGCGCGCGGCCTCGCGGACTGCGGCGCTCAGTTCTTCTTCGGTGTACTGGTAGGGTGTCGAAAGCTTTGCGTCCGCGACTGAGTCCGCGCCTGTCTCGTAAATTTTGATGAAGTCGGCGCCTTCTTTCAGTTGCTCGCGGATTACGGTGACGAGCTCGGCGGAATTGTTGGCGTAGGTGGCGTTGGGGAGAACGTGCTGCTCGGGGTTGTAGCCGATCGCGTCTTCGTGGCCGCCGAGAATATTAATGGCGTTGCCGCTGATGCGCAGGCGCGGGCCGGGAATGTCGCCGCGGTTGATGGCATCGCGCACGGCGGTGTCCGCGGAGCCAGCGCCTTCGGTGCCCATGTCGCGTTCGGCGGTGAATCCGGCAACTAGGTCGGCGCGTGCGGCAACCGTGGCGGCGATGGTGCGTTGCGACACGGATTCGGTGACGGTTTGCACGTCTTCCGGGCCGGGATGGAGGAAGAGGTGGACGTGCGCATCAATCAGGCCGGGAAGAAGAGTGGTGTCGCCGAGATCGATGACTTCTGAAGCGGGCGGACGCGAGACTTTGGTGCTGACTTCTTTTATTACCTCGGCTTGGATAAGGATTTCGCCGGGGGCGAGGAGGCGGCCGGATTCTACGTCGAGGACGCGCGCGGCGTGGAGGATGATGGGATGCGATTGCGGTGCGGGTTGCGGCTGCGACTCGATTGTTTGCGCGCCGAGCGGCGCGCTCCCGAAGGATGCGAGCGCGAAAGCGAGAATGGCGCAGGGCGCGAATTTGTTTGGGCTCATGTGGTCGCCGCGATGATAAACCAATTTTGCTTGGCGATTTAGGATTTATACCGGGGGAGGGGTGCGACGCTCCGGAAGCCGTAGGTTTCGTAGCGCCAGGAGATTTTTCCTTCGCGGAGGCTGACGATGGTGAAACCCTCGGGAAAATCCAGACGCGGGCCGTGCCACCAATTGCCGCAGACGGCGCCGCAGCAGGCGTACTGGCAATTCTTGTAGTTCACGAGCTCGTTGATGTGGAGATGGCCTTGAAAGACGGCAAGGACGTTGTGCTTTGCGAACAGGCCGATCACGTCGGCGGAATTCGCGACGCTGACGGTGTCGTAGCGCGGAGTGCCGTCTGGTTTGGGACCGTAGGCGAGATAGCCGGTGATGAGCGGGACGTGGGTGACGACGATGATGGGCGCGGTGGGAGGGAGGGCAGCGAGGTCGTGCACGAGCCATTGCAGTTGCGCGTCGTCAACGCGGCCTTCCCAGAGGCGATCGGGCGTAGGGAAAATGGAATCGAGGACAATGAAATGGTAGCCGCGGTGATCGAAGGAATAATAAGTGCGCGCGCCGATGCGATCTTCGAACATTTTTTTGCCGTAGCCGGGATCGGTGGGAGTGGCGCCGCTTTTGCTGAGGATGCCGTAGAGGTCGTGATTGCCGATGGCGTGGTGGAGAGGCGCTTGGATCGAGGCTTCGGTGCGCTGGTAGAGATCGAAGAGCATGTCGGCGCGCGTGCGGTTGACGCCGAGCGCATCGAAGACCAAGTCGCCGCCGCAGATGGCGAATTCGGGTTTGGCGGCGGCGATTTTTGCGAAGGCCATTTGGCAGCCGTGGGCGGCGTCTAGTTCGGGTTGGATGTGAGTGTCGGTGAAGAAGGCGAAATCGAAGGATTCCGCGGGGGGCTGCGGTTTGGCGGTCGCTGCGTCGGTGCTGGCGTTTGCGATGCCGTAATTCCCGAACGGAATTTGCGGGAATGCGGCGGCTGCGCCTGCGGCGGCGAGCGTTTTTAGAAATTTTCTGCGGTCCTGGATCCCGTGCGTCATTGCGTTAGCTCGTGGACGGCTGTTGTGAAAATGTTGCTGTGAAGATCGATGTCCGCAGCGCTGGTGGCTGGCGACATGAGCGCCATGTTGTGGAACGGAGTTAGGAGGATGCCGCGATTTAGGGCGTACAGATGCATGAAACGCTCTAGTCCGAAATCCATGGCGGCGGCTGCTTCTCCGCCGTTGCGCGGGGGCTGCGGATGGAAGAGGTACTCGGCGCGGCAGCCGAGGCGGGCAACGTGCCAGGGGAGCGCGGCTTCGGCGATAGCTTTCGAGACGCCGTCGGCGAATTTTTCTGCGAGCGGAATCATGTGGGCGAAGGCGGCAGGAGTTAGGACGTGTTCGAGCGTAGCGCGAATGGCGGCGAGGGAAAGCGCGTTGCCGGCGAGCGTGCCGCCGATGCCGCCGGTGTCGCAATCTTCCAGTTGGATGCGGCTGGTGATTTTTTGCGCGACGTCCGCGGTGCAGCCGTAGGTTGCCGCGGGAACACCGCTGGCGATGGGTTTGCCGATGACGAAGAGATCGGGCTTCAAGCCGTGGGCGTGGGTGTAACCGCCGGGGCCGGTGCAGATGGTGTGCGTTTCGTCGATGATCAAGAGTGTGCCGAATTTTCGCGCGAGCGTGGCGGCTTTTCCCCAGTAGCCAGGCTCGGGATGGACGATGCCTACGTTGGTGAGAACCGGCTCGGCAAGAATGCAGGCGACGTCCCGGTGCGCGAGTTCCCTTTCGAGCGCGGGCAGATCGTTGAATTCGACCACGCGCGTGGTTTCGGTGGGGTTCACGGGCGGGCCGATATTTCCGCGGCGCGGGCCTGCGACGCCGCCATGCAGCGAGATGTAAGTTTCGTCCACGGTGCCGTGGTAGCAGTAATTGAAGACTAGGACTTTTTGGCGCTGCGTGATTTCGCGCGCGATGCGGATGGCGAAGCGGTTGGCGTCGGTGGCCGTGAGCGTGAACTGCCAGTAGGGGAGGCCGAATCGGCGAGTGAGTTCTTCGCCGACCCATGCGGCGTCTTCGGTAGGAAGCATGAGCGTGATTCCATGGTTGGCCTGGCGCGCGATGGCCGCGGCGGCTGGCGAGGGGGAGTGGCCGGTCATGGCGCCGGTGTCGCCGAGGCAGAGATCGACGTAATCGTGGCCGTCAACATCCTGGAAATGCGCGCCGTGAGCTTCGGCGACGAAGACGGGAAATTTGCCGGCCCACTTTTTCATCCAGTTCATGGGGACGCCGCCGAGGAGGGATTTTTGGGCGCGGGCGTAGAGAGCGGCCGAGAGCGGGCGTTCGGCGACGAATTTTTCTTCTTCGCGGCGCATAAGGGTGTGGAGGCGAGAGCGGTCGATGATCGCGTGCGACTTTCGTTTCGGTGCAGTCATGGTTAGCGGCCCGTTAGCGAAGAGAAGTCAACTGCGCTCCTGTTCGAGAATTCGTGGAGAGAGTTTAGCGCAGGTGCTTGAGGATTTCGCGGGCGGCATTGTGGCCGGAGGCGCCCGTGACGCCGTTGCCGGGGTGGGTGCCGTTGCCGCAGAGGTAGAGGTGTTTCACCGGGGTGGCGTAGCGGGCCCAACCTAGCAGGGGGCGCATGGTAAAAATTTGGTCGAGGGCTAGTTCGCCGTGGAAGGGGTGGCCGCCGCTCAGGCCGTAGGTGGTTTCAAGATCGTGAGGTGTGAGGGTTTGCACCGCCAGGATTTTCGCGGGAAAATCTGGGGCGTATTGCGCGAGGGTTTTGATTACGGTGTCGCGCAGGGCGTCGCACTGCTGGGTCCAGTCTCCGGATTTTAGTTTGTAGGGGGCGAACTGCATGTAAATGGACATGACGTGTTTGCCGGCGGGGGCCAGCGAGTTATCGAGAATTGTGGGGATGGAAATATCCAGAAAAGGGGCGCGGGAAAATTCGCCGTATTTGGAATCGTCGAAGGCGTGCTCGAGATAATCGATGCCGGGGCCGATATGGATTCGTCCTGCGAGGGCGGCATTGCCGTCGCAGGAATGCTGCAGCGCGGTGAAGGAGGGGAGGCCATCGAGCGCGACGTTGATTTTTGCGGCGACGCCATTGCTGCGGAAATTGAGCATTTTTACGACGAAGCTGGGCGGCAGGTGCACCGGATCGAGCAGCCCGAGCAGGGTGCGGCGGGGGTCGGCGCCGGAAACTATGGCTTTCGCTGAGATTTCTTCACCATTGGCGAGCGCGACGCCGGTGACGGCCCCGTGCTTGACCAGAATTTGGGCGACCTCGGCGCTGGTGCGAATTTCCGCGCCGGCTTCTTTCGCCGCGCCGGCCATGGCGGCGGTGAGCGCGCCCATGCCGCCGCGCGGGTAGGCTGAGTTCCCTACCGGATGCGGGTCTGCGGCGGCGCGCAATAAGAGCAGAGCCGTTGAACCCGCGGACCAAGGGCCGAGAGACGCGCCATAGATTCCGCGGGCGGCTACGACGGCGCGCAACAGATCGGTTTCGAAAAATTCGGCGACAAAATCCGCGACGGCCATGGGGCCCCAGCGGATGAGCTGCATCATTTCTTTTTTTCCGAGGCCCCGGACTTTGCGCCCGATTTTCAGGAGCTTCCAGAGATCTTCGTGGGAGGGCTTTTCGATGACCGGCGGGGTGAGATGGAGGAGCTCTCCTGCGATTGCGGCGGCGCGAGCAATTTCCTTGGAGAGTTCAAAATATTTGGCGCCGTCTTTTTTGGAGAAATTATCAATCTGGCGGGCGGAGGCTGAAGGATCGGTGTGCAGCACCAGCGCCCGGCCGTCGGGCGAGGGCGCGAAAACGCGGACGGGCGATTCGAGTTTTTCCAGGCCGTGGCGCGCAAGCTGCATGTCTTTCACGATTTCGGCGAGCGGAGGGCCGCCGGCATGCGCGACGGTGGAGCATTTGAAGCCGGGATGAAATTCTTCGGTTACGGCGGCGCCGCCGACGACAGAGCGGCGTTCGAGAACGAGCGGCTTGTGCCCTTTTTTCGCGAGATAAAAGGCTGTGACGAGCGCGTTGTGACCGCCTCCGACAATGAGGATGTCGCGCTGCGCGGCCACGCTCAGTTTCTCCCCGTATCTTTCAGAATTTCCAGAGCTGCGAGGCGGCCGGGAGCGCCCATAATGCCGCCGCCGGGATGCGTGGCGGAGCCGCACATATACAATTTCTTGATGGGCGTGCGGTAACGCGCCCAGCCAGCGGCGGGACGCAGGAAGAAAAGCTGTTCCAGGGAAAGTTCGCCTTGAAAGATGTTGCCTTCGGTGAGGCCGGTCTGGCGTTCGATATCGAGCGGTGTGATGAATTGTTTCCCAATGATTAGATTTTTCAGATTGGGCGCGAATTGCGAAATCGTGTCGATGACCGTGTTGCCGAAGGCTTCGCGCTGCTCTTCCCATGTGCCGGACGACAATTTGTAGGGGGCGTATTGCACGAAGCAGGAAAGGATGTGTTTTCCGGGCGGCGCAACGGACGGATCGGTGAGCGAGGGAATGACCATATCGATGTAGGGGCGGCGGGAAAATTCGCCGTACTTGGCCTGGTCGTAGGCGCGCTCCATATATTCCATGGACGGCGAAATGGAGATCGCGCCGCGCAGATGATGGCCCGGGCCGGGGAGGCAGGTGAAATCGGGCAGGCCGTCGAGAGCCAGATTGACTTTGCCGGAAGAGCCGCGATATTTGTAACGGCGGACGTCTTCCAGGAAATCGCCGGGAAGTTCGCTGGCTTCGATGAATTTCAGGAACGTGAGATTGGGGTCAACGCTCGAAGAGACAATGTCGGCATAAATTTCTTCGCCGCCTTCGAGGACGACGCCCTGCGCTACGCCATTTTTAATGAGAATTTTCGATACGGCCACTTCTTTGCGGATTTCGACGCCGGCTTCCAGGGCTGCGCCGGCGATGGCATTGGAAATGGCGCCGGTGCCGCCGCGGCTGAAACCCCAGGAGCGGAAGGCGCCGTCAATTTCGCCCATGTAATGATGGAGCAAAACGTAGGCTGTGCCGGGCGAACGGATGCCGAGGAATGTGCCGATGATTCCGGAGGCGGACATGGTGGCTTTGAGGACGTCGGTTTCAAACCACTGGTCGAGGAAATCGGCGGCGCTCATAGTCATGAGCTGGACCAGATTGTATTTGTCTTCGGCGTCGAGATTCTGGAAACGCTTGGCGAGGAAGGAAAGTTTTTTCAGGTCGCGCGGATCAAAAGACGTGGGATCGGGAGGAATCATGCCCAGGATCGGTTTTACGAAGCGGCACATGGCGACCATGGATTTGCCGAATTCTTCGTAGGCTTCGGCATCGAGTTTGGAGTGACGCTCGAGTTCTCGACGCGTTTTACCGTGATCGTTCTGCCGCCAGAGGTAGTCGCCGCTCGGCATAGGGGTCAGGGTGCCATCGAGCGGGAGGATCTCCAGGCCGTGGCGCGGCAGATCCAGGTCGCGAATGATTTCGGGCCTCAGCAGAGAGACAACGTAGGAGAAGACCGAGAATTTGAATCCGGGGACGATTTCTTCGGTGACCGCGGCGCCGCCCAGGACGTAACGTTTTTCGAGGACCAGGACTTTTTTGCCGGCTTTGGCGAGGTACGCGGCGTTCACGAGGCCGTTGTGGCCGCCGCCGATTACGATGACGTCGTATTTCTTTGCCATGGATTATGCGGGTGATTCAACCGTTCGCAGGATGAATACCAGAGCCGAGGCATTTTACAGGCGCGGGAGCGGAGTCACAAGGAAGAACGGCGGGCCGGATTGACTGGAGGTCAGGGAGGTGGCCTCTGCGATTGGTCATTGGCAAGTAGTGATGAATGACGCGTGGCTCGCGGCTATAAGTTGCGACGAAGGCAGCGCGAGCACTATAATCGCGGGCTGCGCGTGTGGCGATTTTCTTTTTGAACAGGAGTGACTGTGCCGATTGGGACTGCGGTTCACGATCGAACTTTGAAATTGTGCGAGAGTATGAATTATCGCGAGTGGTCGGGGTACTACGCGGTGAGTGTGTACGAGATGCATCACGACCACGAGTACAACGCGATTCGCAATGCTTGCGCGCTGATTGATGTGACGCCGCTGTACAAATACCGGATCGAGGGCAAGGACGCGACGAAGTTTGCCAACCGGGTGATTACGCGGGACATTAATAAAGTCAAGATCGGGCAGGTGATTTATTGCTGCTGGTGCGACGAGCAGGGAAAAGCGATCGATGACGGGACGATTTCGCGGCTGGGCGAAAATTCTTATCGCTGGACGGCGGCGGACCCGAGTATTCGGTGGTTTCACCAGAATGCGCTGGGGCTGGACGTGCAGATGGAGGACATTTCGGACAAAGTGGCGGCGCTCGCGCTGCAGGGGCCGACTTCGGGACGTTTGCTGAACAAAGTGGCAGAAGCGGATATCGCGAACTTGAAATATTTCCGATTTACACGAGGGAAAATCGGCGGCGTAGAAGTGGATATTTCGCGCACGGGTTATACGGGCGATCTGGGGTATGAGATTTGGATTCCGTGGAAGGACGCGCCGCGGGTTTGGGATGCGTTGATGGAAAATGGGCGGCCGTTTGATTTGCATCCGGCGGGAATTATTGCGCTGGACGTGGCGCGGATCGAAGCAGGATTAATCATGCTGGAAGTGGATTACACGAGCAGCAAGCGGGCGTTGATTGAAGCGCAGAAATATTCGCCATACGAATTGGGGCTGGGGAAGATGGTGGATTTAAAAAAGGAATATTTTATCGGGCGCGAGGCGCTGGCGGCCGAGCATGAGCGCGGGCCGAAGCGGCTGTTGATGGGATTGGATGTGCGTTGGGAAGATGTGGAGCGGCTTTACGACGCGGTGGGATTGGGGCCGCAGGTGCAGAGTACGGCTTCGCGCGCGCACGTGCCGGTATATCGCGGGGGATTGCAGGTGGGCAAGGCGACTTCGACGACCTGGTCGCCCACGCTGAAAAAGATGATCGCGCTCGGGAGTTTGAATCGCGAGCACGCGGCGGCGGGAACTGAATTGCAGATGGAACTGACGGTGGAAGCGGTGCGTCATAAGGTACGTGCGACGGTGAGGGACTTGCCATTTTTTAATCCTCCTCGAAAGACGGCCACGCCGGTAACCTAGTGGTTGCCGCAGGCGACGGCATCATTAGCCATTCGGACTTTGCAGAGACGATGCGGGCCTGGATATCGCAGCGAGCGACTAGAGAGATCCTTGGTCGCTGCGCTCCTCAGGATGACGGCGAAAAGCGCTATCCGCAGCCCGCAATCACGACGATCACGTGGCGAATCGAGCGGGAGGAATTCATTGAAAGTTGAGCTCGCGGCGGGTGCTGGCGCCGCGCCGGGCGTTTTTTGTAGTTGGGTGCCTACTTTTCGTGGCAATTTTCTACGATCGAGCCTGCCGGGAATTTTTCTGCTTTTTCTGATTGCGAGCGTGACGACCGTGAATGCACAAGATGCGAAGGCGAAATGTCCGCCGCTGGCCCGGAGGGAGGACGTGGCCGAGACGATTCATGGAACGGTGGTGCACGATCCTTATCGCTGGCTCGAGGAGCAGGATAGCGCGGAAACACGAGCCTGGATTGACGCGGAAAATGACTGCACGCAGGCGGCCCTGGGGAAGCTCGCTGGCCGGGACGCGATTGCGAAACGGCTGGGAGAATTGATCAAGGTGGATACGATCGGGGTGCCGATCGAGCGCGGTGGGAAATATTTTTACGCAAAGCGCAGGGCGAACCAGGATTTGTTCGTCCTTTATATGCGACGCGGGGCGAAGGGCGAGGACGAAGTGCTGGTGGATCCGGAGAGATTGAGCCCAGATCACAGCACGAGCGTGAATTTTGAAGGCGTTTCGGACGACGGGAAATTGGTGGCATATGGAGTGCGCAAGGGCGGCGAGGACGAGGTGGTGCTGCATTTTCTGGACACGGAAACTGGGAAAGAGCGCAAGGATGTGCTGCCGCGGGCGCGCTACATTTCCGGGCCGACTTTCAGGAAGGATAAGAGTGGATTTTACTATTCGAAGCTGGAGGAGGAAGGGCCGCGGGCTTATTTTCACGCGATGGGAACGGATGCGGCACAGGACACCAAAGTTTTTGGAGACGGCTACACGCCGGACAAGATTCTGGCGGTGGATTTCTCGGAGGACCAACGATATTTGCTGTTTACGGTTTTCTACGGGTCGGCTTGCGACCGGTCGGAAGTGTACTTTCAGGATTTGAAGATTGCGGGGCCGATCGTGCCTGTCGTGAATACCTTGGATGGTTGTTTTCAAGGCGCGATCGCGAACGATACTTTGTATCTGCAGACGAATTGGAAAGCGCCGAAATGGCGGCTGGTGGCGGTGCCGCTGCGGACGCCTGCGCAGGAACACTGGAAGGAAATTATTCCGGAAGGCGAATCGCGGATGGAGGATTTTCGGCTGGTGGGCGGGAAGATCGTGGCGCAGTATTCGCACAAAGCTGCGTCGGAGCTGAAAATATTTCAAGCCGATGGGAGCGCGGCGGGGGCAATTGCGCTGCCGCAACTGGGAACCGTGGCGGGGGTGACGGGGAGATGGAAACAGAGCGAAGCGTTCTTTTCGTTTCAATCGTTCGCTGTACCGGCGACGGTTTATCGCTGTGATGTGGCTTCGCGCAGGGCCGAGGTGTGGGCGAAGCCGGCTGTGCCTGTTGATGCGAGCGCGTTTGAGGTGAAGCAGGTTTGGTATGAATCCAAAGACCAGACGCGCGTGCCGATGTTTTTGTTTTACAAGAAGGGATTGCAGCTGGACGGGGCGAATGCGGCGTTGATGACGGCTTATGGCGGTTTTGACGTGAGCGAGACGCCCCTGTTTCGCGATGACGCTGTGGTGTGGGTGGAGCATGGCGGCGTATTTGCGCTGCCGGGTTTGCGCGGCGGAGGAGAATTTGGGGAGGAGTGGCATCGCGCGGGGATGCTGGAGCGAAAGCAGAATGTGTTTGATGATTTCTACGCGGCGGCGGAATGGCTGATCGCGAATCGTTATACGCGGGCGGACAAGCTGGCAATTACCGGGCGCAGCAACGGCGGATTACTGATGGGCGCGGCGATGACGCAGCGGCCGGATCTTTTTGGCGCGATTGTGTGCGGATATCCGCTGCTGGACATGCTGCGTTATCAAAATTTTCTGGTGGCGAAGTATTGGGTGCCGGAGTACGGGTCGTCGGAGGATGCCGAGCAGTTCCCTGCTCTTTTTGCTTATTCGCCGTATCACCATGTGGTGCGGGGGAGGAAATATCCGGCCGTGCTTTTTCTGACGGGGGATAGCGATACGCGGGTGGCTCCTTTACACGCGCGGAAGATGACGGCGGAGATGCAGGCGGCGCAGGGCGGGGATAAACCGATTTTGCTTCTGTACGATACAAAGTTGGGGCATAGCGAAGGGCGTCCGGTCAGTAAGATAATTGAAGAGGACACACAGGTATTGGGATTCCTGATGTGGCAGGCGGGAGTGAAGGGATTTTGAGCATTGGATCATTGGAGCGTTGCAGCGTTTATATTTCGATCTTGGATATGACATTTTGGAGGCTTGGATGCGAGGGATGATGCGGCTGCTGGTGGTTGCTGGCGCGCTCGGGTTGGTGCTTGGGTGCGGCTGTGTGAATGAGGCTTGGGCGCAGACTGCGGCGAAGCCGCTACGGTTGCGCGTGGATGCTTCGCAGGCGCCGCAGAAAATTTTGCATGTGCATATGGAGATTCCAGTGCAGGGGGCGCCGGTGACTTTGTATTACCCAGAGTGGATTCCTGGGGAGCACATGCCGGATGGGCCAATCATTCAGGTGGCGGGGATGAAGTTCAGCGGCGGGGGGAAGGCGATTGCCTGGCGGCGGGATCTGGTGGAAATGTTTTCGATTCACGTGGACGTGCCGGCGGAAGTGAGCTTGCTGGCGGCGGATTTTGATTTTCTGTTGTCGGGGCCGGCGACGGGATTTTCGGCCGGGGCTTCGGCGACGGCGTCGCTGGACGTTTTAAGCTGGAACCAGGTGCTGATGTATCCCAAGGGGCTGCCTGCCAAGGATATTATTTTTGCGCCGAGTTTGCGCCTGCCAGCGGATTGGAAATTCGGGACGGCGCTGCCGATCGCGAAGCAGGATGGAGCGACGATTGAGTTTGCGCCGGTGGCTTTGAACACGCTGGTGGATTCGCCGGTGATTTCGGGGCGCTACTACCGGGCGATTCAGTTGACGCCGGGGCAGAATCCGTCTCATGAGATTGATATTGCCGCGGATAGCGCGGCGGCTTTGGCGATAACTCCGGAGACGCAAGTGGAGCTGCACAATCTGGTGACGGAAGCGTACGCGCTATTCGGCGCGCGGCATTATCGCGATTACCATTTTCTGCTGACGTTGAGTGACGACGTGGCGCATTTTGGATTGGAGCATCACGAATCGAGCGACGATCGCACAGCGGAACGGAGTTTGATTGACGACGCCGAGCGCATCGAATTCGCGACGCTGCTGCCGCACGAGTACGTGCATTCCTGGAACGGAAAATATCGGCGGCCGGCAGGATTAGCCACGCCGGACTATCAGCAGCCGATGAAAGACGATTTGCTGTGGGTGTACGAAGGGTTGACGGAATATTTGGGCGAGGTATTGACGGCGCGCAGCGGGCTGCAGACGCTGGAACAGTGGCGGGAAGATTTTGCGGGTCTGGTGGCGCAGTATGAAAACCGGCCGGGGCGCGACTGGCGTCCTTTGCAGGATACGGCCGATGCGGCGCCGTTTCTTTACGACGCGACAAATGACTGGTCGAATTGGCGCAGAGGAACGGATTTCTACGAAGAGGGCGAATTGCTGTGGATGGACGTGGATGAAACTTTGCGGACGATCACGAAAGACAAGAAATCGATTGACGATTTCTGCAAGATTTTTCACGGCGGCCCTGGCGGGCAGCCCGAGTTGAAGACGTACACGTTTGAAGATGTGGTGGCGACGTTGCATAGCGTGGCGCCGTACGATTGGGCGGGATTTTTGCGCGCGCGTCTGGACGGCGTGGCAACCAAGACTCCCAACGAGGCGCTGGAAAAGAGTGGGTGGAAACTGGTGTACAACGAACAACCCAATGAAGTGGTGGGGATTCAAGAGGCGCTGGCGCGCCGGGCGGATTTTTCGTTGACCGTGGGATTTTCGGCGTCGGAGGAGGGCCTGGTGGGCGACGTGATTCACGGCGGGCCGGCTTATAATGCGGGGATTGGTCCGGGGATGAAAATTGTGGCAGTGAATGGGGCGCAGTATTCGTCGGACGCGATGCGCGAAGCAATGGATGCGGCGAAAACCGGGACGGACCCGATTCAATTGATTGTGGCGAATGGGGCGCAGTTCCGGACTTTTTCCGTGGATTATCACGGTGGGTTGCGGTATCCGCATATTGTCAGGGACGAGGCGCGCCCGGATTATTTGGGGGAGATTACACGCGCACAGGTGCAGGGCGCGTCGGGGACATCGGGCGCGGCGAATTGAGCGCGTGGAGTTGCTGAGATGAAATTTCATCCGATTGCGATTGTTGGGATTTTGCTGGTGGCGGCGGGGATTGCGGCGGTGATCCATCCGCAAGTAGCGATGCCGGCGAAGAAACAGGAGATACAGGTCGGAGGAGGCAAGGCGATTATTGAGACGCGGAGGATTGTGACTTTTCCGCGGGGGTTTAGTGTTTTATTGATATTGGCGGGAGCGGGGCAGGCCTTTCTTACTTGCAAGGTGAGGCATCGGATTTGAAGTGTTTGTAGCGTGGTCGGGGAACCCAAAAGCACCGCTGACGAACACAGATGTGCGCTGATAATACCTACCTGAAGTAAATCCGAAAGCAAAGAAAACCGCGAAAAATTAGCGCGGAGGCTCGGAGCACGCAGAGAAAGGCGAAAGATTTGACACGGAGGATACGAAGTAGAACAGACGACATGGAGAAAGCGCGAGAGATCCTGCGGCCGGCAGGAAGCGAAGGCGCAGATTGCAGGATGACGATACTCAGCTCATCATCAGACGCAATGAGAACGCACAGACTGGCAGCGTCAACAACCCCTACCTAATGCTGGTCGCTTGAAATTCAACCATTACGGCAATGCAAGAACATAGAGCCGGCGACGGAAAATAGAACGGAAGGTGATGGTGAAGCCGAAGTCGCGACGATGAACGGTCAGTGCATCTTCCACGGCGCCTTTTTTCGGGCGCGGCTTACAGTACTCACTTGGAAAAGGAAAACGAAAGTGTGATGATCACTCGATTTGGTGAGGGTGGCGAAAATTTCTGACGGCGAGGAGGGAGTATGGGGCGGGGGGCGCGCAGTGTGGGGGCGGCGACTGTGCTGGTGGTGGCTGCGGTGGCGGCGTCTGCAGTTGCGGCGGGACAGACGGCGGAGAAGCGCGCGATTACTTTTAGGGATTTGATTTCACTGCATCGAGTTAGCGAGCCGCAGATTTCGCCGGACGGCAAATGGATTGCGTATAGCGTGGCGACGCCTGATCTGGAGGCGAATCATTCGGTGCGCGATATTTGGGTGGTGCCAGCGGCGGGCGGTGGCGAGGCGCGACAATTGACGCGTGGAGGGAGTGATATGCGGCCGCGGTGGTCGCCCGATGGGAAGAAGTTGGCATTTATTTCGGGACGCGCGGGGACGCCGCAAATTTATTGGATCGCTCTGGAGGGCGGCGAGGCGACGCGGCTGACTTCGATTTCGACTGGGGCTGACAACGAGCTGTGGTCGCCCGATGGGCAGACGGTGGCGTTTGTTTCTTCGGTGTATCCGGATTGCAGGGATGATGCTTGCAACGCGGGGCGCGACGCTGCGAAAGAGAAAAGTAAAGTGAAGGCGCGCGTTTACGAAAAACTTTTATACCGGCATTGGACGGAATGGTGGGACGGGAAGCGCGGACATTTATTTATTGAGGCGGTGGAGGGTGGCGGAGCGGCGCGGGATTTGACGCCGGGGGCGAACTACGATGTGCCACCTTTTAATGAGGGGGCGCCGGAGGCGATTGCGTTTTCGCCGGACGGTCGCGAACTGTGTTTCACGGCGAATACGGACAAGGACGAGGCGCTGAGCACGAACGGGGATCTGTTTACGGTGGATGCGGCGGGCGGTGGCGAGCCGAAGCGGATCACGACGAATCCGGGGAATGATTGGGGGCCGGCTTATTCGCCAGACGGAAAATGGATTGCCTATCGGGCGCAATTGGTTGGCGGGTATGAAGCGGATCGCTGGCGATTGATGTTGTATGCGCGCGAAAGCGCCAAGCAAATCAATCTGACCGAGAACATCGATCTCAGCGTGGAATCGTATATCTGGAAGCCGGACAGTAGCGGGATTTATTTCTCGGCAGAAGATAAGGCGGAGATGCCCGTGTACTGGATCTCAGCGCTGAAGCCGGGCCCGGTCGTGCGCGTTGCCGATGGATTCAACGCCGAGTTCGATTTGAGCCGCGATGGAAAAACGTTGGTGCTGGGGCGGACGAGTCTGACGATGCCCACGGAAATTTTCCTGCAAACTGGAACGGATCTTCACCAGATAACGCATCAGAATAGCGCGCTGCTGGCGCAGTTGGAATTGCCGGCGGCGGAGCCGTTCTGGTTCGAGGGCGCGGAAAAGACCCGGGTGGAAGGACTCTTGATACGCCCGCCGCATTTTGATGCGGCGACAAAATATCCGACGTTGCTCTTGATTCATGGCGGGCCGCAGGGAGCTTGGACGGACGCTTGGGGTTATCGCTGGAACCAGCAGGTGATGGCTGCGGCGGGATATGTGGTGGTGATGGCGAATCCGCGCGGGTCAACCGGATATGGGCAGAAATTTACGGCAGAGATTAGTCAGGACTGGGGCGGGAAAGTTTACGAGGATTTGATGAAGGGGCTGGACGCGGCGATCGCGAAGTATCCCTTTATCGATGGGTCGCGTGTGGCTGCCGCGGGAGGATCTTACGGCGGATACATGATTGATTGGATCGCGACGCGCACGGACCGGTTTAAATGTTTGATCAGCCATGCGGGACCTTACGATTTGGTGAGCGAATACGGGGCGACGGAGGAATTGTGGTTCGCGGTCTGGGAATTTGGCGGGGCGCCTTGGGATAAGCCGGAGATTTATCGGAAGTGGTCGCCGAGCGAATATGCGGCGGCATTGGGGAAATATAAGACGCCGACTTTGGTCGTGGGAGGAGAGTTGGATTTTCGCGTGCCTTACAATCAGGATCTGGAATTTTTCACGGCTTTGCAGGTTCAGGGCGTGCCTTCAAAACTGGTGATTTTCCCGGACGAGGGGCATTGGGTTTTGAAGCCGCAGAATAGTGAGTTGTGGTATGCGACATTTTTGGACTGGGTGGGGCGATATTTGCGCTAAGGCCGTAAAGAAATAGAAAGAGGCGGATGTTCAGTCCGCCTCCGGCCATTTTCCAGATTTCCGCGGATTAGTGAAATGCGACGCCTTTGGTCTGGCCAGCGAAATCGATCTCGACGACGCGGTCCGCGTTGAAGAGGACTTCTGTTTGGCGAGGCTTTTGGGCAAGTTGAACCCATTCACATGGAACCGATGCGACGGTCTTGCCAGTGTCGGCGCGGACGACGTTGATCTGATTCTGAGCGTCATTCGCTTTGAGATCGTATGTCCCCGGTTCCAATTGCTGAGTGCCGATGGTGACGGGATGATCGACGACGAGTTGGGCCGAATCGGTGCGCGCCCAGATCGGCAGCGAGAGAACCAGGACTGCAACTGCTGTAAGGCAGGTTTTCCTACGAAGGTCCATTTTTTCTCCATTCAAAAGTGCAATTTGCCGCGGAGATTTTCGGGCTGGATAGCCTCGATCCTCCTGCGGGCGAGTGCGTCACGTAAAAGCATTTGCAGCGCCCTCTATTGAAAGATGCTCAGGTTCAAGGGACGGTTTCGTTTTTGTGGCGGCGTAAGTTTTTGACTTCATGGCACTTCCGTTGCCGTGCGGATGCGGGTGACGAGTGTGATCCCTATTTGAGCTCATCAGTGGCGGGTGCAGATTACTAGCGGGGGGCACCGGGCTGAATTGCTGGCAGGCCGGTGACGATAGCGCAGTCATTTTTTGCGAAGCCGGGTTTGGCTAGTGCAGCCAAGTGTGGATTTTCTTGCTCCACATCGTGCCGCGAATTAGCTCGTATCTTGCGGACATTTTCCTCTAGACCGCCCGCCAAACAGCCGGCGGCCGCTACAAGATCGACGACAGCGGCGACGGCAACGGCGAGTGCAAAACAGCAACCGGGGGAGATCCTTCGGAAGACTTGAAGCAAAGGCGCCGGTCTCCGGTATGACGATGCTCCTTGCATCGTCAAGTGCGATTGGCGAAGGTGTATGCGCGGCGCAGGTATTGGCTTACTTCTGGGACGCGCAATATTTTTAGTAGGGCTATGAAGAGCACGATACCCGCTGACGTTGCCAGCGTTAGCAGGATTAGGGCGCCGAGTATGTGTTGCCAGTGGATGTAATTTTCCAGCCAGCCTGTGAAGCGGTAGCAGGCGTAACCGGCGGCGCAGGATGCTACCGCCACTTTCAGGAAGAAGACGACGAGAGTTCCCTCTTCGGGATTTTTTGTGCGACGGGCTAGCAGGACGAACAGAAGGATCGTGTAAGCCACGATGCCTATCGTGCTGGCTAGGGCCAAGCCGACATAGTCGAGGCGGCGGACCAGGAGCCAATAGACTGGGAGGCTCAGCAGGGTGGTTACCGTGCCTACGACGGCTGGCGTGATCGTGTCGCGGGTGGCGTAGAAGCCGCGGGCTAGAATATTTTGCGCGCCCCAGGCGAACATTCCGATTGAGAAAAAGGCAAGCGTCGAAGCGGTGGCGGCCAGATCGGGGCCGTGGAGACGGGTGTGCGAGAAGACCAGGTAAACGAGCGGCAGACTTTGCGCAATGGTCAGCGCGGAGATCGGCAGCAGGAGGAAAATCAGGGCGCGGAATGTGGAATTGAGGATTCGGTTTAGGTCGTCGAATTTTTTTTCTGAATAGAGCTGCGCGAGGAAGGGGAAGGAGGCGACGCCGATGGCCTGGCCTACGAGGCCGAGCGGGACGCGCATGAGAGTTTTGCCGTTGTTGAGCCAGGTGATGGAGGCTGGTTGGAGATAGGAGCCGAACCAGCGGATGATCCAATCGTCCACGAAAGAGAGCGAGAGCGCCAGCATGATGGGGACGGAAAGCTTCAGGAACATCCAGAAGCCGGGATGGCGGATGTTGAAATTGGGCCTGAAAATCGCGCCGGCGCGCCAGGCGCCGTAGATTTGCAGCAGGAAATTTCCGCAAATGGCGCCGCCCAGGACGCCCACCGCGAAGCCGTTGATGCCGACGCGCGAGTAAAGCAGGACGCCGCCGAGGATGATGCCGATGTTGTAGATGATGGGCGCGAGCGACGGGATGACGAAACGATTTTTCGCGTATTGCACGGCGCTGAGGATGCTGCCTTCGTAGAAACATATTTGCGCGGGGAGCATCAGGCGCGTGAGGAAAACTGTCTGCTGAAATTCGGCCGGGGCGAAGCCTGGGGCGATGTACTTCACCAGGTGCGCTGCATAAATTTCGCCTAGCACGACCAGAGTGACCAGCACGAAGCCCATCACGGTAACGACCGTGGAGAAAACGCGCCAGCCTTCGTCTTCGCGTTGCTCGGCTACGTATTTTGCGAAGACGGGGATGAAGGTGATGCTTAGCGAGCCCCCGGCGATCAGGTAATTGAGGAAATCGGGGAGGGTGAAGGCGGTGTAGTAGGCGCTGGTGGCGGCGTTGGCGCCGACCTGGTGAGCGACGGTCCAATCTCGAAAGAAACCAAGAATGCGGCTGAGCAGAACGCTGGCCATCACAATGCCGGTGGCCGCGGCGATGCGACGGTGGAGGTGAGCGGTCGTCGTCACGGGAATATGGTAGATGGATTGAGGGGTTGGGGATAGAGAGTTTGCGGGGTGTGTTTCCGATTGCGAGAGGCGATGTGAGAAACGCCAATCGGGAGATTGCCATTCCCCGGGGAGCCGATGCAAGAGCAACTGCGAAGCGCCGGCGGGACGCCGACGCTACGATGGTTATTCCTGCGTCTCGTCGTGTTCGGCTTGGGCGGACGCGTTTGCTGGGAGCGCGATTGCTTCGCGAGGCGGAGTGCCGTCGGGAGCGGCGCGGAGATACTGGACTGGCCAGCTTACGGGGAAGCCCAGGTCGCGGGCTACTGCTAGGGGCCAATACGGTTGGCGGAGGAATTCGCGAGCCAGGATTACTACATCGGCTTTGGACTGATCGAGAATGGCGTCGGCTTGGTTCGCGCTGGTGATCATGCCTACCGCGCCGGTCATGATTCCGGTGCGCTCGCGGACTTGATCGGCGAAAGGAACCTGGTAGCCGGAGGCGACGGGAATTTGGGCGTTGGGAACCATGCCGCCGGAGGAGCAGTCAATCAAATCGACGCCCAGCGGGACGAGTGATTCCGCAAGGGCGACGGATTGCTCGAGGTCCCAGCCGCCGGGAACCCAATCGGTGGCGGAAATGCGAACGAATAAAGGATAGCCGGCGGGCCAGACGCGGCGCACGGCGGTGACAACTTCGCGCAGAAGGCGCGTGCGATTTTCGAGCGAGCCGCCGTAGGAATCGGTGCGTTGATTCGCGAGCGGCGAGAGGAATTCGTGGAGCAAGTAGCCGTGCGCGGAATGGATTTCGACTACTTTGAAACCCGCTTGCAGGGCGCGCGTTGCGGCCGCGGCGAAATCTTTGATGACCTTTTGAATTCCGGCAGCATCAAGCGCGACAGGCTTCGCGTAGGTATCGGAAAAAGGGATGGCACTGGGCGCGACCGGCGTCCAGCCGCCTTGGGATTCAGGGATGAAGCCGCCAGGCTCCCACGGTCGTGGGGTGCTGCCTTTGCGTCCGGCGTGGGCGAGTTGGATTCCGGGGACGGTTCCCTGCCCTAACAGAAATTGAGTGATGCGCGAGAGGAAGACGATGTGATCGTCCTTCCAGATGCCGAGATCTTGCGGGCTGATGCGGCCTTCCGGCGAGACGGCGCAGGCTTCAGTAAAGACCAGGGAGGCGCCGCCGACAGCGCGGCTGCCGAGATGGACGAGATGCCAATCATTGGCGAAGCCGTCTGAGCTGGAATACTGGCACATGGGGGAGACGACGATCCGGTTGCGGAGCAGGACGTCACGAATCTGCAATTCATCGAATAGGTTCATGGGCGATTGGATGACGGGTGGGGCTGAAAAGTGGCAGGGGATGGACTGGGATTCATGCGTGCGCTTCGGAGCAGCCGGGACATCGTCCAAGGCAACGGCTGCGGCGAGAGATTACCGCAGAAGCGCCCCGGCTTCGTCGGGCTAAACGCCGGGCGCAGAGAGAGAGGCAGAAGATTTAGCACAGAGGAAAACCGGAGAATACAGAGGAAGACGACCGCGCAGAGCCAGGAGCGCGGCTGCGCCACGCCAATCGGGAGACTAGCGCTCCCAGGTGACGACGGCCGGCGCCGAAAACGTGCCTGGGGGGCTCGCCACCTCGCGCTAAAAGCGGAAGACTAGGCCGGCGGATACCTTGGGGCTGAATTGATGCGTGCTGAAATAGGTGGTGCACAAGGCGTCTGCGCCCACACGAAGCGCCCAGCGATCTTTGAAGGGCAAGTCAACGCCGCCACCCAGTTCGTAGGCAAAGGCGTGCTGGGAACCGGCAGGCGTCTGCGGCGTGAAATGCGAATAGCCAACCAGCGCATGGGCCCAAAGTTCGACTCCCTTTTTCAAGGACCAGCGAAAGCGCGGACCGCCGCCGCCGAACAAGAGCCAGGAGCTCACGTTATCTTGAGTTGCGTGCGTCGCTGCGAACTCGCCATCGGCGCCGAGCCAATCCTTCCAGTAATACACCATGTTGATGTTGAAGCCATTCATGTTCTGCGTGATGCCCGGCAATTCGAAAAATCGCGTGTAGGTATAGCCGCCGTAGACTTGCCAGGCGTAACTCTGGAACACGCTGGTGACGTCTTGCGGGGGCGCGGCAGGCGCCAACGACAATGAAAGCGGTGCGGAGGAGGCCATGGCGCCGGGAGGCGCATTCGCCGCAGTGGGGGTGACGGAAAACGGCGACAGAGACAGGGATGGAGAGCTTGCGGTCGCGTCAGCGGGGGCCGGCACAGCATAATAGGAAGATGGCAACAAAACCGAGTTGGAGAGAGTGGATTGAGCGGCGGAGCTTATGGATAGAAGAAGGACCAATCCAAATAGGAAAGCGAAGTATCGCATAGCGTATTTCCCCCAGATGACAAAAGCGCGTCAGAGCTACCCCCATAATTTGACCGAGAAGGGGTACGGATGTCCACATTAAATTGGGGAGAGGGGCGAAGATGTAAGGGGTAGGAGGGCTATTTTTCCAAATATTTTCTATTGTTGAGCGCGGGCTGAGCTGCGGAGAGCGAAAGGCCGCTTTGCGTATCGGCGCAGCGACGGGACTAAAGTTTGATGTTGACGAAAAAGACCGCGCGGTTTTGTGGCCGAGCCGAGCGGCGGATATTAATGCTATAAAACTGGGCCGCAGGTGGAGTCTTGCTTTGCGACGTCGGGCGGCGCTGGGAGATTCTTGTGGCTGTGAAGATTTTATTTGTGCTGGGGTTTGTGTTGTGTGCGAGCGGGTTGCTCTCCCCCGCGGCGGCGCTCGCGCTTGGGCTGATTTTTGGGCTGAGCTTGACGCATCCTTGGCAGACGGAAGCGCGGACGGCGACAAAATATTTGCTGCAAGCGTCGGTGGTGGGTCTGGGATTCGGGATGAACCTGCACGAGGTGCTGCGCGCGGGGCGGAGTGGATTCGTTTACACGGCGGCGAGCATTGCGTTCGCGTTGACGGCGGGATTGCTGGCAGGGCGGATGCTGGGGGTGAACAAGACGGCTTCGATATTGATAACCGTGGGGACGGCGATTTGCGGGGGGAGCGCGATTGCGGCGGTGGCGCCGATTATTCATGCAGATCAGGAGGAAACGGCGGTTTCGTTGGGGACGGTTTTTATTTTGAACGCGATTGCGCTGCTGATTTTTCCGCCGCTGGGATGGCTGCTGCATTTGTCGCAGCAGCAATTCGGATTGTGGGCGGCGCTGGCGATACATGACACCAGTTCGGTGGTGGGGGCGACGGCGCGTTATGGAGCCGTGGCGTTGGTGGTCGGGACGACGGTGAAATTGACGCGAGCTTTGTGGATCGTGCCGGTTTCGCTGGGCGCGGCAGTGATGAAACGCTCGCAAAGCCGGGTGCAGTGGCCCTGGTTTATTGCGCTTTTTTGTTTGGCTGCGGTGGCGAATACTTATTTGCAGGGGCTTGCGGGTGCGTGGCATGGGTTGAGCGTGATGGGGAAATTGGGATTGACGGCGACTTTGTTTTTGATTGGGACGGGGATTTCGCGGGCTGCGGTGCGACAGGTGGGGGTGCGTCCGATGCTGCAGGGTGTGATTTTGTGGATTTTGGTGGCGGTTACTTCGTTGTGGCTGATCCATGCGGGATGGATTGCGTTGTAGGGTAGCAGCTTCGTCGTGAGACACGAAAAATCGAGGCGACGGCGAAAAATTACCGCAGAGACAGGCAGGATACCGAGATAGGCAATGGCAAAGAGCCGGCGGGACGCCGGCGCTACAACCTCAACGCGCGCAGTCGGATTGGGGCGCTAGCGGAAAATTTAGTCGCCGGTTTCGGGTGCGGGAGGGGGGACGCGCGTCGGGAGAAACGTGGAGTATAAGGCTACTACGGCGACGATTACGTTTGCGACCATGACTGGTTTGGAGTTGATCAGCACGCCGTAGGTTAACCAGACGACGGCGCCCAGCGCCTGCATGATGCGGAGCGTCTTGTGATTGCGAAAAAAATAGGACGCGGTGACCAGGGCAGTGGCGAGCCAGCCGATTAAGCTGATCATATGGATGTGCCTTCCAGTGAGCGAGTTTCGATGGCTTCTTCCGTCGCGGGGCGGAGCGTGAGCCAGTCGGTGCGAACTTTATCCCATTCCTGAATCAGAAAGCCGTAGGATTCAAGGAAGGTGCGGATTTGCGCGCGGCCTTTGCCGACAATTTTTTCCAGGATGGGGACCAGGACGCCGAGAGCGCTCGTGCTGAGAATGGTGCGCTGGGCGATGTGGGAGACGTGTTTGGTCTCGGAGACGGCGATGGTGAAGCCGTCGCGGGCGTTAATGTGCAGCATGACGTGAATGTCCGAGCTGCCGTCGCCGGCGTAGATGACGTGGTCGGGGCCGATTTTCATTTTGGCCTGGAGCTCGTCGACGAAGGCGACTTTTCCGTAACCGGCGGTGGCGCGGACGATGGTGTCAATTTCTCCGCTGCTCTTGTATTTGAATTCCGTGCCGTGAATGCGATCGGGCGGCAGGATTCCTTCGAGGGCGGATTGGATTACTTCCACAGGAGCGGCGGAGAGAACGTAAAAATCGAAGCGATAGCCTTGAATGCCGTGATCGAGAATTTCGTTCAGCAGGCCGATATTGGCTTTGAGGCGGATTTCCTTGCCGACCTGGATTAGGTGCTCTTTGCGGACGCGCGAGCGGAATTCGGGATCGTGGAGGAGGAGATAGGCTAGTTCGGCGCCCTGCTGGACTAGATTGAGTTTGGCCATGCCTTCGGCTTTGCGTTCGAATTCGGCTGTGGGGATTCCTACGATTTCGCTCAGGACGTAGCCGGAATCGTTGAACGTTAAAGTCTGATCGAAATCGCTGACGAATAAATAGGATTTTAGTGCGGCATCGCTCATGAAAGTGATTTGCCTCCTGCTGCCTTTGCTGGTTGCTATTACATTATTTTACATCAGATTGCCGCGCGATGGCCGCGGCTGTGCGCGTGGATGGAACGCATCAGTAAGATGAATTTGCAAGCGGGCGTGGCTTTCTTGCTTACCGTCGCGACCTTCAGCGTCGCTCGCCGGGCTGGCGGCACATTTTTTTTAACGCGGGATTTCCAGCAGGACAGCGATGCCCTGCCCTCCGCCGATGCAGGCTGACGCGATCCCGTAGCGCAGATTCGAGCGGCGCAGCTCGCGCGAGACCGTGACGGCGAGGCGGATGCCGGTCGCTGCCAGAGGATGGCCGATGGCGATGGCGCCCCCGTTGACGTTGAGCTTGCTGCGGTCTAGGCCGAGCTCGCGTTCGACGCCGATGATTTGCGCGCCGAAGGCTTCGTTGATTTCGAAGCGGTCGATGGCGTCCAGTTGCAGGCCTGCGCCGTCGAGAAGCTTGCGGATCGCCGGAGCAGGGGCGATGCTCATGATTTCGGGCGGCACACCTAGTGTGGCGACGGCCGCGAGGCGCGCCAGCGGTTGGATGCTGTGCGATTTTGCGTATGCGCCCGAGCCGACCAGGGCTGCGGCGGCGCCGTCGACGATGGCCGAGCTGTTGCCGCCGGTTTGCACGCCGTCGAACGCGGGACGAATTTTGGAGAGCACTTCGTAGGAGGAAGGACGGATGTGCGTGTCGCTGGCGAGGCTATCGATTTTACTGGGAAGGCGGATGCCGCGGGGGTGGTAGCCTTCGAGTTCGAAAGTTTCGCTGATGAGCGAGGTGATTTCGCCGGAGAGGAAGCAGCTTCTCTGCGCGGCCAGGGCGCGGTTGAAACTTAACTCGGCGAAGCGGTCCACTTCTTCGCGCGTGATTTTATATTTGCGGGCTGTGTTCTCCGCGGTTTGTCCCATGGTGATTCCCGGCGCGGGATCCAGCAGCGCTTCCCAGAGGAAATCTTTGAATTCGACCTGGCCCATGCGAAAACCGCCGCGGTGAGTGTACGCGGCGATGGGATTGCGGCTCATGGATTCGGCGCCGACGCAGAGGCCGAGCTGGATTTTGTTCAGAGCGATCGCATCGGCGGCTTGACTGATGGCTTCCATGCCAGTGCCGCAGACGCGCTGGACGAGCAACGCGGGGCGATCGAGCGGCACGCCGGAGTAGAGGCCGATATGGCGGGGAAGCATGTAGGCGTCGAAACTGGCCTGGGCTACGCTGCCGGCGATTACCGAGCCGACATCTGCGGCGGGAATCTTTGTGCGTTCGAACAGGGCGCGGGCGGATTTGATGCCGAGATCGGTGGGGGAGACCAGGCCCAGGGCGGAGTTGTAGTCGATGAACGGGGTGCGGACGCCGTCCAGTAACCAGATGTCATCGTGCGCGATGAAATATCCGCCGGCCTTATGGTTGGTAGTGGGCATGAGTTAGTGCTCCTTAATATTCTTGACGCGTAAAATGCGCGGCGATTGTTGCGGCGCGTAGAGTTCTTCGATGATTGGTGCGCGGCGATCGAGGACGGCGCGTTGATTCAGCGAACCTTTGTCTGTGATTTCTCCGGCGTCTAGCGACGGAGGCTCTTCTGCAATTATCGCGCGGGCGACGCGAGTGGAGCTGCCGGTGGAATTTGCGGCGCACGATTCGAGCAGGGTTTGAAAGTGGGCGCGGATTTCTGGATGAGAAAAAATGTCGGCGGCTGACGCTTCGCGCTGCAGTTGCGGGCAAAGAGCGCGGCAGGCGTCGGCATCGGCGAAAATCAACATGCCGATATCGTCGCGATCGTGGCCGGTGATCACTACGTCGCGGACGAATGGCGCGAAGTGGCTGAGGATGCGCGAACGCAGCGGGCCGACGCTGGCCCATGTGCCGCTGGCCAGTTTGAAGTCCTCGGAGAAGCGGCCGTCGAAGAGGAAACCTTTGTTGACGTCGGCGGGATCGACAAACTTTAGTGCGTCGCCGAAATTGTAGAAGCCGTGCTCGTCGAAAGCCTGCGCGGTTAGTTCCGGTTGGCGCCAGTAGCCGGGAGTTATGTTGGGGCCGCGCACGCGGGCTTCTAGTTTTGCGCCGCGCGGGACCAGTTTGGCTTCGACGCCGGGAATGGGAATGCCGATGACGCCGGCTTGATCGGTTTCCCAGGTGGTTTGAATCGCCATGGGAGCGGTTTCCGTGGAGCCGAGGCCGGTGACCATAATGATGCGCTCGCCGCAGGTGTGCAGGGCGAGTTCGCGATAGGCATCCCAGACGGGTTGCGAGAGGCCGGCGCCAGCGTAGAAGAGGAGGCGCAGGTGGCGGAAGAAATTTTCGCGCAGCTGTTTATCGGAGCGCAGGGATGGCAACAAATCCTCGTAGCCTTTGGGAACGTTGAAATACACGGTGGGGGAAATCTCCCGCAGGTTGCGAATGGTTTCTGCGATGAGCGCGGGGCCGGGTTTGCCGTCATCGATATAGAAGCTGCCGCCGTTGTACAGAGCGATGCCGGTATTGTGATTTCCACCGAAAGTGTGATTCCAGGGGAGCCAGTCGAGGAGGACGGGAGGCTCGTCCTGGAGGAAACAAAAAACCTGGGCGATCATTTGTTGATTGCAGCAAATCATGCGGTGGGTGTTGATGACGCCTTTGGGCATGCCGGTGGAACCGGAGGTGAACAGGATTTTTGCTACGGCGTCGGGTTGGATTTTTTGGTGCGCGGTTTCGACGGCGGGAGTTGCCCTCCTGGCTGCGAGTTCGGCGAAGACAGTTGCCTTGCGGCCTGGCGGGGGCACGGCGGTGACTGCGATTTCTGTGGTAGGCGGAACTACTTTTTCGAGCGCGCTAGCGTAGCGTTCACCGTGCGAGACGAAGACCAGGCCGGGAGTAAGCAAGTCGAGGGTGTGACGGAGTTTTCCGAAATCGCGCGACACGAGGGAATAGACGGGGGAAATGTGGGCTGTGGGAATTCCTACGTGTTGGCCCGCGAGCATTATCAGAAAATGTTCCAGATCATTTTCGGAGAGAATGGCGACGGGGCGGTCTTCGGAGAGACCGCGATCGAGCAGCGATTGGCCGATCGCGCTGACCGCTTGGAGAACTTGGGCGTAGCTGAGCTCACGCCATTCGCCCTCCGCTTCCCTTTTGGCTACGCAGATTTTGTGCGGCGAGACTTTCGTCCAGTGGACGAGGCGATCGGTGAGGACTCGCGGGTACGGTCCTAGGGCTTCGTCAGCGCGAACCAGGATCGCGCCGTCGGCGAGCGTACAGGCGGTTGCGCCCGAAGTGCGCAGGCGGACGGGACGGACGCGATCGTTTAGTTGGGGCTTGGTGGTCATTTCCTTGCGTTCGAATTCATGAAAACTCGATTACCGATTTCTGCGCTTAGCTACGGATTGCGTCCCCGATTTTTGCTAGCAGCTTGATGTCCGTGGATGCCGGTACATCGCCTGCGGTGGTGACGAGCACGGGCCGCACGTCCATCATTATAGTATGAAGCGATTGCGCGAACTCTTCTGCGCTGGAGGATGCGGCTGGCTGCAAAGGCGCGGTGGGCAGCGCGATGCCGATATTCGCCGGGGCTGGCGGAGGTGCAATTTCCGCTGCGCTGGAGGCGGACGCCTGGAGAGCCGGGCAGAGGATGCAATCCCAATCTCGCGCGTCGATGACTTCCCTGTTGGCGGCGAAGGAGAGGGGATCGGCGAACAGCAGAACTGGGAGTCCTTCGTAGAAGCGGATAATATTGAATGCCGGAGCTAGTGATTCCGCCCAGGCGTCGCAGTGTTGCGCGGAGAGCACGGGAAAAATATTTTCCTGGATGAAGATTACGTTCGCGCCGGCTTCGACAAACTTGGTGGCGATTTGCGTGATGGTTGCAACGGCTAGGCCCAGAGCGACGTCGGAGAAATCTTCGCGTGGGGGTGCGTCCGTCGGGCGCAGAGCGAGAAGATGCGCGGCTAGCGTAAACGGGCCGCTGACGCCGGCGCAGAGCAGACGTTCATCGCGCATGAGTGATTGCAGGCGCTGGATCACTTCGACTGCGACGGTGACGCGGGGGCTTTGCGCGGCGTCTTCGGGGGAGCGCAGACCCTCCGGGAGCTCGCCCGCCCCGGTTACGTGCGGCCATTGTAAAGTGGGCGGATGGTCTTCGGCCGCGTATTGCAGCGTCGCACCCAGGGCCTCGGCTTCGAGACAGGGATCGAAGTAACACGCGATGCCATCCGAGCGCAGATGCGTGCGAATTTGGCGCAGGGAATTCGTGATTTTCGTGGCATTGCAGAAAAAAGCTCGGAGGGAAAGATTTTCCACTTTGGCGCCGAGCGAAAATACGATGGGCAGAAACAGCGAGCGGGGCGGCGGGGTTCCCTGCAGCAGCCCGCTGAGCATCTGGCGCGGAGTGAGGATTCCGTTCATCGCGTGCGCACTATGGGCGGAAGCAGGGGCCGGTGGATTTCGCGTCCGGCCAGGTGCCGTACCACTGCAAGATTTCTTTGGGCGGACTGAGCTTGCTCCAATTCTGCTGGAATTCGTCGTAGGATTTGCCGCGGGCTAGACGAGCACGGCGTTCTTCGTCGCGAAGCTGTTTGGTTTTTTCGGGATCGAGCTTGCGGCGGGCCGGATCGTACGCGATGCGATAGATATTTTGCGCGGTGGCGTCGGAGATGATCTTCTTCTTTACGTCTTCAAGAATTTCCGCAGGGTCGCGTTCAAGCGGATCTCCGTATCCGGGCCCGCCGCCGCTGAAACCGAAAAGCACATCGCCTTCGTCATAGACTTTGGGAGTGCGCGCGATTAATTCCATATTCCAATTTCCCTGGATGGTGTGATTCTCGAGGATGGTGCGGAAATCCATGGTGAGTGCGGGATTGGCGTCGGCCATTTGTTTCAGTAAATCCGCTTTGCGGATACTGATGCCGGGAATGGGCGAGGAGGCGTATCCGCCGAAAAGCGGCTGGCCGAGGGGCACTTTGCTGCCGTTGCCCATGCACATGGAAACCAGTTCGGGAACTTTGTGAATCATCCAGTGCTGCACGCCTCCGGAACCGCCGCGATGCAAGCCAGGGCCGCTGGAATCTTTCCAGTGCTGCGAGAGCGTGACGGTGACGGGGAGTTCGCTTTCGACTTGCTCGGAATCAGGCGCGCGGCCAAAGGCGCACCAGGCGAAACCGTAGGCGTCCATGCCGTCCTGGCCGGAGCGGCCGCCCTGGCCTTGCGTGTTGAGCGAAAACGACAGCACATCGGAGACAGCCAGATTCCACTGCGAGTGGCCGGCACAAATTTGCGAAGTATGCTGGCTGCCGGGAGCGGCGGCGACTTGTTTCCAGAGACCGGCGCTCGAGAACATCATTTTCGCGAAAGCGTTGTGCGTGGCGCAACGGCATTGCATGCCGATGAATACGCAGCAGCTGGTGGCGGCCATTTTGTCGGGATTGAGAATGATACCTTCGGGAAATTCGAAATCGATGGCCGCGAAAGTGGAGCTGGCGATGGGCAGGTCGTGAAAAATATATTCGTACATGAAATTCGCGATGTGGCCGACGACGGCCTGGGGATGGACGTTGTAGGAGGAAGGATTTTCGGGCGAGGTGCCGGCGAAATCGAAAACGATGCCGCCGTCTTTTTTGGTGAGGGTTAGGTTGCAGGCGCGCACCAGGGCCGGGGTCCAGCCGATGGCGTCATTGAAGACCACGGCGCGGTATTTGCCATCCGGGAGAGATTTGATTTTTTTGCGCGCGCCGGCTTCGGCGGTTTCGCACATTTTGCGCATTAAGCCGACGACGAAATCGGGGCCGCGTTTTTCTGCTAGCTCGAGCACGCGGACGCGCACGCGGTCGGCGGTGGTGCAGCGGGCGCGCAGGTCGGAGATGAACATGGCGGGCGCGCGCAGGCCGTACACGGTGTAAAACTCCAGAAAATCCTGGCGGATTTCGAAATTTTCGCCAATTTTTATCGGAGGCAGATTCAGCCCTTCTTCGAAACGCGATTTCGCGCTGACGGGCATGCCGCCGGGCTCGATGGCGCCGGTTTCGGTGGTGTGCAATGCGGCCGAACCCCAGCCGAGGAGCTGTCCTTTATAGAAGATGGGCATCAAGGCGACTTGATCGGGATTGTGGATGCCCCCGTAGAGCGCATCGTTGGTGTACCAGATGTCTCCATCGCGTATGCCGGGATTTTTTTCGTAATATTTCAGAATAAATTTGATGACGATGGGTTGGATGATGGCGTGGAGGTAGGTGCCGCAGGAAGCGTTGATGAGATCGCCGCCGGCGGTGAAGAGCGCGACCATGGAATCGCCGGAAACGCCGAAATAGCTGCGCGAGGAGCGGACGAAAACTTCCATAGCTTCGTCGAGGATGTCGTTGGTGATTTGGACGCCGATCTCGTAGTCGCCTTGCGGGATTTGGGCGGCGCAGTCTTTTTCCTGCTGGGTGGCGGGGGCGGGTTTGAGCCAGGCTAGTTTTTCGGCAAGTGTTGGAATGGGCATGTGTCTCCTTGTTGGCGTCTACAGCAAAGCTAAATCAAGGTCGCCCGCCTAAAATGCAGGCGGCCGCGACAAAGTCGACAGCAGCGGCAAAGGCCAACGCGGCCATCCCACCGAGGCGGGATGGCCGCTACAAATTCAAGAGCGGAGAGCCGGCAAGACGCCGGCGCCAGGAGATTGCGGTGCTGGGTCATTTGCTTTCCAGGACGCCTAGGCCACGGTTGTCGATCGAGAAATGCAGCGCTGGGGGGACTACCAGCGTGGTGTATTCGCCTTCGACGATCGCTGGGCCTTCTACGGTGTTTCCGGGGCGCAGCGATTCGTATGTGAAAATTGGCGTGGGGCGAAAATCTTTTTCGGGCGGCCAGTAAACCGGGCGTTCGCCTTTGCGGGCTGCTGCGGGACTGGGGCCTTCCAGCACGAACTTCGGCAGCTCGATTTTTTTTGTGGGGACGATCGCCTTCAAGATGAAGCTTTCGATGAAGATGCCGCCTTCGGGATTGACTACGAAGGGGCTGAAGGCTTCGCTGAATTCTTTGTTGAAGGCGTCGCAGATGGCGCGGACGTCTTCGCTTGAGTGAACGGCGAGCAGCGGGGAGAGAGCGCGCTTCACGTGGAATTGCCCGCCGTAGAGCATGTCCAGTTCGAGGACGAAGGATGCGTCTTTTAGATTTAGGCCGTCGCCGGTTAGGTCGCGGCGGGCCTGTTCGATCAGGCTTTCCACAGTTTCGTTGAAGACTGTGAATTCAGGGTTGATTTTTTGCGTGCGCGGCTCCATGAGCGTGAGTTTCTTGGAGACTTCGTAGACGTGCATGATGTCCATGGTGGAGGAGCCAAACGCGCAGAAGACGGGCGAGAAGGCGAAGGTGACGGCTTTGGGGATGTCGGCTTTGTAGCCTTCGGCGTGGGTGGGACCGGCACCGCCGCCGACGAAGAGGATGAAATCTTCCGGGCTGTGGCCGCGGAGATGAACCTCTTTCATGATGGCCGAAGCCATGTTGCCGTTGACGATCTTGCGCACGATGACGGCGGCTTCTTCGACGCCGATGCCCAGAGGTTTGGCGATTTTTTCGCGCACGGCGTGGATCGCGCGATTTTTGTCGAGGCGCATTTTTCCGCCAAAATAGTATTCGGGGTTGAGGTAGCCGAGGACGAGGTCCGCATCGGTGACGGTGGGTTCGGTGCCGCCCAGATTGAAGCACGCGGGCCCGGGGATGGAGCCGGCGCTGCGCGGACCGACTTGTACGCGATTTTCCAGGAGCTTGTTGACGGAAGCGATGGAGCCGCCGCCGGCGCCGATAGAAAGCGTCTTGATCATGGTGATGCCCACCATCCAGCGATCGATGATGGGGCGAAAATCGTAGCTGCGGACGCTGTCTTTGACGACAAGGCCGACGTCGAAGCTTGTGCCGCCCATGTCCGTCATGACGACATTTTGGTAGCCGAGAATTTTTGCGACGTGATGCGCGCCCATCAGGCCTGAGACTGGGCCGCTGTTGAAGGTGCGGCTGGCGGCGGTGCGAAACACTTCGGCGATGCCGCCCGAGCTTTGAATCATGAGGAGCGGCTTGGAGTAACCCTTTTCGCGGAGCTTGTCCCACATGGCGGAAAGTTCAATCTGCATGGAGCGTTGAAGATAGGCGTCGAGGATGGCGGCCATGGTGCGTTCGTACTCGCCGAGTTTGCCGACGACTTGTCCGGCAAGGACGACCGGGAGATAGCCGATGTGAAATTCCTTGTACTCGTCGCGGATGATTTCTTTTACGCGGCGCTCGTTCACGGGATTCAGGAAACCCCAGAGGAGAGCGACAACGAAGCCGCGCGCGCCGCGACTGGTGAGATAGCGAACTTTTTCGCGCACATCGTTTTCATCGAGCGGGCGGATGACGTGGCCGCGCGAATCCACGCGTTCCTTGACGCCGACAATCATGTCGCGCGGGATGAGCGGATCGGGTTTGTTCTGCACGGCCAGGTTGCGGCGTTCGGAAACGCGCGTGCCGTCAATCCATTGCGCGCCGCGGCCGAGCAGGACAACGTCTTCATGGCCTTCGGTCGTGATCAGGCCGAGGCGCGGGCCTTTTTTTTCGATCAGGCGGTTGAGCGCGATGGTAGTGGAGTAACGGATCATTTCGATGGCGGGCAGGAGGTCTTCGATCTTCAGGCCGAGGGCGGCGGCGCCGTCTTCGATTACGCGGGTGAAGCAGACGGAGAGGTCGTAGGGAGTGGTGGGAGACTTCTTGATCAGGGCTTTCCCGTTGTAGTTGAGGACCAGGTCGGTGAAGGTGCCGCCGACGTCTATGTCGATGGAATTCATTCGCTGGCCTCGAGGCGCTGGTCGCGGATTAGGAATTCACCTTTCTGCAAGCGTTCTTTCAGGCGTTCTACGTCAATTTCGATGTCGTGGGTGATGGGGTGGCCGGGCGGGAGGTATTCGGTTTCGACTTGAGTGCCGCAGCCGGGACAGTAAAATTCGACGATGCGGACCCAGAGCGGGTCGGGCGAAAAATTGAAGGCGCCGGTGATTAGGGGCGGGTGAATTTCGCGCGGATCACGGTCGTGTACGAGGCAGCCCTTTTTGTAATTCTCGCGAGCGGGGCCGAGCGTGCGATTGCAGCGGTTACAGACCCATTGGTCGTTGTCGAGGTCCAGGTCGAGATATTCGGTGATGCGGAGGCGGTTTTTATTTTGCGTTGGCATGATTATCGTTTCTCCGGTGAGCGGCTTAGCCCGGCATTGCCGAAGCGGTCCATGGTCAATTGCCAGTTTTCTGGGACGAAGTAGGTGGTGTTGACGTCTTCCAGGATGGCGCAGCCTTTTATCTGGTTTCCTGGTTGGAGGGCTTCGAAATTGTAGATTTGCGCTTCGCCTGTGCTGCTGCCCCAGGTGACTTTGCGCGTCCCTTTTAGGGCGTGGGAGGAGTCGGGGGATTGCAGCTTGCGCTCGATCCGCTGGGGCTTGGGCATTTGTTTTCTTACGGAGACGCGGAGGAGTTCGAGCCGGACCGAGGCGTCGCTCGGCGCGTCTGCCGGCTGGCGGAGAGCCTTCGCTAGCGTGGCGCGCAGATCTTTTTCGCTGCGCAGGGAGGATTCCTCGCACGGGACGGCGATCGAGCCGTGGCCGTTGCGCGAGACATCCAGTGCGCAGGCGTAGGTAATCCCTTCGGGGCGGATTCCTTCGCCCAGGAGATCTTTCACGCCTTCGGCTTTCATTTCTTCGAGCATGTGGCGCATGCAGGTTGCGCCGGCTTCGTTGGGCAGGACACCGGCGAGCGAGCCTTCGTACAAGTGGGAGATATCTGAGACGGAAGAGCCGAACGCGCTGAAGACTGAGCCCAGGGAAAATAATTGCACGCGGCCCAGGCCGGCTTTTTCGGCAACGCCGCAGGCAAAGAGGCTGCCATTGCCGCCGTAGGCGAAGAGAATGGAGTTCGAGAGATCTTCGCGCAGAGATTTTTTCGCGGCGAGGATCATGGCGGCGACGGATTCGAAGGCACGGTCGATGATGATGCGGCAGGCTTGTTCTACGGAGACGTTGAGCGGCTGGGCGACAGAGCCTGCAATCGTTTTGCGCGCCAGGTCGAGGTCAATTGATTTGGTGCCGCCAAGAAAATATTCCGGATTGATCAGGCCGGTGGTGACGAATGCGTCGGTGAGCGTGGGTTGATCGCCGCCCAGACCGTAGCAGGCAGGGCCAGGATAGGAGCCCATGCTCTCGGGACCAAGTTGAACGTCCGGTTTAGTTGAGTGCGCGATGGGTTTGACGATGCTGCCGCCGCCCAGCGCAATGGAATGCAGATCGGGGAGCGAAATGGCGACCGGAATGCCGAAAAAATCGGAAGGCTTGCGATAGATTGGTTCGCTGTCGCGCAAGACACTGACTTTCGCGGTGGTGCCGCCGATGTCCATGGCGACTACGTCGCTCCAGCCGTAGGCTTTCGCAAGATAGGCGCTGGCGTGGATTCCCAGGATCGGACCGCACTCGATCGTGTCAATCGCTTTGGTTTTGGCGATGCCGGCGACGCCCCCGTTGATGTGGCTGACCAGAAATGCGCCGGTGTATCCGGCGGATTCGCGGAGTTCGTCTTCGGCTTTGAAGAGCGTGGCGGCGAGCGCACCGTGCGTGTAGGTATTGATGAGCGCGGAGTAGGTGCGCGTGCGGTCTTCGGCGGATTTGGAAATGTCACTGCCGGCGAGGACGGGGACGGAGCCGAGGAAATGATCGGGGTACTGCTGGTCAATGACGCGTTTGATGGAGATTTCGCGGCGCGGGTCGCGATGGGAATCCTGGAGGCTGACGCAGATGCGGCGCACACCGCTTTCCAGAAGTTTGCGCGCGGCGTTCATGATTTCCAGCTCGTCGGCGGAGGGGCTTAGGCCGATGACATCGTGCTCAGCGATCAGGCGATTCAGGACGCTGCTGCGAGGTTCTGGGCCGTAGAGGTCGAGCTGATGGCCTGCGGAGACGAGCAGGCCGATGCGGGGGCCGCGGGATTCGGCGAGTACGTTCGAGGTGATGGTGGTTGACCAGCGGATGAGTTCGACGTGCTCGAGAAATTCTTTCGTGTCCGGGAAATTGAGTCTCGCTGCCGCTTGCGAGAGACAGTCGAATAGGCAGACGGTCAGGTCGTGCGCCGTGGTATCTACTTTCACGCAGAAGGATTCGTCTGCTTGAGTGAACAGAGCGTCTGTTAGAGTTCCGCCGACGTCAATGTCTACGGTCCACACTTGAGCCTCACGCAGCTTGCAATTTCAGACTTTTCAGCAGCTCAGCGGATTGCATGGTCCATCCGAAAAATGATTCGACGTTGAACAGGGTGGCTTCGTGTTGGCTGGCTGATCCAGCGGGCATCGCGCCATCGGAGAGCAGGATCGGCCAGTAGTCCAGGAAAAAGGCGTCGCGAAGCGTGGATTCAACGCAGACGTTGGTGGCAATGCCGGCGAAAAAAAGAAATTGGACGCCGCGCATGCGCAGCATGGAATCCAGAGTCGTGCCGGCAAAGCCACTGTAGCGTGTTTTTACGACGACCAGGTCGCCGGGATGCGGCGCAAGTTCGTCGACGATAGCGAAGTCCCAAGTGCCTTCGGTGAGGATTTTGCCTTTTAGTTCGGGGCGAGAGTGCATCAGGGAGATGGCCAGTTCTTTGTGCCAATTGGGGGAGTTAGGGCCGCCGGCGTTGCTTAGATCGGGTTTATAGCCCATTTGCAGATAGATGATGGGGATTTGCGCGGCGCGGGCGGCGTCGAGGACGGAGCGGAGGGCAGATATGACTTGGCGCGCGCCGGAAATGTCGCGGCCGGCGATATCGAGCATGCCGCGGGGGCTGGCGAAGGCGTTTTGCATGTCCACGACGATTATGGCGGATTTCTCGAGATTGATTTCAAGGGGGTTGGGTTTGGTGTTGAGCGTGGGCATGGGTCGGAGCCTATAACTTTCGAGCGCGCGCGGCCTCAAGAATTTTCTTCCGTGGGCGGCCGGAAATTCGCGGGCGTTGCACGGAGGCGAAAGTCGTCAAAAAGTTCTCCTGAGGAACGGCGGGACGTAACAAATCACGATCTTCGATTCGCCTGATACCAGCGTGCGGCGCGATTTGGGGCAACGCGCGCGACGCCGCGGTAGCGGCGGCGATATCCCCAGCGGTGGTCGCCGCGTCACCAATGGCGCACCAAACTGCGTCGCCGCTGCAAAATCAAAAGCAAATTCAACGACGCCCGCCCAAAAAAGCAGGCGGCGGCTACAAAGTCAACTGCGATGAGCCGGCCTGACGCCGGCGCTGCGAAAATCAAGGGCGGCCTTCCGGGTCAGCCGCTTTCGACGCTGCTGCTAGAACGAGAACTTGGCCGCGAATTGGAACTGGCGCGGATTTAGCATGGTTCTGGGGCTGCCGAAGCTGGCACTGGGCACCGGAGGAGCAGGGACGGGGCCCAAATTGAGCGGGCAGGTCGGTGGACCGGTGCCGGTATCGAAGGCGATGGCGGCATCCTGTGTGGCGCGTGTGGCGGCGTCGTTGTAACGGCCAGGGACCGGGCCGCAGAAAACAGCGGCGCCGTAGACAGAGGTGACCTCGTCCACGTTGGGGCGGTTCAGGACGTTGAACGCATCCACCATCAGATCGAGCCGGTAACGTTCTCTGAATTGGAAGTAACGAGCAACGCGCAGGTCCCAGGAATACAAGTCGTCACCGTAGTAGCTGTTGCGCGGCGCGGTGCCGACGCGATCCGTTACCGGATTGGTGTCACCGTTGGCGTCAAAGCCGACGAACAGAGTGAAAGGGCGAGGCGTTTGCAGCGTGACGATATTGCTGAAAGTGAAATTACGCAGGAGGCTGTCCTTGGGACCCTCGAAGGTGAAGTTGGTGATGAAACGCTGGCGAACGTCCTGGTTGGAATTGGCGTATTCCAGCGGGCGATCGTAGAGGTCCTGGGGCGTGCTGACGAACGTGGTGAAAGTGCCGTCGTCAAAGGTGTGCGACCAGGTGTAATTGGCATCGAGGGTGAAAATTTTGTTGAATCGATAGTTCAGCTGAAGGGTCAGGCCGTTGTAATTGGAATTGCCGGTGTTGTCGGTGTAATAGAGCAGGCCGGCATTTCCGTATGCGGGCGAGCCGCTGGGATTCAATCCATTGTAGAAGAACGCCTTGCCCGCTGGCCAGCCGGCTGGGGGCGCTTCTGCCGGCGGACAAGCCGGGGTGCCGGGAGTGACGCTGGGAACGGTGGTGCCTGCGGCGGCGCCGAAGGGTGGGCACACGTTGAGATTTTCGGCGCGAACAAGGTGGTGGGCCGAAACCCACAGATAGCCAGCGCTAACGGTTAGCCCCTTACCAAATTGATGATCAATCTCCAGGTTGGCTTGTTCGGAGTAGGGGATCTTGCTGTTGTGTTGCACCATGCCGGCGCCTGCGGTGCAGGAAGGCGGGCACGGACCGGTGATGAACTGGTCTGGTACTTGGCCGGTAGTGACCAGGGTAGCAGCAGCGGTTGCCGGCAACGGTTGCCCTGCCGACGGCGGCTGCGGCGTCAATTGGTTCAGAACCCAGGTTGCGGTATTGGCCCCTTGACGAATCCCGGGCAAGGTCTCACCAGGAATGATTACGGGCCGCTGCGGTTGCGTGATGAACAGGAAAGACAGGTTGTAGCGGTCGTCAAAGAGGCCGAAGCCGGCGCGCACGACCGTCTTGCCGTCGGGTGACCAGGCCAGGCCGAGACGAGGCTGGACGCCGTTGTAGTGCGGATTGATCTGCTTGGAGAGCCCGGATTCGAAGTCGTAACGCAAACCATAGTTGATCGTCAGGGTGGGCGATATGCGCCACTGATCTTGCGCGTAGAAACCGTAGTAAGCGTGGCTCAAGGTCTCTGAAAAATTCACGGTTTCGCTGGGTAGATAGGCATTGTTCCAATTCGTGGGGATTGGCGGCGGAGTTGGCAGCTGGCCGCTCGGCGGATTCGGGACGGTGCCTACCGGAGCGCCCCAGAAGACGATCGGAACCCCGTTCAAAGGCTGGTCGTTGTTGTTGGGGCCGAAGGGAGCGCCGGGCTGAGTGGGGAAGAAGGGAGCCGTCGCCGTTGGACACGGACCATCGGCCGGGTTAGAAGGAATGCCGGCGGTGGGGTTGACGAAGTTGGCAAAATCCACCAGGCAATTCAGACCGGGCATAACAATGCGCATGGGAGTGAATCCGGGCCAGATCACAAAGTTATTGAGGTGGTTATAATCCACGCCGAATTTCGCGACGTGATTCCCTTTGACCCAGGACATGGAATCGGTGACCTGAGCACGACTTTCGTAGACGGCATCGAAGACGCCGAAATTGTGCCCGAACAGAAGCGTATTGGGGATATCAAGGTTGGGCTCACCGGTAACGCCGGGGAAGTTGTAGTGACGGCGGCCATATTGCGCCAGGAAGCTGTTTACCAGATCAGGTTTCACGGTGGTAGCGATGCTTCCGACCAGGGATTGATCGCGCAGGAAAAGATTGTGTCCGCTGCTGGGGGCGCCGATGCCGCCGCCATCGAGCGTGCTGCCGACCAGTTCATTCAAGTCGCGGCCGTCTTCGACGTTGTAGCGCAAGGTAAGGTGGTTGCTGGCATTGATCTGATAGTCCAATTTGGCGATGCCGTAATCGTTGTCCTTCGTTTTCAGAACGTTGAGATTTTCGGGAGCGATGCCCAAAGCGGCCTTGGCGGCATTGATCAGGTCCAGGTTTTGATAGAGCACGCCGGGGAAGGTGGGAGATTCGGCGCGCCGCTGGCCTTCGTAATTCGTGAAGAAAAATATTTTGTCCTTCTTGATGGGGCCGCCGAGTGCGGCGCCGAATTGATTCTGGCGAAGAACATACGCATCGGGCGCCGGCTGGAGGAGAGAACGCGCGTCGGTCGCGTTGTTCTGCAGGTAATTGTAAATCGAACCGTGCAGTTCGTTGCCGCCCGATTTGGTGACGATGTTGACGATGCCGCCGAGAGCGCGGCCGTATTCCGCGCCGAAGGCGTTATTGACGACGCGAAATTCCTGCACGGATTCCTGCGGCGGCGTCGCGCGCTGCGAGCCGGTGGCGGTGTTGACGTTGTCCGCGCCGTCTACCGTGATCATGTTGCTGAAATCGCGCATGCCGGCGAAGGAGATGCGGGTGGTTTCAAATTCGGTGATGGTGGACTGCAAGCTGCTGCGACCGGTGGCGACGCCGGCGGTTAGCAGGGCGAAATCGGTGAATTGACGGCCGCTGATGGGCAGATCCTGAATTTGCTGGGTGTCAATCACCTGGCTGATTTCCGTCTTGGTGGGCTCGATGGGCGGGACTTCGGTGGTGACGACGACTTGCTCATTTTGCGTGGCGACTCTCAGATTGATGTCCACGGTTGCGGTCTGACCGACGGTGAGCACGATGCCTTTGTCAACGGTGGTGGCGAATCCGGTGAAGGAGACGGTGAGCTCGTAGGTGTCAGGCGGCAGGTTGGGAATGACGTAGAGGCCGGAATCGTTGGAGGTGGTGCGATAGACCGCATTGGTGGCGGTATCGCGCAGGGTGAGGCTGGCGTTCTTCACGGCGCCGCCACTTTCGTCGTGCACCGAGCCGTTCAGTTGGGCGACGGTGATTTGAGCGAACGCGGGGCCGGTGCAAGCGAAGAGCAGTGCAACAACAAGGACCCCAAGCAGCACCGGACGTGCGCCCATGGTTCCCCCCTTTAGCGGACAGCCATTTGGAAGGTGGATAATCCGCATCCACACCCTTTATGGGCAAAACGTTTAACGCCGCGCTGTGGGTTTGTCAAGCCTTTAATCGAGCGTCTGTGCGAATATCGCCCTAGGCGGAGTGGATGGCTGCCTTGACTTGCACGGCACAAAGCAGTATCGAAGCGGCTGCATGGGAGCGGCGCGCGCGTGCACATCCGGAATTTCGGATTTTTTGTTTTCGCAGCGGCGGCGGGGTGCGAGCTGGTTGCGAGAAAAACATTGAGAAGAGAAAAATATCATTTGCGGACAGGGATTTTCGGTCGGCTCGCGATCCTCGTTTGCGTGCTCGCGGCATTTTGCGAGGGTTGCGGCAAGCGCGGCGCCCAGGAAGAAAATTCCGGCGCGGGCGCCGGGCACGGTGTCGATGAAGCCCGTGTCTTGCGCGCGGATCGCGAACCGGAAAATTGGCTGGTGCACGGGCGGACTTATAGCGAGCAGCGCTTCAGCCCGTTGCAACTGGTGAACGACAAAAACGTGGCTCAGTTGGGACTGGCGTGGTTCTACGATCTCGATACGCGGCGCGGACAGGAGGCGACGCCGATCGTGGTGGACGGCGTGATGTATTTTACGACCGCCTGGAGCAAAGTTTTCGCGTTGAACGCGGCGACGGGCGCGCCGCTGTGGGCGTACGACCCGAAAGTAAATCCGGAGTGGGCGGTGAATGCTTGCTGCGACGTGGTGAATCGCGGCGTGGCGGTGTGGGGCGGGAAGGTATTTTTCGGGACGCTGGATGGAAGGCTGGTGGCGCTGGACGCGGCGACGGGAAAGTTGCTGTGGGAGAAGCTGACGATTGATCGGAAATTTCGCTACACGATTACGGGAGCGCCGCGCGTCGTGAAAAGCAAAGTGATCATCGGCAATGGCGGCGCGGAGATGGATGTGCGCGGTTACGTATCGGCGTATGACGCGGAAACGGGCGAGATGGCCTGGCGGTTTTATACGGTGCCGGGCGATCCCGCGAAGGGATTTGAGAATCCGATTCTGGCGCAGGCCGCCAAGACTTGGAGTGGCGAGTGGTGGAAATACGGCGGCGGCGGAACGGTGTGGGATTCGATGGTGTACGACCCGGAGCTGGATCTGCTTTTTATCGGCGTGGGGAACGGCGGCCCTTGGAATCCGCGAATTCGCAGCCCGCACGGCGGTGATAATTTATTTACTTGTTCGATTGTGGCGCTGCGGCCGGAGACGGGTGACTACGTGTGGCACTACCAGGAAAATCCGGACGACGCTTGGGATTACGATTCGGACGAGCAAATGATTTTGGCGGATCTGACGATTGCAGGACAGAGCCGCAAAGTCTTGCTGCACGCGCCCAAGAATGGAATTTTTTACGTGCTGGATCGTGCGACGGGGGCGCTGATTTCCGCAGCGCCTTATACGCATATCACGTGGGCCAGCGGCGTGGACCTGAAAACTGGCCGGCCTGTGGAAACAGAGCTGGCGCGCTATCCGGGGCGTAATACGGAATTGATTATTCCTGGACCTTTGGGGGCGCACAGTTGGCAGCCGATGTCCTTTAGCCCCGTGACCGGATTGGTTTACATTCCGATTCAGGATGTGGGATTCCCCTACAAATCCGATGCGGATTTTCATGTTCGGAATTTTGCGTTCGATACGGGAACCGACTTCGCCGCAGCGGGCATGCCGCAGGACCCTGCGATCAAAAAAGCGATCATGAACGGCGTGCGCGGGCGATTGGTAGCGTGGGACCCGCTGCAGCAGAAACAGATTTGGGATGTGGATCGTCCCGAGGCGTGGAATGGCGGCGTGGTTTCGACGGCGGGCAATCTGGTGTTCGAGGGGACGGCGAAGGGAAATTTCGAAGCCTATCGTGCGGACACGGGCGCGAAGTTGTGGTCTTACGCCATACAGACGGGGGCGATTGCCGGGCCGATTACCTACTCTGTCAATCGTGAACAGTATGTTGCGATTCTGGCTGGATGGGGCGGCGTGTTTCCGTTGGCTGCAGGCGAGCCGGCATTGAAATCGGGGCGCGTGCGAAATGTATCGCGCATGTTGGCGTTCAAGCTTGGCGGGAAGCTTGGATTGCCTCCGCTTCCGGAGATTGAGACGGAGGTTCTGCATCCTCCCGCGGCGACTGCGCCTGCTGCGACGGTGCAACGGGGCGAGGCGTTGTACCAGCGATTTTGCGGAAATTGTCATGGCGATGTTGTGGTGAGCGGCGGGGTGTTGCCGGATCTGCGTTATTCGAGCGCTTTGAGGGATGACCAGTGGTTCCACATCGTGCTGGATGGAATGTTGCGAGAGAACGGGATGGTTTCTTTTGCGAAAGAAATTTCGCATGGAGATGCGGCTGCGGTTCGGGCTTACGTAATTTTTCGCGCGAATCAGAGTTCGCAGGATGGCGCGAGTGGCGCAGGGCGCGAAAATCGTTCTCCGCGCTGATTCTAGCAACGGCGAATGGACGCAACGGGATCATTCAGAGGCAAATTCAACTGCGCCCGCCGGGAAGGCAGGCGGCCGCTATCAAGGCAGCGGCAGAGCAGAAATCTTCGGCTGCTAGTGGACGGCGCGGTCGGTATTGGCCCAGTAGGCTTTGCGAAGCTGTTTACGATCGATTTTGCCTGCTGGGGTTTTCGCGATCTCTGCAACGAATTCGATGGATTTCGGGCACTTGACGCCGCCTAGTTTTGTTTTGCAGTGCTCGAGGATTTCCTGCTCTGTTAGAGATTGGCTGGCACGCAGAACGACCAGCGCTTTCACGGCTTCGCCCCATTTTGGGTGGGGCACGCCGATGACCGCACATTCCTGGATTTGCGGCAGAGCCATGAGGGCGGCTTCGACCTCGGCGGAATACACGTTGAAGCCACCGGAAATGATCATGTCCTTCTTGCGGTCAACGATGTAGAAAAAACCGTCTTCATCGCGGTAGCCGATGTCGCCCGTGTGATGCCAGCCGTGCGTGCGAATTTCGGCTGTGGCTTCCGGCATTTCGTAATATCCGGGGCTGACGAGTGAGCCGCGCGCGACGATTTCTCCCGGTTGGCCGGGCGGCAGGAGTTGGCCTTGCTCGTCCATGATTGCCAGGCGCACGGAGCTGGTGGGTTGGCCGCAGCTGCGCAGGCGTTCGGGACGATCTCCTGCTGCGGCGGCTGCGATGGTCTTCTGATCGAGGAAGGTCATCAGCATGGGCGCTTCGGTTTGGCCGTAACTTTGGCAGAGGCATGGGCCGAAAATCTCTACGCCTTGTTTTAGCTTGTCGGGCGAGACGGGCGATGCGGCGAGAAGGAACACGCGCAGGCTGGAGTAATCGAATTTGTGCACGTCGGGATGCGCGAGCAGGCCGTAGAACGCGGTGGGCGGCAGAAATAAATGCGTGACGCGGAAGCGTTCGATATGGCGCAAAACTTCCAGTGCGTCGAAGCCGGGCATGACCAGGTTCGTCGCGCCGAGTGTGAACATGGTGAAGGCGACTACTCCTGCGGCGTGCGAAAGCGGGGCGACGCTGAGGCACACCGGGTCGCATCCTTCGCTGCGCCAGTAGTGCGAGGCCATTTCCGTCATCGTGCCCCAGGAGAGGCTCGTCACGCGCACGCCCTTAGCGGAGCCCGTCGTGCCGCCGGTGGGAACCAGGCCCACCAGACGATCGGTATTGCCGAGAGCGTCGGCCCAGTCGACATCGCGTGAGGTCGAATCGCCGCCCTTGGCATCTGCTCCGGCCTGCATAAATTTTTCGAGCGAAGGATTTTTTCCGTCTTGGGCGTCGATGCAAATCAGCTGCTGCAATGTGGGGACGCGCGCTTGGAGTTCGGGAATGCGATCGCGATAGCTGCTGTGATAGAAGAGCCAGGAAGTTTTAACGTAATTTAGATAGTCGACGATGGCGTCAAGGGCGTTGCGATAGTTGATGGGGACCCAGACGGCTCCGGCGCGCATAAGGCCGAGCATGCAGAGAAGAACGCGAGCGTCGTTAATGGAATAGATTGCTGCGGGCTCCTCGCCGCGCAGGCCGGCGGCCCACATGGCGCGGGCGATACGCTGGCTTGCGGCCTGGACCCCAGCGTAGGAGTACTTCACGCTGCCGTCAATGATGGCGGTGCGATCGGGAGTCGCTTCGGCCTGCTTGTCGAAATACTCTATGGCTCGCATTTTCGTTCACGCGCGTTAGGGAAGCGATTCGGCAACGGGCTGCGGATGCGCGCTGCCGTTGCCGACGTTCGCCGTTTCTTTCAGGAACAACGCCACCAGGAACAACAGGCCTGCGCCGCCTGCGGACATCAGCAGCGTAATTCCGAGGCCGTGTTTTTCCGCGAGCGCGCCGCCTAGCGTTGGGGCGATTGTGGCGCCGAAAACCTCGCCTACGAGTGTGGCCAGGCCGATCGATGTCGCGGCAAATTGCGGCGGCACACTTTCGGTGGGAATCAGCACCATCGTTAGCGTGGGCATGCCCTGCCCCGCGTTCGTGAGAAATAAAATCGTCGCGAGGATCCACGGATAGGCATAGAGCGGCTGGATCAAGAGCACGAGGGGAACCAGAGCGGACATGGCGGCCATCGCCAGGAGTACGGGTTTGCGTCCCAGGCGATCGGACAACGCGGGCAGGAGAAATCCGAGGATGAAACTGCCGAGGCCTGTAGCTCCGAGCAGAAATCCCGCCGTGGTGGCTTTCTGATGAGCGACCTCGGTGATGTAGAGCGGCGCGAAAACATTCGTTAAGAATAGCCAGGAGATGAAACCGGCGGCGCCGATGCAGCAGAGCCACACGTTGCGGTAACGCAGGATGGCGAAGTAATCGCGGATTCTGGGTTGGTGGAGGCGCTCGCCGTCTGCGCCGAATTTTCTTGGCGGCTCCTTCACAAATTTCCATAACAGCAGGCCCATCACGATTCCCGGCACGCCGCAAACGAAAAAGGCCCAACGCCAGCCGAAGCGCGCGGCGACTTGCGTCGTTAGAATTGGCGCGACGGCGAGGCCCACCAGAGCGCCGGCGCTGACGACGATGCCGATGTTGCGCCCGCGGCGGCTGGGCGTGGAAGATTCCTCGATCAGAGCGGTCATGATGGACCAGCAGGGGCCTTCGGCGATGCCCATCAGCGCGCGAATCAGCAGCAGTTGATGAAAAGTGTGCGCCACTCCGGAGAGCCAGGACAAAAGCGAAAATGCGAAGACCGCGGGGATGAGAATTCTGCGCCGGCCGAAGCGGTCCGAGAGGGCGCCGAAAAATAAAGTGGAAACCGCCCAGGTGATGGCTAGGACCGACGCCAACATGCCGACTTGTTCGTGCGTCAGATGGAATTCAGGAGCGATGTAGGGCGCAAGATAAAGCTGCGACATGCGGTCGAGAAAGACCGTGCCCCAGGAAAAGAACAGAATTGCGACGAGGGTGTTTTCGTAGCGCTTCGAGTAGTCTTTCGTATCCATGTTCACTTTTCGCTCGTGGTGATCGGCGTTGCGCTCGTCTTCGTGGTCACCGTTATGGCGATTAGCGCAACAACATGCAAAGCTCCTGCGCCGCGGCGCGCAGTTGCGGCAGGAAATTGTTCAGCATCTCTTGATTGGAGACGCGCTGCGCGTGCGCGCCGACGTTGACGGCCGCAACGACCCGGCCGCTCGGGCTGAGAATCGGAACGGCCATCGAGCGGAGGCCCAGTTCGAGTTCTTGATCCACGATGGCGTATCCGTTGCGAAGAACCATGCGCAGCACGGGACGCAATTTATCGGCAGTGACGATGGTGCGTTCGGTGTGGCGCGTGAATTCGATGCGCGCGAGGCAAGATTCGAGTTCGTCCGGGGGCAAATTTGCGAGCAGCACGCGGCCCATGGAAGTGCAGAACGCCGGGAGACGGCTGCCGACGCCCAGGTCAATGGCCATGATGCGGGTGACGTTGGCGCGCGCGACGTAAACGATGTCGAGGCCATCCAGAGTCGCGATGGAACAGGATTCGTGCATCATGCGGCTGAAGCGTTCAAGAATGGGATGCGCGGCTGTCGCGAGCGGCATGGAAGAAATGTAGGAATGGCCGAGCGCCAGCACGCGCGGCTGCAGAAAAAAATGGCGATTGTCGTCGGAGCCGGCGAAACCGAGTTTTGCGAGCGTGTAGAGGCAGCGGCGCACAGCGGCGCGGGAAAATCCGGTTTTATTGCTCACTTGCGAGATGGTGAGCTGGCGTTTTTTCTGGGAGAAGGCTTGGATCACGGCCAGGCCACGGGCGAGCGACGTCATGAAATCGGGATCGCCGGTGAGCGCGTCAATTTG
>DATNLN010000188.1:0-16463 GCA_035602855.1 Candidatus Acidiferrales bacterium
ACACGACGGCGATACTCCTGCCGTTTCTGCTCCGTGAAGAAGAGATTCCCATCCACCTGCTTCACCCGGAATGCCCGGGGAATGTAACGGACACTTGCTACTGCGGAGAGCAAGAGGTTGCGGGTAAAGAGGGCGCGCAACAGGTTCACGTAATGCTTCCTGTACTGTTTCCTATCGGGCTTCGCAGACGATGTTCACAGAGCTCGACGCTTAGGGATTGCTGCGCGACATCGTCCGCTACTTCGGGAACGCATCGCCGAACATCGGATTGCCGCTCTTGGACTGCTGCTTCGTTGCCTCGTCTTGAATCACGTCCCAGTGTTCGACCAGAATTCCGTCTTGCAACCGGACCACGTCGGCGACGATCCAGTTCGCGGGAAGACCGATGCCCGAGAATCGGCCATGGAGAATCACGTAGTCTCCTTCGGCAATGACGAGTCCGGGCTCGTATTGGAGTGTTGGCGGCAAGGTCTTGATCATCCCGAGCAGGCCGTCCCGGCTCGCGGGGATGTGGGCGCTGTGCTGAATGTAGTTTGGTGACCAAAAGCGCTCCGCAGCCTGGTAATCACGCTTGTTGAAGAGAGTCTGGAAGGCCTCCAGCACGATTGCTTTATTCTGTTCTGGCGTTTTATTGCTCATTGCTTCTCCCCCGTTCGTAAAATGACGACCCACATCTACCGCGTTGGATTACGGTCATTCTCCCAAGGTTGCAAGGATTTTGTGCTTTTTAGATACGCCGATTTATTGCCTGGAAAAGAGAGTATCTGCGATATAGTCGTCCGGCATCCGAATACAGGAGTATGACCATACTCCTGCTGTCTGCACGACACAGAAGGCGACGATGCGGGTCGCGAGTACCTGCCTACCCTTTTGCGCCCTATACTAAGCAATATGCGAAAGAGAACAAAAACTGACACGCACGCCAGGATTCTGAAGGTCGCGGCAAAGCGATTTCGCGAGCTCGGCCTGGACGGAATTGGTGTGGCCGATGTGATGAAACAAGCAGGCGTCACCGTGGGAGCTTTTTACAAGCACTTCAAATCGCGTGACGAGCTTGTTGTGGAGGCGCTGGGCACGGCATTCAAGGATCTCGACGCTTGGGAAAAGCATGCGGAGTCGCTGGCTCAGCTGCTGGAGAACTACCTCACCGAATATCACCGTGATAACCCTGGAGCGGGTTGTGCCATGGGAGCATTGCTAGGAGATATGAGCCGCGCAAGCAAATCGGCAAAGACGGTTTACACCACCCGGGTGAAGCATAGCCTGGCGGTTACCGCCGGCCTGTTGCCGTCCGAAGAGAGCGCCGACAAAAGAGGCCACGCATTGCTGATCCTCGCCAGCCTGCTGGGGGCGCTCAATCTTTCTCGGGCCGTTTCGGACCCGAGCCTATCGCGGGAAATTCTCGAGCAGGTCCGCCGGCAGCTCGTGGATCTGACCGCGGGAGATGCGCTATCAAAACGCGGCACTGGACGGAAGCGACAGAAGCGGATGCAATCCACCTCGTAGGGTCCCGTCAGTCCCTGCAGGTGAGTTGCGCGCCATCTATTTGTCTGTGGCGTGAAAGGCGCCCGCGGAGGGCAGTGACTTTGAACGGACTTTTGGATGGCCCGTGTGGCAGCAAGCTATTTCAGCGCCGCTTCCACGATCGAGATATCCTGCTCCACCGTTCCGCCGCTCACTCCGATACCGGCGATCACGGCGCCCTCGCTTTTCACCGGGACTCCGCCGCCCATAGCGCAGTATTTGCCCCCGGCGACCGTCGCGAGCGGAAAGAGCGGCTGCCCTGGCTGCACCATGGGAAGAATCTCGATCGTCCTGAGCCCAACCAGCGCGGATGTATAGGCTTTCCGTTCGGAGAGCTCCATCGAAAAAGCCGGCGCTCCATTCATCCGGTGCAAAAGGACGATATTCCCGTGAATGTCCATGACGCAAACCGAGACCGGTATTTTGACTTTCGCCGCCTCTGCCTCAACGCGATCTGCAAGTTCCTTGGCAAGCTTGAGCAAATCCATAAATTATCTCCTTCCCGAGATATAGGGCCACGAGCGCGTGAACTGGAGGGTTCTCACTCGAACCGATGGGCGCTTAGCGCCCAAGTTTTCCCACGTAGTATCCCAAGCGATTTTCTACATCTCCCGGCTTGTGAAAGCCCTGGTCGAATAACTTCTTGAATCTTTCTTGCGTGGCTGGCCGGGAGATCGAATTAATACAAGCATCCCACCCAGCTGCAATTTCGACGTCGGGCGGCAAGCTCGCAGCGTTCACAAGGCGCTTGGTATTGCTGATCGCCCACTTTTCGAACGTGCCGATCCGAGTGGCGAGCGCATCAACAAAGGCGTCGAGCTCGGAATCCGGGAACGACCGATTCACGTAGCCGTAGAGTTCGGCCAGCTCGCCTCGGATGTCCTCCGAACTCAGGAGCACCTCCAGCGCGCGTCCTCGTCCCATGAGCCGCGGCATTCGCGCCATGGGTCCGCCACCGGCTACCATGCCGACGCCCACTTCCCATTGCGACAGAATGGCTTTTTCCCGGCTGGCGAAGCTCATGTCGGATGCAAGTGCAAGCTCACTCCCGTTGCCAGTGGCACGTCCTCGGATCTTCGCAATTGAGACCACTGCTACTCGAGTCAGGCGCACCAGAATGTCCGGCCACGCCTCCAGGCCCGTGGGACCTTGAGGTATGCTGGTGAGATCCTCGAGTTTTGCGAGGAAATCGGAATGATTGAGAAAGAAACCGTCGACGGCACTTTCGAAAACCACAACCCTGACGTTCTCGTCGTTTTCAATTTCGGTCATGATTTTCTGAAACTGCAGAACAAATTCCGGCCCCATGAGGTTGAGCGGCGGGTTGTCAAATATCACTCGCCAGTAGGAAGGCGATTTACGAGTTAGATGGATCTGTTCGGCCTTAGCTGTCGAATTCATCGGGACTCCTTTTCCAAACCAAATGTATTTTTCCTTCGTGCTGGCTCTGATTAAGCCAGAATTAAAAAGGGAGTGGAATTGGACTTTAGTATTGGGGATACGTTCGCATGGGCGCGTCCGCCAACGCCGACGCGGTTTGCGGTCCGCGGCTGGCGGCTCGCGACTCTGCGAGGGACGTATCGTTTTGCTATAGTCGGTTGGCGGAGACGCACGGCCCTCCGCAGGGACCGGGCGTGCGATACCTTACAGGAGACGTACATGGCCATCGATAAAAACGACGAATCCATACTCGGCAACATCGATCGTTTGGTGAAGGAAGAAGAGCAACTCTACGGAAAGAGTGAAATCACCAGTGAAGATCGCGCCCGCCTGGCCGACCTGAAAGTACATCTGGACCAGTGCTGGGACTTGTTGCGGCAACGCCGGGCACTGCGTGAGTTCGGCAAAGACCCTGATGAAGCCAAGGTGCGTCCTGCCAAGATCGTGGAGAACTACGAGCAGTAGAGAGCGCTGAATCCGGCGACGGGCGGGCGGCGCGGTCTCCCATATCACCGTGGCGAACGGAGTGCGCTTTGCCGCGGCACATTGCGCGTTCGCCAACTCGCGTTAGTGTTCTTGCTCAACGGTTTTCTGGGTGTATCTACAGGGATTTGCGTAATGCTCGGGGTTGCGCGGCTTGCTAGGCTGAGTGAGATCGCCGGTTTGACCGTTGACGCTGGCACACTCATCTACAGTGATCGGAAAAAAGCATCGCCGCAGCGTTGAATCCGCCGGACACTCCTGGCTCCATTGGTTTTTCGTGGTGCTCACTGTGCTTCTTTTGGGTTTGGTCGCCACGTTTGTGGATCTGAAACCGCATATTGATGAAAACTTCTTTTTCTCGTCGCACGATCCAATCGCGCAGGAATCGGACAAGATTGATCGCATGTTTGGCGGAGACAGCCAGCTGATACTGGCGGTGGAAGCGCCGGATATTACCTCGCCGGGCTATCTGGAACGGCTGGGACGTATGACGGAGCAACTGGATTCCATCCCGTCGGTGGACAGCGTGGAAAGCTTGGCGGATGGGCCCAAGAACGTGAAGGACGCCGAAAAAAGTCCTTTTTGGACGCGGCTGCTGATTGCGGAAAATGGGCGGTCCAGTAATGTGGTGATGTTTGTTTCCAATCACGATCCTCAGGACTTGATCAACCGGATTGAAGCGGTGGTGGCGAACTTCAATGCGAAGGATTTCCGGATCGAGATTGCCGGGGCGCCGTACGTATCGGAGATGATTCGGCGCAAACTGCTGCACGATTTTCAGGTCTTCAGCCTTACAGCATTTCTGTTGTTTGGTGCGGTGATGCTGGTCTTGTTTCGATCGCTGAAACTCACGCTGGGAATGTTGGTTACGTGCACGAACGCGGTGCTCGGGACTTTACTGATTCAAGCCGCGTTTGGAGAGAAGATCGGCGTGCTTACCGCGAATCTTGGGACGATCGTTTTTGTGATTGCGCTGTCTCATCTGGTCTATATGACATTTAACTGGCAGACGTTGTCTCGAGGACGTGCGGACTCCGGCCATTTGGGAGCGCAGGCATGGCGCATGACGTTGCCGGCATCGTTTTGGTCGATGGTGTGTGCTTCGCTGGGATTCGCGAGCCTGTTGATCGTGCCGGCAAAGCCTTTGAAAGAGCTGGGTGTCGGAGGAACGCTGGGGGCCGTCGTAGCGTTTGGCTGTGCTTATCTGATGTACCCAGCTTTTCTGGACTGGGCTGGCGCGACGCAGAGGAAAGCCCAGCACAGAGAGAAGGATGGTCATTTCTGGCAGAGCAGATTCGTGTGGGTATGCGTGATTACGATTTTGGCCAGCGCCGGGTTGAGCTTGGGAATGTGGAAATTGAATACCGATCCGAGCTTGCTGGACTATTTCAAAAAAGGCGAGCAGCCGCGCGAAGGACTTGCGTACGTGGATCGGAAGGGCGGGGCTAATCCTCTTACGCTGGTGGTAGCGGCCGCAGACGGCAGCAAGCTCGACAACAAGGAAGAATACGAAAAGATGTGGGATCTGCAGGATGCGCTGGAGGAACAGAAAGGCGTTGGAACGTCGATTTCGCTGCCGGTTTTGATGGCTGAGGGGCATCGCCGGCCGCTGGCTTTCCTGATTAGCTGGAACCATCTGCTGAATATCATGAACGAACCTAAATACAATCGCGTGGCGAGTACGTTTGTGACCAAGGACCGGTCCATGGCGGCTTTCTATCTGCGTATGGACGAACACGGGAGAGAGGAGCCGCGGGTTGAAGTTGTGGACCAACTGCGGTCTGTGGTGCGGCGGAATGGTTTCCGAACCGTGCTGGTTGGGGGCGTGTACGAGCTGCAAGGACAATTGGCGCAGCTCGTGGCGAAGAGCTTGGTGAAAGGCCTGCTGGGGCTGATGATTTTTTTTACCGCGGTGGCGTGGATCGTGGGGCGAAGCTTAAGGACCACGGCGGCGATGATCTTCAGCTTGAGCCTGGTTCCCGTGTGCATGTTGGGTGGGATCGGGCTGCTGAAGATTCCCGTGGACATTATTTCGGCGCCTGCAACGAATGTGTGCATCGGCATGGCGATTGATTCGATGGTGCATTTGGTGTTTGCGGTAAGGAGGGCGCAGCACGCGGAGCTGCAGGGATGGCCGGCATGGGTGAAGGGACGCGAAGAACAATGGCGAGGGATTGTTTACTCGGACGTTGTGATTGGGGCTGGGTTTGCGATTTTCGCGCTTTCTAGTTTCCCGCCAACGCAGCGGTTTGGTCTCGTAGTCCTAGCCGGTACCGTTATCGATATTCTGGCAAACCTTTTTGTTCTCCCTGTTTTGGCTGGCGCTGAATTTGGAAAGCGATTGGCGCACGCGAAGTGACGGCCATCGCCGGAGAATCTTTCGGAGCATTGATGTCACTTGCGTTGCTTCTCTGGAGGCGCCGCAGGGACGCGGGTGCTGTGCATGAAGACGATCCTCCAGGCGCCTGCTTGTTTCTCTAGGAAGGCGGATTCCAACCAATTTTGGTTCACGATGCCGGAAGCGTCGGTGATGCTGCCTTTATTGACGTAGGCGATCCAAGCAGTATCGCCGCTGATGTGGACGTCGGGTTCGGTCACGTTCCATTCATAACGCTTGCCCGCGGCATGTTGTGCCTTGATGAGAGCCATGATGGAGTCTCCGTTGACTCGCGCACCGCCATCGAATATGTAAAAGCCTGGCGCAATGACGGAGTCGAATTTCGCAAGGTCGTCTGCGCGGGCAGCAGTAAATACTGTGCTCACAGTATCGACGACTTGCTGCTGGTCGGGGGTGAGGCTCTTCTGCTGGGCTCTTGCGGTAGAGACGATTGTGGAAAAAATTAGGGCGAAGGTAACACCCAACGCGATCCGGAATTGCGACGGCATGGAAAAAGCCTCCTAGTAGTTCGAACGAATAAATGCGTCGGAACTGTGTCTATTGCCGAACGCCAAGAAGCGGGTTGCTCTCATAACAAATACATTTATAAATCACTTTTTCGTGTGATTTGCCGGAACGCTGAATCGCTAAAACGACTCTCCGACGAGTTCTTCACTTTTCTTCCAAAGCGCCTCAGCAGTATTTGGATCGAGCGCGTATCCGCGCACTCCTTCACTTATGGCGCTTATAGTCACATCGTCCGGAACGACCTGGCCGACATGACAGTTCTCGCAATATCGACCTCCGATCTCGTCGGCGGGAGCAACGACCGCGGCCCATACCGAAGTTGCGGCTCCTTGAGGAATCGTCTTCCACTGGAAGGGCGGTTTACCCTCCGCCGCCAACTGCTTATTCATCTGCTCGAACATCCCTTTTATGCGACTCGGATCGACGTGGCGACCCAGCTCGGTATGGATTCCCCCAGGATGCACGGCGGCCGCCCGCACACCACGCTGATTGTGTCGCCGGTCGAAGGCAACGGCGAAGAGGATATTCGCCGTCTTCGATCGGCCGTAGGCAACGAAAGGCTCATAGGGCGTCCGTTCGAAGTTGGGGTCCTGGAGATCGACGTTGGAGAAGCGGTGCCCCGCGGAAGACAAGTTGATCAGGCGCCCGCCGCTGCGAATGAGGGGTGCAATTCGATTGACCAGAACGAAGTGGCCCAGGTGATTGGTGCCGAACTGCGTTTCAAAGCCGTCCGCGGTATGGCCAAACGGCGTGGCCATTACACCTGCATTGGCGATGACCCCGTCGAACGGTTTGCCCTGTGCCAGCAGCCCGTCGGCGCAAGCGCGCACGCTCTTAAGACTGGCGAGATCCAGCTCAACGAGCTCGAAGCTCCCACGGTTGGCTATCGCGTCTTTTCGCACCTGCTCCGTCGCCGTCTTTGCCTTGGTCAAATCCCGCGCCGCACCCACCACCTGCGCGCCGTGCGCCGCAAGAGCCCGCGCAGTCTCGACGCCGATCCCCGCCGAAACGCCCGTGACGAGGATCCGTTTACCATGCAGATTCACGCCGGACAAAACCTCGTCTGTTGTTGAGGTCGCCCCAAATACTTCCACCATTGCCTTCCTCCTTGTGCTGTCCGGTTCGACTTCCGTACATAGGCAAGCGATTGTGACGAACCGCCACGACTTCGATTAAACGGAGAGTGCCTCCGCACTACTTTGGATAATCGGAGACAGTCTAAGGTTGCAAGTATTTTTGATGTTGCGAGTGGCCGGCGCTTCAGCATCGCCAAGACGAGAGTCCTTAAGATTTCAAGGCCGGGACGCCTGTGATACGAAAATCAAAAGAAACAGCACAGGCAGGATTGCCTATGCTACCCGGCGAGGACTATTGGTCGCGGGCGGTGTTTGCGGCTTGCCGTTCACCAATCACTAATCACCACTTACTCCTCACAAGTTTGCACCCGCCGTTGACATGGCGACTGGCCACACCTAGAATCGCGGCCACTGGGATGGCTGCGGGTGCTGGCTGGGAGCTACGCCACGGCATTCCCAGCGGAGACTGCTCATCACTCCTGCGTCCTTAAAATCAAAAATTGCTGTGGTGGATGATGACGCGCGGATGCGTGGGAGTATTGTTGCGGCTTTGCGCTCCACTTTTGAAGTGGTGGAGGGTGCGGATTACCAAGCTGCTTACAAGCTTTTGCAGGAAGCTGGCTTGGACGTATTGCTGCTGGCTTTGCCGATGGAATCGGGCGGGCTCCGTGAGTGCACGGAATTACTCAGCCGCCTCGCGGTGGGGGACATTGACACCTTGGTGATCGTGCTGAGCACGGACCAGACCAAAACCACGGCGCTGAAGGTGATTGACGCCGGCTGCCACGATTATTTTATTCAGCCGATTGATACGGATGTGCTGCGGCTGCTGCTGGAACGCTCGATCGAGAAGCTGCACATCCAGCGCGAGAACCGCATCCTGCGCGAGGAAATCAGCCGCAAGAACGCGCTGGGAGATTTGATCGGCGCGACGGACGCGATGCGGCATGTGTTTGATTCGATCAAGCGCATGGCGCGGGCGACAACCAACGTGATCATCCGCGGCGAGAGCGGCGTGGGCAAGGAACTGGTGGCCAAGGCGCTGCACGAGCAGAGCCCGCGGCGGAGCCGGGCGTTTGTGAGCGTGAATTGCGCGGCGCTGCCGGAAGGATTGATGGAAGCGGAGCTTTTTGGCTACGAGCGCGGCGCGTTTACCGGAGCGGTGGCAACCAAGGAAGGGCGCATCGAGCTGGCGCATCAGGGGACTCTGTTCCTGGATGAGATCGCGACGCTGACGCCTTTGCTACAGAGCAAATTGCTGCGCGTGCTGGAGGATCGTTCGCTCAACCGGCTGGGCGGGAAGAAATCCATTAAGGTGGATTTCCGGCTGGTGAGCGCGACGAATGAAGACCTGGAAGAAATGGTGCGGCAGGGGCGTTTCCGCGAGGACCTCTATTATCGGATTCACGTGGTGCCGATCTTCGTGCCGGCCTTGCGCGAACGCGCCGAGGACATTCAGGTGCTGGCGGATTATTTTGTCAGCGTTTATTCCGCCGCCAACGGATTTCCGGCCAAGCACATCGCCGACGATGCCATTGCGGCGCTGAAGCGTTACGCGTGGCCGGGAAACGTGCGCGAACTGGAGAATGCCATACAGCGCCTGGTGATCATGACCGACGGCGACACGATTACCGCGAAGGACCTGCCGGCGGAAATAGCGCAACCTGCTGGCAAGGACTATCGCAACCGGTTCCAACTGCCCGCCGCGGGGATCAAGCTGGACAAGGAAATGGAAGCGTTTGAAAGGCGCTGGGTGCAGGAGGCGCTGGAACAAGCCAAGCATGTGAAGGCGGATGCTGCGAAACTGCTGGGAGTGGACCGCAACCGGCTGAATTACCTGTGTCGCAAGTACGATTTGTGACGGAGCATTACCGATGAAAGCGCTGGCGGCGCCGAAGCCGCGAATCAATCCAAAATTCGCCCGCTTTGGGATGCAAATCGGGCGTTCCGCCCTGCATCGTTACGGCGTATTCGCGCTAGAAGATATTCCCGCCAGCCGCCGCGTGATCGAATACACCGGCAAACACTTGAATCTGGAGCAGGCGTACAAGTTAAGCGCTCCCGAAGACAGTTATATCGCATGGATCAATTCGAAATTGTATGTGGACGGCAGGCGGGGCGGCAGCGGGGCCGAGTTCATGAACCATTCCTGCGCGCCCAATCTGGTGGCGCGGAGAATTGGCCGCCACTTGTACCTATACAGCCGGCGGAAGATCCGCGCTGGCGAAGAACTGACCTGGAATTACCATTATCCGATCAAGCTGACGCGAGTGCCGTGCCGCTGCGGCGCACGCCGCTGCCGCGGGACGCTGCGGTACGTGTGGGGCTGAGGCTGGCGGGTGCGAGGGCTGCAGGAATGCTCTGGCACGGACCCCGTGACTCGTAGTTTGCATTGTGTTGAAATTCTCAACAGTCGATGACGAATTCAACGGCTGGCGCGGCTGGAGGCGGAGGGCAGGAGCAGCGGATTAGCCGAAAAGCCAACAAAAACGGGACTTCGCGGCGCGCGCAAATGCGTATGGACTTTGGCGGCCGCTTTGCATATAAGGACGATGCTGCCCATCCGGGCAAATTAAGTGAGGGAGAACAACATGGCCAAGAAAACCTTGAAGAAGTCGAAGAAGATCCAACCAACGAAGCCGCTGATGGCGCCTGCGACCAGGCTTCAGAAGTAGGTCCGAGTTCCATGGGCCCAAGCGCGCTCCTCGATGGCACGCGCTGGGGCTAGCGCGCTTTTTTAGTAGCAAGCGGGGCCACTGCCCGAACGGCAGCGGCCCCTTTTGCATTCGCCGCGATTTTATCTCTGCCGAGAGCCCCTGCTTTCTGCGTTCCCCTTCCTGCCGGCGTGAAGGAATGGGACTGACCCGCGCAGGTGTTGACATTTTCAACAAGCGTTGATTAATTCAACGCTGCGCGCCTGAGCTGGAGGAAGGGCGTCGACCGACTGGAAAGCGAAGTGTCATCAATTGAGTGGGTTGCGGGCGAGCGCAGCGAGGGCGAAGTTTGGCGATTGCTTTGCATATGCAGAGAGCGATGCCCATGGGGGCAAATCAACCGAGGGGGAAACAAAATGGCCAAGAAAACCTTGAAGAAGTCGAAGAAGATCGAAGCGACAAAGCCGTTGTTGGCCGTAAAGCACTAAGGCCCGTTTTTCATTGTCAGGAGCGCGCCGAAAGGCACGACGCGGCCTGAGAGAAGCATCTCGAATGGCAAGCGGGCCGCGGCCGCGGTGGCAACGGCCCTTTTCGAGACGTGGCAAGTTCCTTGGGCAATGATCCATTCCTAGAGGGAGATCCGGTTATGGAAAAGAAGTCGAAGCCAGTGAAAGCGAAGAAAACAGCGCCTGTGAAACCGCTGATGAAGCGCGCGGATCTGCCGGCCGTGAAGCCCTTGATCAAGTTCTAGGAACTTTTTCCGGGAGCAGTACCCAGGAACGTCACAAAGATTCTTCGGTTAGGCTCCTAGCCTCAATCGGAGATTGACGTAGCAACACCCCCAAGGGCCGCCGTCCCAGGAACGGCGGCCCTTTCTCCTTTTCGGACAAGCGACGGGCGGCGTCGCCGGGACTGGCTTACCAGGCCTGACTGTGCGCCCAGCGCCACACCGCGCGCGATGCTTGCCAGGCCAAGGAAGCGCGCTTACCGGAAACCTTTGCGGTTCCAGTCATACCTTCCCGCAGCGAGCCATCCGAGTTGCTCAATTCCATGTCCACAGCGAAATAGTTGGTGAGTTGCTGGCCCAGACGCTCGAGATTCTCGGTTTGCGTAACCGGGCGATCGGCGGCGGATGCTGGATAAATGCGGCCGACTTTGCCGGAGTAAGTGCGATAGGGGAAGGGAACGACCTTCACCCTGACCGTCGCGCCTTGCCGCACATCTTGCAAATCCCAATCGCGCACCAGGATGCGCGCCTTCATGGTGGAACGGTCAACGATTCGGGCGAATTCGTCTCCGGAGGCGAGGAATCCGCCGGGCTTTTGCTCGACGTCGCTGGTTGCGACTATGCCGTCCATCGGCGCGCGAATTTCAAGGGCCGCAGCACGCCTTTCGGCGACGGCCAGTTCCTGCTGCAGGCGGGTGCGGTCGCGAACGGCGTTTGCGGCGGAGTCGAAGTCGGAGCGATCCTGTCCATTGCGGAGTTGGCTGCTGGCGAGGGCTAATTGCTGGCGGAGCGAATCCGCCTCGGCTGCGATTTCAGGATTCTGCAGGACGGCGAGCAGCTGGCCCGCCTTTACGGCATCGCCTTGCTTGACGTAGACGGCAGTGACCTGGCCGGGGACTTCGGCGCGGACGCGTGCGGAAGCTCCGGGCTCCAGCACCAGGCCGCTCGAGACCGAGGAAGAAACCGGGGGAATCAGGAGCAGGAGCGCCAAGCCCACGGCTCCGGCTTGTTGGGTCCGAGTCATTTTCCAGGCCATATAATCCTCTCTCTTCTGGCGCAGCCAGGCGCGCACGGCGGGCAGCGCCTGCTGAATACCCTTCCTCGCGAAAAAATAGATGACGAGCAGAGTGGCGAGGTAGCCCCACTCGTCGCCGAGTTTGCTGACCAGAATGTTTTTCACGAACACGATAACGACGATGAGCAAAGTATTGCTGTATACGATCGCGGATACGCCGAAGAGAAAGAATATGCGGCGCTGGCGTTTGCTGGTTGCGGGCAAGTCAATATCGTGACGGAGCAAATATTTTTCGGCCCAGGCACGTAGAAACGCGAAGGATTCCTCGCGCAGATTGTCAATATTCAGGAACTGGGAGATTGCGTAGTAGCCGTCGGCTTTGATCAGGGGATTCAGGTTGAGCAGCGCGCCCTGAATGCCGCTGAGGAGCATCATTTTATAGGCGATGTCGTTCAGCACCGAGCCGACCGGCGAGAAGTACCAGACCACGCCGGATAAGCCGCACAAGACCAGCTCGATCCAGATACCGGCGAAGATAACCCACTGGCGCTGCGAACCACGTTTGAATAGGAGGATGTCCGTGGTGTCCGTGTAGAAGGCGGGAGTGAAATAAATGAGCAGGAATCCCATCTGGTGCACTTCGCCGCCGAAATGTTTGCAGGTGAGGCCGTGGCCGAATTCGTGGATGCCGCCCAGGATCATGAGCAGGATCCAGAACATCCAGATGTCGTAGGCGCTTTTATCCGAGAAATTGTAGAGGGAGGAGGTGTCCTGCTGCACGCGCGTCCAGTCGGAGGCGAGCAGGTAGCAGGCCGCGATGAAAACGCCGATGGAAAACACGACGAAGCCAGGTGTGAACATCCAGCTGAGGTAAGGATCGATTTTGGCGAGAGTTTTGTCCGGGTCCCAGGCTTTGAAGGACATATAGAGGACGCTGGCTTGATCGACGCGGCCTTTGCGTTCGTCGCGGATGCGTTCGAGGACGGCAAGATTTTTTTCTCCGACCGAGCGCTCCCACATGGCGGGTTCGATGCTGTCCAGGAATTCGAGCACTTCGTCTTCGCTGAGCGGCGAGTCGGGATGAAGCTCGGTGAGAGCGTCAGAAATCTCAAGCGCGGTGCGGGTACCGTCGCAGAGCTGAAGGACACCGTATTCGGTCGCGCCGTAACGGTTGTAGGAATTGGTTTCGAAATTTTTTACGACGTAACTTGTTTCGCCGGAGATGGTTTGTTCGCTGATGCGGAGGTCGGAGCGGAGTTTGGGACGGCGCAAGCCTTTGGCGAGGACGCTGGAGACTTGCAGGCTGGTGGGGCCGAAGCGCATCGAGGGCTCGTTTAGGGCTGCGACGGTGGATGGGAACTTGGATTGGATGGCGGAGCCGGGTGCGCCGCTGGCGCAGCGGGGGCGGCGGCTGCGCGCGATGCTGGGCCGGCCCAGAGGACTTTAACGGCCATGCCGGGACGCAGATCTGAAATGTTCGCCCCTGTCAGTTGAGCTAGGACATCGTAACTGTCGCTGGCGGCGTCAATCGTGGGGCTGACTTTGAGCACGCGAGCCGTTAGGTTGCGGCTGGAATCTTCGACCAGGGAAAGATCGACGGGAGTTCCTAGCGTGGGGCGACGTCCTGAGGATTCCGGCACCTGGAACTGGACTTGCAGCGGCGAGAGCTGGCTGACGCGAAAACATTTGTCGCCTTTGGAAATGGCCTGGCCTTCGCGGATGTAACGACGGACAACGACGCCGGCGAAGGGAGCGTGGATGCGCGTCTGATCCTCTTCCAATTTCAGGCGATTAATTTCGGCGTGGCCGCTTTCGACCAGGGCTTCGTAACCGTGCAGATCGTACTCGGCGGCTTTGGCTTCGAATTCGGCGGCTTCCAGGTCCGCGTCGCTGGAAAGACCGAGGGTGCGAAGCTGTTGCTGCCGATGATAGGCGGCGGTTTTGGCTTTGAGTTCAGCTTCTTTATATTTCTTGTTGTTTTCCTCGACCTGCAGATCGGAATTCGCTTTGATGAGTTCCATTTGCAGGCTGCGGTCGTCAATCTGACCGAGGACGTCGCCGGCTTTCACCCGGCTGCCCTCATCGTGGCCAAGCGACATTACCAGGCCATCGCGCTGCGAAGTGATGTCGACTTGATGCTCAACGGTGAGGACGCTGAGGATGTCGCCCGAGTTTGTAGGTTTCGCGGGAGCACTCGGGGGTGCGGTGACGGCTGGTGGCGGCGCTGGATTGGGGCTGGAGGCGACGGAAGAATTATCGCAACCGGCCGCTGCCAGCGCGAAAGCAGCGATGAAAAACAGGTTCGCACTTCGGTTCATGATCAATCCTTTTGCAATGCGGTGGCGTGGGTGCGGCACGGGGCCCAAGTTCATGGCAGATAGCTCCATGCTTTTGCCCAGAGCCAGCGAAATGGCGAACGCAGTAGCGTGTAACCGACCGGATACCATCCGCTTTGGAACCAGCCGCCGACGGAGTGAATTCTGGCGCGGCCGACCATGCCGTCGCGGGCCAGGCCGCCTGGATTATTGAACAGGGCGCGGGCGAGGAAATATTGATCGCCCGCGACGGCTTGGGTTTGCGCGCCTAGCCGCTCGACCGAGCCTTCGAAAGTCGTGGTGGGGAAAGCGTTCAGCTTGAGGGCGACTTTGTTGCCGGGGTGGACAAGCTCGAGGTCGGCTTCCGGGACGCTCATTTCGGCGGCGATGCGATCCTGGCCGACAATTTCGGCGAAGCTGTCTCCGGGCTTGACTAGGCTGCCGGTTTTTTCTTCGATTTTGGGAGTGACGACGATGCCGGCGATGGGCGCGCGCAATTGCGACTCGGCGACGCGCTGCTGTTCCAGTTGCACTTCAGCTTCGTGCAGCTCGGCGCGGATTTTGGCCTGGCCCGCGGCGGACGGATCGTTGCGGAATTCAGACTCGGCGAGTTCGCGGCGGGATTGCGCGAGAGCGGCTTCGGCTTGGGCTAGTTTGACGCGATCTTCACCGTCATCGAGTTGGGCGAGGACTTGTCCTGCCTCGACTGCGTCACCTTCGCGCACGAAGACGTGTTGCACTACGCCGCCGTCAATAGCGCTGACCATACGGCGTTCGGCGGGGACGACGGTGGCGTCGGTGCCGACGCGCATCGGCCACGGGACCACGATCAGAAACGCGACGGCGATTGCGGCGCGACGGGCATAGAGTTCCCAGCGGCTGCGCGGCATTGCAGCGAGGAATTTCTTTTTTCTTTGCGAGAAAGGCTGGAGGAGATTGGCGAGCGGGACTTGCTGGTAGAGTTGCGCATTGCGAATGGCAACGGTGGTTTGGCTGGCGAGGATAGCGACGGTTTCCTTGTTGTTCTCGGTGAGAAAATCGGCGTCGCTGCTGAGCAGGGCCAGCACCCCGAGGGTGCCTTGATCGTCGCGAAGGGACAGTGCGTAAAATCCATTTTCTTTGTGCTCTTCGAGGAAGGAGACGATCTGCGCGTGGGCTTCTGGCGGCTCGACGTGCCAGCCATCGTCATACAGATCGGCGGAGACGGCGCGTTCCTGATCGGCTACCCATTCCAGGCGCGTGCGGAGATCGCTCATTTCGCGCGTCTTGGGGACTTCGGCTTCACCGGAGAGGGCGCCCAGGACAAAGCGGCCGCGATCGAAGAAGCCAATCACGCAGCGATCGAAGGGAATGACCGAGGCGGCCTGCTGCACCACCGTCGAGAGCACATGGTCGAGGTCGAGCGTGGAAGTGATTTCCTGTGAAATTTTCAGCAGAGCGTCGAGTGCGTGGACCTTGCGTTCGGCGTCCAGGAGATTGGCGTTGTGCAGCGCTACGGCGGCCTGTTCGCTGATGGAGGAGAGGAAGAACAGGTCGTCCTCGTTGAAAGGCGTGCCGTCGACTTTGTTGACCAGCTCGACGAGGCCCAGAACGTCGTTTTCTTTGCGCAGCGGGGCGCACATCCAGGACAGGATTTCGAAATCTTCCGAGCCGCTGATGCGTTCGGCGAGGCCGGGCTCTTGCGATGGGTTTTCCACTAATTTTGCATTAGCGGATTGGGCAATCTCACCGTGCAGGCCTTCGGTGAGGGGAACGCGGGCTTCGTCTTCGACGGTGGGATCTTCGCCGATTTTTTTGGCGAGGTAGAGATCCTGGGAGCCGGGGTCGGCGAGCCATACCAGGCAGGCGCCGGCGCCCATGATGTCGCGAATTTTTCCTGCGACGACGGGGAGCAGAACGCCGAGTTCCAGAGTCGAAGTGAAAGTGCGGCCCAGATCGTAGAGCGCGGTGAGGCGTTCTAAAGTGAAGAGCTGCGCCTGGCGCTCGCCTTCGATGGCTTCCAGGTTGGTGAGTGCGGAGCCTGCCAGGCGGCTGGCTTCTTCCAGAAAGTGTGCGTCTTCGGCGGTGAATTCGCCGGCGCGCTTGTTGAGAACTTCGACCACACCTTCGGCGCGTTGTGCGCCGGGCAACGAGACTACGATGGCCGATTTGACGCGGGCGCGGCTGGGTTCATCGAGATGCTCGAAATCGTCGGCGGCGATTTCCTTGCCGCCGACGCGGCGGGTTTCGGCGGACTGGTAAACTTCGGCAAGCAGGCCTTCGCTGACGGATTCGCCTTGGGGCGCGAAACGCTCGCCGGCTTCGTTCCAGCGCGTGCGGCACAC
>DATNLN010000237.1:0-16987 GCA_035602855.1 Candidatus Acidiferrales bacterium
GGCCGCGTGCATCGCAGCATCATCGGCGCGCAATTGCAGGACATCACGCCGGATCTCGCCGCCGGCCTTTCGCTGAAAAAAGAACGCGGCGTCGTAGTCACCGACGTCCTGCCCGACGGCCCCGCGGATAAAGCCGGTCAGCGGATCCAGGATATTTTGCTGAGCCTCGACGGCCGCGCCATGGGCAGCGTGCCGCTCGCCGAAATGATTATTTCCACGCGTCCGGCGGGCGCCGTGATGCAAGCCGAAGTCCTGCGCGGCACGCAGCAGCTCAAACTGACGATTCCCGTGGCCGAGCAAAAAAACGACGTGGATCAGCTCGGCGACCTGGTTGACCCCGAAAAAGATCTCGTCACCAAGCTGGGAATTTACGGCGTGGAAATAGACGACCAGCTTGCCAAGCAACTCGAGGACTTGCGCGAACCCACCGGCGTGATCGTCGCGGCCCTGGCGGCCGATTCCATGGGCGTCGAAGCCGACCTGCAGCCGGGCGACGTGATTCACGCGCTCAACGGCAAGCCGCTCGCGACGCTGGGACAATTGCGCGCTGCATTAAAAGCATTGCCCACCGGCGGCGCAGGCGTGCTGCAAGTGGAGCGCGACGGAAAATATCTCTATGTCACTTTTGAGATGGATTGAATGTACGGACGAACGGCAACTTCCGCCGGGATCAACGAGTTTTTGCGGTTCTAATGCGTGGGCCGCTTGTTTGAGCCCAGCAGAGGATGGGAAAACAAAAACGGCCAGCGAGTCGCTAAATCGCTGACTGTGGAGTTCGAGGCGTCCCACGAACAGAACGCATCACTGCCTCCGAGCGTTCTCCGCAGTTCCTCCGCAGAAATCGCTCGCGGTATACCCTTCCGGCCGAGTTCGCCGATCACATGCATAGCATCGTTCTAGCATTCCGCCTGCCTCCGTTCAAGCGCAAAACAATCAGAACACTACAGGGCATCGCCTCGCACCACTGGTTGTGACCCTGCACCGCGTTTGTTAAGCTACAGATGCCACTACCGCGGAGAGGTGTCTGAGCGGTTGAAAGAGCTCGCCTCGAAAGCGAGTGTCGGGGAAACTCGACCGTGGGTTCAAATCCCACCCTCTCCGCCATCAATTATTGATCGTTTGCAATACACTCCCCGATCGCGTGTTCAAATTGCAGCTTCAGTAGCTCAGCTTGCTCTTCCGTGCGCACCCTCACCCACGCGCTGGAAACCATGGGCTGCTCGACCGAAGCAATCGGGCCCCGTTTTCTGTTGAAGACAATGTTTTGGTCCACGACGTTCACCGTGTTCTTGCCACTCGTGGATTGCAGCCGAACCACGTAGTAATCTCCCGCTTCGATCCCGGGACGCTCGCCCTGTCCCGCGCGCACCGGCTCTATCGTGATTTGCTTCGCGTCCATGGTGGCTAGCGGGACCTCAAAGCGGTGCGTCTCGATGTAAATCAGTTGACCGGACTGGGTCCCTTCCTGCATTTGGTTCCAAACGATCGAGCAGCCATCAAAGTTGACCGGCGCCACGGAGATCGTCGTGGTCACGTCGCCAAACTGGGGGACGGAATGCTTCCAGCGCGCGGTATGGTCGATCGAAAACTCCTGCGCCAGCTTCCTCAGAAATCGAAACTTTTCTGACGGCGCAGTGGATTGCGGCAACGCCGCCACAAGCGAAGGGTGGGAAAAAATCGCGAAGGAACTGGCCCCCGCCAATAAAAGTACAAAAATCAGCCCAACCTTGAACCGAGTCTCTCGCTTGTGCATCTCCTCCCCCGCCATTTCCGTTCAACGTGACCCGTTGCGCCGAGCATTATGCCACCGCAAGTTATCATCCTTCGTGTGCCATCAGAACCTCTCGTTGGAACCGGGCAGCCGCCGCCTGCGACTTCTCTAAGAGGGCGCGGGACGCTTCTTGGACTCCTTTTCTTTGGAGAATTGAACGACCTTTCGTTGACGGCGACAATGCGTTGATCTAGCCGTTCTTTGCGAGATGGCGGGAAACGATGAGACTAGGATTGCGTTCGGTCACGATTGCCATGACAGCTCATTTTTCTGTGGGCAAAAGAGTTAGGCTCGCAGTAGACGTATCATGATACGAAAAGGCGGGCAATTAGGATTTAAGCGTCGTCCTCGGCAGCGCATGGAATCAAGCGAAAACCACGCTCAAATCAAATAAACCACTGAACTTACCACAGTCTATTTTCGCAAGGCTCTGCGATGCGTAGCAGGCCGTGGAAACCACGAGTAGAATCCCACCCTCTCCGCCAACCCTCCTTTGAAATATCACCAATGTTTATGAGGGTTCCATCACAATCGGCAAATCGTATTTCAAATCAGAACAAAATCCGAACACGGGTTTTAACCGCGCTTTCCCGGCAATCTGGCCAGTGGCTTAATTGGAGGAAAGGTTATTTCAACAAGTAGAGCGCAATAAAGAAAATGCCGCCAAGATAAAACATGGCAACATTCCACCAAAACCGTTTAGGTTCTTCGGCACGGTCCACCATACCGTAGCCGCGCTCCAAGGTTTCTCCGGTGAGCGTGAAGACCACCGCCATGAGCAATAAGACGATACCAATAAGCAGGAATCTATGTTGCTCGTCAATCAGGTACGAATAGTGGTCCATTCTCGGTGAGCGTGCCCGCCCACGATTTTCGTAGTCGCAGCACAATAGAGAGCCGGGACGCTTTCGCGGCGTTTGATGTCAACGCCGATCTTCAATAATACGTCTGACAATCCAACGCGCCTGCCAAATCGCTGATCTTATCGGCCTCAGAAAGTTATGAAGTCGCCACGACTGGGCAGTCCTGCGCATGATTCCAGATTGCTTGGCCTCTGTTTGGTATTTGTACAGGAAGTCGTCATCGTGCCCGTGAAATGCCGCCATCGGTTCAGCCTCTTGGTAGAGAGCCTACTGCCGTAGCGCCCGAGCGCAAGGCGCGCGATGGCTTCGCGGCGGGTTAGAACTTCGCTTGCGCCGCATCTCGATGGTGAGCAACATGGATCAGATTCGGCCGCAACGAATCGGAAGTATGAGACGGCGGACGGATAGGATTAGGTTTTGAACAGCTGCAAAGGCTCTTCGTTAGCGCTGATGGGTCATGATCTACAAACTTCAGCCATGCAATCTGGACCGTTTCGAGCTGTTCGTCATGCTCCATGACTTTAGCATCCACCGCTGTCAACAATGCCGTAACATAACTCGCCGCGCGCTCTTCCCATGGTTTTGCGAAAGCTAACTGGCATTGTTTCCGTGACGCGCGGATGTGTCCCGTGCTCCGGGCTGCAAAAACGGTTCACGAACGGAGACGTTGTGACAAACTTCTGATTCTCCTGGCATCGAGGATGGCGAACAGGGCTTAGCGAAGATTCATTTTCAGTTCGGCCATTCGCTCTTCGGCCGGCGAGTTTCTTTCACGAAACAAGATTCACAAACCCTGGTTCCGTCTTTCAGCGTGAAATCAACTCTTCGACTGAATTCAATCTCAGCCCCACACTTTCCACAGGATTCAGTCTGGGCTTCGCTCATTTCGACCCTCATGCGTCTCTCGCTAGCGCTTGATTCTATCAAAATGGCTTTGCACCGACTCTCGCCTCAAGATCAGCAAACCGGCCATAGCGTGTTGTATTTCGATTCGCTCTTGGCTCGAAACCTGTCCCTCAAGCGACGCACGAGCCCGAATTGCCTCTTCCGCTGCTCGAATGCGGTCGGCAAGCTGGCCTGGATCCGTTTCGAGAATCGCATCCTTGTAAAGAATCCACCATGCCGGTTTCGCTGCTCCGTCGCAACCAGGCACGGGTTTCCTCAGCGTGACCGGAGTGGTCACCGCTGGAATATCCAGCCGCTGCCATGACAAACAGCACACTGGTTAGTACTTTCGTATCCAGATCCGCCACAAGATCGACATTGATTCCAATCCCTTTTCGCGGTTGCACTCTGATTCGTTCCGCGGCATCTTTTCCCATTCATCATGTGAGCGCATCGAACATTGGATAGTTCTGAAGAATGGCCCGTTGCGCCGCAGTGCGTACAGGATGTTACGGGCCTAGGCCGCTTCACATGCACGCCAGATTCGACAGGCCTTCGCGCTTCAAGAGTCGCGTCCCGGCTCAGCCGTTGAGGATGTTGCTGTTCCATTTCGGCTCCTTAAACACTTCACGCCGCGTCATTGGCTATAAAGACTCTTCGTTAAAACCGGAGCAGGCATAAAAGCGTGCGTCGCAATTCATGCAACGATACGGGCTTACACCGATGGCACCAGGAGATATTTTTCGAGTGGGCCCTTCCGATGCGAACGAGAGGTGTCGACACTTCTGCAATTTGGACATTGTCGTTTTTCGGCCATGTTCGACGCCTCTGGCGTTACATCTCAGTTCGAGCGAACCTGCGCAGTCAGCAACGCCGTCTGAATTCGCAAGGAGCCGTGTATTGCGAGGGGGGTGCGGCAGGGTGCTAGTGAGACACTTCAACCGTACTCGCTTTCAGGTTGGATAGCTACGACAATGTTGAAACCGTTCAGCATATACCCGGGTCACAGTATCGAGAAGCGCCGGATCCCTAATAGTCTAAGGCCTTCGATACCGGCTTCGCTGGATGGACAGCTAAGATTCGATGCCATATCCTCGCGTTTGCTGCCTTTTGATACGAGACAGGAGGAGAGCAGAACGTGGGGCACGATAACAACAGGTTCTCCCGCCGACAGATCGTCGGTGGTCTTGGGGTTGGTCTCGCGGCGACAGTCATCCGTCCAACGTTCGCCGAGAATATGACGCAATCGCCGACAGCTAACCTATTGCAGGATCCAACCGTCAAGTATCCCAAACCACCTTTCAATGCACAGTCGCAGCCGTGGCCGGGCCTTGCCAGCAAGATGGATCCTCGTCCCGACCATGGCGAAACCAGTTACCGTGGCTCGGGCCGTCTCGCGGGCCGAAAAGCCCTAATCACAGGCGGTGACTCTGGAATGGGCCGTGCCGCGGCAATAGCGTACGCGCGCGAAGGCGCCGACGTCGCCATCAACTACCTGCCGGCCGAAGAACCCGACGCGCGCGAAGTCGTCAATCTCATTAAAAAGGAGGGCCGCGTTTGTGTCCCAATTCCGGGCGATCTTCGGGAGGAGGCCTTTTGCCAGCGGCTGGTGTCGGAAGCGGTTCGAGGCTTGGGCGGTCTCGATATCGTGGTGAGCAACGCGGGCAGACAACAAAGCCATGAATCCATTGCCGACATCTCGACGGATCAATTCGACTGGACCATGAAAACAAATATTTATGCGCCGTTCTGGATTTTTAAGGCGGCCCTTCCGCATCTTCCGCCAGGATCGGCGATCATCGCGACCACCTCAGTGCAAGCCTATGATCCCTCCGCGGATCTCTACGATTACGCGCTTACCAAGGCCGCGACAATGAATTTCGTCAAATCACTGGCGAAACAGCTCGGTCCAAAAGGCATTCGGGTCAATGGCGTAGCTCCGGGGCCGATTTGGACGGCTCTACAGGTGAGCGGTGGGGCAACGCAGGAAAAGCTGCAGAAATTCGGAGAGACCACCGCCCTGGGACGTCCAGGTCAACCTGCGGAACTAGGTTCAATCTATGTTCAGTTGGCGGCCAGTGACGCCAGCTTCGCAACCGGGCAAATATATGGATCCGCTGGGGGCAACGGACAACCGTAGACATTTTTCCGGCGCAGCGATCGCCCTGGCTCTCGTCGCTGAAAGTCTGAACCTCGACTCCGCGGAGCCCGGGGTAGTCCAGCAACGCCAACGATATTCTGGTCGCATCATGGACAAAGCAAAAATCATTTTGACCGTCAAAACTGAATTTCTGCGGCACACTTGGGATACGTTCTCGGACGAGTCATCGTCGGGTGCTCGCGGAGACCGGAAAGTAACCATTCAGGGCTGCCCACGATGCAGGAAACGTCTGGACAATTACGACCAATTCATGCGCCATCTCGCAAACGATGTACTACCGCCGCTCGTTGATTTGGTACTGAAGCTGAGTACAGAAGATGCTGCTACGTGAGTCTGGCTGCCGCTGCGCGGTGCCTGTCATGTCAGTCGGCCTTGGCACGCACCCACACACCCGCGCCGAGCCCGCTTCTCTACAACTGTTTATGCCGTGGTGCAGCGTTCACCACGGGGACTTCTGAACTGCGGTACACTTAATTTCCCCATTCCGCTTGATGGTCAATAAGAATCTGAATATGCCCTCGTAGTTTTCCGCGTTAATGGTCACAGACATCACCCATCGACCGGGTGTTAGTTCCCCTATAGGCGCAAGTTCAGGCTCGATGAAATTGGTTCGCGGACCGGTCCAAGTGGCCGCGTAATGCTTACCATTGTCGGTCAATGCCACAACCAGGTTCTTCGTTTGGTCTCTTTCGATATTGGTGATCGTACCTCTTTCCATCCAGGCGCCGTAATCCACCGACACCGCGAATCCATCTTCCCGTTTGTATCCAATATCAGCCACGACATTTCTTACGGTAGCGAGTGGGGACGTCGCGCCATTTTGCACATGCAACAACAGGACGTTCTTTTGTGTTGTTGGGTTCAAATCAACCGAGAATGTGCTTGCGGTCAGTTCCGGCAGCGAATCAACCAATGGAGTGAATGCCTCGGACGTGGACGCGGATTGATTTAGAGCAAGTTCAGTTGTTGTGGACGGGGTTTGCTTCTTCCAACGGACATGCCAGCTGATGATAAACGCCCATACAACGATTGTGACAGCGGCAAGGATCACGCCTATCCAATCGCTGTTTTGTGAAATCCAATTCACTTTTCGTCATTCTACGCGCCGAAAGCCATCACCGCTATGTCTCATCGGCTCGCCTGACGAACCCCTACAAAAGTTGTCCCCCGCCACGTTGTTCCTGCGTAAGTGCGGCGTCGGTGATGAAGTGTGCCAAAAGGGCTATCGCGCAAGTGAGAATGCCGAGGATCAAATGAGGAAATCAATCCATGCCGCTTCTCTCGCTGTCATCGTTTTTCGCCGCGAGCTGCGCTGCCGGCCAACGAATCGCGTAACTCGCGCGCAGCCTCTGCCGTCCCTTCCTCGTTCAAACTCCGTACTGGTACCTCTAGTGTTCGAGTACCGCAGAATCAGTACTTGGCTGCAAGCCCCGATTGCGAGTACGCTTCACCTGACATCCGAGCAATCGCGCGGCAGGCAAACGCAAGAAGTCCCGGAGTCCGGCACGTTTTTTCCTGAATTCCTTCTTGCGCGGAGCATTTCTCTGTAGCAGGATTTCCGTCACAACGCTCGGCCAGCGCCGGTCCTTTCCCCGCAGGTTCGGACGGTTGCTCGCTTCGGTGAGAGTGCTCGAAAGCTAAAAAGATTTTCGAGCAGGGGAAGTGGGAGGGCCATATGCAAAACGCCGTTCGATTTTTCGCAATCCTCGCGGGCGTTGTGATTATTTCTCTTCTCGCGGGCGCTGCCTCTGCCAATACCGCGACCGTTCGTTGTGTTGCGCAGCAGGATCAAATCTCCGTTTACGATTCCCTGCGCACCCGCGGCGTCGAAGCCAAACTGAAGTGTGGCGAAGAAGTCGAGATCATCGGGCGCGTGAGCAACTACGTAAAGATTCGCGCGCAAAATGGCGTCGAGGGCTACGTGCCCGACAATTCGTTTGCCGCGCTTCCCGCTGCGGAAAATCACGGGGGCCCGGCCGCGTACTCTGCTTCCGTCGCGGCCACACCTGCGCAAAACACGACGGCGAAAAAACAGCCCGCCAGCGAGCCGGTCTCACCGTCCGCTACCTACGCGGAAATGAGTCCTGCGACCGCTCCTCCGCCTCTGGCTGAAACTTCCGCCAAAGCGCCCGTTGCTGCGCCTGCTAGCCAGCCAGCAGTCGCAAACGCAGCTTCATCGCCGGCCGCATTGTCCGACGACGCTCCCGCTCCTCAGCCGGAGAATGACAGCGCCGATCCTGCCTGCCAAAATTATTTTTCCGCCTATGGCCTCGCGCCCAGCCAGCTGAAATGGATCGCGCAAAATCGCAAAAAACTTTTCTCCAACATTTGTCCAGCGCCCGATATTACAAAAGTTGATTTCGTGATGATCTTCACGCACGACGTGGATTTCTTCAACGTCACCATGCCCACGCCGGTTCACAAAATCGAGGGCTTCTCCGATTTCCGCGCGCTCACGCCCATCGACGCCGGCCTAACTTCCGCGTCCGATCCGGACAAGGCTCACCGACAATACGTCTGGATCTTCCGCATCGCGCCAGGGACGTTCGATCCGGAAAATTTCTCGCCGCGCCGCCGCTACCAGTTCTCCCAAGTCGAATCGGGCGCGCTGGGCTCCAAAGCCAGCCAGAAGGCAGTCGAAGACGGCTTCCGCTTCGTATCCACCGCCAACCACTGAGCTCGAACCACTAAAGACGAAACGCTGAGCGGTTTCGACACTCCGAAGACGATTAGGTCGGGCGCGCAAAATCGACGCTAAATCTCTGCTCTCTTGCCAAGGGAGCGCCGCGGCCATCGGACCGTGGCCGATGCTACTGCAACGGCATCGCAGTCTTACGGAACACCATCGCCACCACCACCTTCGCCGCAACCGGCGCGTTCCCGTAAACCGCGGCAGCAAATTTCCAGCTCTTCAACGCGCCCAACGCAGCCGCCGTCAACAGAGGAACGGCGCGGATCACCGTGACTTTGCCTATCGCGCCTCCGCCGCTCAAGTACGCGTCCAGCACCACCGCGCCTTCCACCGTAGCATCGGAAGGATAAGGCGAGTACGTCGCAGCCAGCAGCTGCGGCGGAGAAAAAGGCGCCGCCTTGGCGTCGGGCGTCTGAAACGCCTCCGCCGGGGCCAGCGGAATATTTTTCAGCTGCAAGTAGGCCGGATCAAACACCACATTCACCAGCAGCGTGGACGGAATGTGCTTGCCGTCCAAACTCGCCGCTGCGTAGGTCCAACCGTGCACAGCCACCAGCGCCGCGCTCGTCAATTCTGGAATGTCCCGCAGCACTTGCACATTCGTGATATTCCCGCCGTCGTCCAGGTTCACCGCCAGCGTCACCACTCCCGCCGCGCCCGTTGCAGCGGAATACGGAATATCGCTTGCGTACACCACGTCAGCCGCGACGAAGCCTCGCGGCCGCTGTGCGTCGGCGGACCCAGCGAGCAACAAAACGAAAAGCGAAATGCGCCACAGCCCCGCCACAATTCTCAGCACCGTTTTCATAAATCACCCTAGCCTTGCGAGCATCCTGTGAAATCACCCGCCGCCAATCATGCGCTGTAGCGTTCCGGCGTTTCACTTTTTCACGAACTCTTCTTGTTCGTTTTTCCGGATGATGTCACCGGCCCGCCGATCTTATTCAGCGTGTCCATCGCGCGCGCCTTATAAGGACTATTCAACCCGATCACTTCCGTAAGCACGACGCGCGCCTCCGGAATCCGCTGCATTTTCGCCAGTGTGAATCCCATGCGGTACTGATTCTGCGCGTAACTGAACGTATCGGATTTCAGCAGCGGGCTGGCCTGTTTGAACGCGTCAATCGCTTGCGGGTTGCGCCCCTTGTTCACATTCACTTCGCCGAGCGACGAATACGCCAGGCCCTTCTGAATCGCCACCTGTTTCTGCCACTGCTCGTCATCGACGTTGTCCGGCTTCTTCGCCTGCACCAGCAAATCCAGCGCATGCTGTGCGTAAGCCGCAGCCTTATCGAGGTGCGCCGGATCGTTGCACCAGGTATCCGCCAGTAAAATCAGCATGGAAATATCGTCCGGATTCGAAGTCAGCAAACTCTGCGCTGCTGCCGTCATTTTCGGAGCGTTTTGCGCTTGCTGATAAGAAATCGCGGTCTGCTCGCGCGCGCTCAGCGTGTAAGTGGAATCCGGAAACGTTGTGGCATAGCGTTCCAGCAGCGCCGCGCGCGCCGCAGCGTCCGTCGTCTTATAGGCAGCGTTCAGCAACGCATATTGCACGTAGCCCACGTCGCCTTCCACGGTTTTCAAAACGCCTTGCCGCTGCGCCGCCCATGTATCAGCAGGTGTGCCTTCCGGAGCCGGTGCCCCCTTGTAACGCGCCACGATCGCGGCAACCTTCTGCCCGGCATCGAAGAGTTTCGCGGTGTCGCCTTGTTCCTCCGCCGCGTGCACCATGATTACAGCTGTGGAAAAGTTATCAGGATCGAGCGCCAGCACTTTGTCGCCGTACTCGTACACTTTCGCGTAATTCTTTTGCGCCAAGTACGATTGCACGTACAGTTGATCGCCCAGCAGCTCCATGTCGCCCTTGCCGTAATCCGCCATGAATTTATCCAGCAGTGCGATCTTGTCCGGCCCATCCGGCGCCGCATAAATATCCGTCAGTGCCTTATCTTCCGGCGTGCCTGCCGCCACCGAAACGCTCTTGCCGATCTGCGCCGTGGCGTTCCCCGCAGCGCACATAACAATGACCACGCACATCGCCGCGCACACCATCAATCGTCGCATGCCGCACCTCCCAGAATTTCGTCGCGCCCGCTCATTTCACCGGCCACGCGCGCACCGCCCCCAGCATCCAACGCGCGCATCTTAGTCGAACGCCACCCCGCGCCACAATCTTTTCGTTTCGCGATCCAGTCAACGACTGGCGCGACTGCACGGCAGCGCGGCGCGCTTTTCGTCTCTGCCTTGGCGGCCGCGTCCCCCACGCCGTCATCCTGGGGAACGCAGCAACGAAGAATCTCTCTTCGATGTCACGCGCTCGGCGCTGCCACAGCCAAACCAAAAACAAAGAAGTCACAGCCTCTCGTTATGACGATCGCGTTTCGCAGCCCCAGCCATTGACGATTCCATCGTTTCGGTAGACGATTCCCTGTCGCGCAATTCCCAGGCAGAGGTGCCGCATGCCCGCAGCCACATCATTCGAAAAAGTAGAGCACGAAAAACTCAACGCCCAAATCTCCCGCCAGATGATGAGCGGCGAAGACGCCACGCTCGCTCGTATTTTCATCGCGAAAGGCGGTATCGTGCCGCGCCACTCCCACCGCAGCGAACAGTTTTCCCTCATCATGTCCGGCGCCCTCAAATTTTCCTTCGACGACGGCGAAACCACCGTTGTCCACGCTGGCGAAATTATCCTGATTCCCGCCCACGTTCCGCACAAAGCCGAAGCCCTGGAAGACACCGTGGACATCGACTTCTTCGCGCCGCGCCGCGAGGACTGGATCAACAAGACCGACGCCTACCTGCGCACTGGCGAGCCGCAGAAAAAGGACTGACCTCATGGACCTCGGACTAAAAGGACGCGTCGCCATCGTTGCGGCGGCCAGCAAAGGACTGGGCCGCGCCATCGCCGCCGAACTGGCCAAAGAAGGCTGCGAAGTAGCCATCTGCGCGCGTACCACCGCCGACGTCGAACGCGCCGCGCAGGAAATCGGCGCCGCAAACGGCCGCGAAATCTTCTGGCGCGCCCTCGACGTCACCGACGCCGACGGCGTGCGCGAGTTCGTAGCCGCCGCCGAAAAGAAATTCGGCCGCATCGACATCTGCGTTACCAACACTGGCGGCCCACCCTCGAAAAAATTCATGGAAATCACGCTCGATGAATGGCGCACCGCCGTAAACCTCGTCCTCCTCAGCAGCGTCTATTTCGCGCGCGAAGTTCTCCCGCGCATGCAGCGCCGCCGCTGGGGCCGCCTGCTCACGATTACCTCCATCTCGGTGAAGCAACCGATTGACGGCCTGATGCTATCTAATTCTTTGCGTGCCGGCGTCACGGGAATGGCCAAGACGCTCGCGAATGAATTCGGCGCCGACGGCATTACCGTCAACAACGTTTGCCCCGGCTACACGCTTACCGATCGCCTCACCGAACTTTTCGAAAAGCGCGCGCAAGATGCAGGCGTCGCCTACGACGAGATCCTGAAGCAATCCACCGCCAACGTGCCCATCGGCCGCTTCGCGCGTCCGGAAGAATTGGCCGCGCTGGTCGCTTTTCTCGCATCCGAGCGCGCCAGTTCCATCAACGGCACCACCATCGCAGTGGACGGCGGCAGCACGAAGGGACTTCTATAATTGGAGCTTCAGCAGAAACACGAAATGCGAAGGTTCCGCTCTGTGTTCTATAGTGTCTGGCTTTGTCGCCAGCTTGGCTTCCTCTCGAGGAGATACGAATGACTCAGATTTCCGGACGCTGTCGTCCACTCGTGCCCGCACTCGCCCTGTTACTGTTCCCGGCGCTCGCGGCATTGCTGCTTCCCGCGCTCGCCGGCGCCGATGAGCCGTACGCCCGCAGCCGCGATTACGATTTGCAAAACGTGAAAACCCACCTTTGGTTCGATCTCGACCAGCGCAAAGTCCGCGGAGAAGTCACCCACACGCTCGCCATGCTGCGCGACGACGTCGCCCAAATCCAATTCGATTCCGTGGATCTGAAAATCGCTGCGGTAACTCTCGACGGCAAAGACGCCAAGTTCTCCACCACCGCCACGGCGCTAATCGTCCCGCTGCCCGGCCCATCCCGCCGCGGTGAACATCACGAAGTCTTCATCCGCTACGATGGCCAACCAAAAAAAGGCCTCTACTTCGTCCTACCCGATAGAAATTATCCCAATCGCGCCAAAGAAGTCTGGACCCAGGGCGAAGCCGAAGACACGCGCTACTACATTCCCATCTACGATTACCCGAACGATCGCACCACCTCCGAAATGATTCTCACCGTCCCCGCCGCCTGGCTCACCATTTCCAATGGCAACCTCGTCAGTGTCAAAGAAGAATCGGACGGCACCAAAACCTGGGATTGGAAGCAGTCCGAGCCGCTTTCCACGTATCTAATCACCGCCGTAGCCGGTGAATTCGTCGAAAAGAAAGACACCTGGCGCGGCATCCCGGTGCGCTACGTCGTTCCGCGCGGCCAGGAAGACACCATCGACTCCACATTCTCGCGCACGCGCCAGATGCTCGATCTTTTTTCAGACAAGCTCGGCGTGCCCTACCCTTGGGCGCAGTACGCGCAATCGTCCGTCAACGATTTCGTCGAAGGCGGGATGGAAAATACCAGCGCCACCACGCTCACCACGCGCGGCCTGGTCGCTCCCGGCCTCGCGCCCGAACTTCGCCGCGGCTCCGACGATCTGGATTCGCACGAACTCGCGCACCAATGGTTCGGCGATCTGGTCACCTGCCGCGATTGGGCCAACATCTGGCTCAACGAAGGCTTCGCCACTTATTTCGAACATTATTGGGCCGAGCAGCGTTACGGCGCCGATGAAGCCGCCTACGAATTCTGGCGCGATCAAGCCGGATGGTTCCGCCAGAAGCGTCTGTACCCCGTGCCCATCGTCACGCGTAATTTCGAAGACAGCATCGAGTACGCCGGCAACGTTTATGACAAAGGCGGCTGGGTTCTGAAGATGCTGCGCACCAAACTCGGCGACGAAGATTTTTTCCGCGGCCTGCATTACTATCTCGAAACCTATCGCGGGCAAAACGTCGTCACTGCCGACCTGGAAAAAGCAATCGACCATTCCACCGCCACGAACGTCGACCATTTCTTCCACCAATGGATCTGGCGAGCGGGCGCGCCGCGATACGAAGTCAGTTACACCTACGACGACTCCGCGCACCAGATAAAATTAAGCGTCAAGCAAACGCAGAAAGTCGAAGGCATGGTGGACTTGTTCGACATGCCCGTCGAAATCGAAATCGCTACCGCCAGCGGACGCCATACTTCCACGATCCAGGTGAGCAAAGCCGAAGAAACCTTCATGCTGCCTGCAGACAGCGCGCCGCAAATGGTGCTGTTCGATAGGGGCGACAACATTCTGAAAACCGTCGAATTCAAAAAAGACGCCGCCGCGCTGATCTATCAATTGAAAAACGCGGAGACTGTCCCGGATCGCGCCGACGCCGCCCTAGCCCTCGGCTCGCTCAAAGACAATTCCGATGTCGTCGCCGCCCTCGGCAACGCTGCGCAGCACGATCCTTTCTGGGGCGTGCGCGCGGAATCGCTGCGAGCTCTCGGCAAAATTGGCGGCGCCGCTGCAGAAAAACGAATTCTTACCGCCGTCAGCGATCCCAAGCCCTGGGTTCGCCAGGTCGCCGTGCAGGAACTCGGTGGTTTCACCGAAGACGCATCCCTCGGCCCGCAGCTAACCGCCATCGCGACAAACGATAAGGGCTATCGCGTCCGCGCCGCCGCATTGAACGCGCTGGGCGACATCAAAGCGCCGGACGCCTACGAGGTCCTCAGCGCCGCCGTGAAACTCGATTCGCCCGACGACACTCTGCGCAACGGCGCTCTGGAGGGCCTCGGCTCGCTCGCCGACGATCGCTCCGTCCCGCTACTGCTGGAATGGTCCGCCCCCGGCAAGCCGTTCGATACGCGCGGAGCCGCCATCGCTGCCGTCGCTGGCCTCGACACAAAAAACAAAACCATCACCAAAACGCTAATTTCGTATTTGCAGGAACCCTACATTGATATCAAATACGCCGCGCTCTTCGCGCTCACCAAGCGCGGCGACGCGGACGCCATCGGCCCGCTCGAAGCGATGCTCAAATCCGGCGATCTAAATCTCGGCGCCGCCCCCTACGTCCAAATGCAAATCGACGCACTTAAATCCAAAACCGCAGGAAATCATCCAGCCGGTCCGGGCAATGGAACGGGTGCGGGCGCGGGTGCAAGTACGGGTGCTAACGCGGATAGTGGTACAGGCGCGGCAGCTGGCGCCTCCGCAGGCACGAACGGAGGCCAACCCACATCTCCGAATGCGCAAGCAGCCACAGCAGCAGCCGGCTCCGACAACACTCTAGACGCGCTGAAAAAACTTCAGCAACAAATGGACGAAGTCAACGCGCTGCTGGCAAAAATCGAATCGCAAATGACCTCAACCAAGAAGAAATAAGCCTTCGGCCGTTGCCGTTGACCCTGTAGCGCCCGTCCCGCGAGTGCGGGACGGGCGCGGGACGCAGAGAGGGAACTGCTTTCCGCAGACACGCTGAGCAATGTTCACAGTCAGCTCGCCGCGGCCCCCGCCCCTCACTCCGCCAGCAAAATCCTCAAATCCCGCAAATTATTCCCCGTAGGTCCCGTAACTATAGCATCCTCAATCCGCGCAAAAAATCCATGAGCATCACAACGCCGCAAAAAATCCGCAGGCTCCAAACCCATCCCCTGCGCGCGTGAAAATGTCTCGCCGTCCGCCACCGCGCCTGCGGCAGGACTGTTTCCATCCACTCCATCCGTCCCCGCGCTGAAAACCGCAATCCTCCTCCCCGCAATTTTCGGCACACACGCTAGCACAAACGCTGAATTCCGCCCGCCAATCCCGTCGCCCGTCACCGGGCTGCTGACCTCCCCGCCCGCAAAGATCGCCACACGCCGCCGCGGATTTTCCTTCTTCAGAATCTCCAGTTGCGCCAGCAAGTGTTCCGCCGCCTTCTCCAGCGGCCAATTATCCGTCTCCGTATCCACCAGACACGTAAATCCCTCCGCCTCGCAACAGTGATGCGCGGCGTGAAGCAATTCCCGCTCCCCCAGCAAAATCTCAAATCGCGCGCGCGCAAACGCCGCATCGCCATCCTTAGGTGTTTCACCAAACGCCCGCCGTTCGATTACCCCGCGCAAGGAAGACGGCAATTTCGCGAGCAAGCCATATTTCCGCGCGATCCGCTCGACATCGTCCACCGTGGATGGATCGGGCACGGTCGGCCCGGAAGCCAGCGCCGACTCCTCTCCCTCCGGTACATCGCTGATCGCCAGGGTTATTTTCATTGAGCGCGCCGCAGCCGCCGCCAGCCGGCCGCCCTTGGTAGCCGAAAGATGCTTGCGCACCACATTAATTTCTTCGATCGGCGCGCCGCAAGTGATCAGCGCGGAATTCAACTCCTGAAAATCCCCCAGCGTCACGCCAGGCCCCAGCGGCTGCTCCACCAACGACGACCCGCCCCCAGAAATCAGAAAAAATACCAGCGTCCTTTCATCGCATCGCGCCAGCCGCTCCAAAATCGCCTTGCCCGCCGCAAAACTCTCCGCTGTAGGCAAAGGATGCCCGCCCACAAATGGTTTCCAACCGGGCAAAGACTGCACGCGAAGAACGGGCACTACCAGGATTCCATCAGGAGGAAATTCAGGCGTCAGGACTTCGGTCAAGCCCAGAGCCATCGCGTTCGCAGCTTTCCCGAACGCAATAGCCACAATCTCGCGATATGCACGCAGGTCAACATCAGCGCCGCCAGCAGAAATCAATGAGCCGCGCCGGTCCATCCTTCGCGCCAGTGCCGAGGGAATATCAATCGCCGCCAAAGTGTGCCGAAAAACGTGCTCAGCAATTTTCTTCACGGCGCTATTTTAATCCCAACGCATCCGCGTTTAACGCATGCGGCGGCCGCCGCCCTTCAAATAGCGCCACCACATTCTGCGCCGCCATCACGGCCATCTTCGTGCGCGTATCCAGCGACGCGCTCGCAATATGCGGCGCCAAAATCACATCGCGCCGTGGCAAAAGCGCCGGATGCACCAGCGGCTCGTGCTCATAAACATCCAGCGCCGCCCCCGCGATTTTTTTACTCTCCAGCGCCTCCGCCAAAGCCTCCTCGTCCACCACGGGCCCCCGCGAAGTATTCACTAGATACGCGGTGTGCTTCATTTTCCCGAGGTTCTCGCGTGAAATCAGGTGCCTGGTATCCGGCAGCAGCGGCACATGCAGGCTGATAAAATCCGATTCGCGGAACAACGTGTCGCGTTCCACATATTCCGCCTTCAGTTCGCGCTCTACGTCTTCCTGCGCGCGCACCGCGTCGCTATAAATCACGCGCATGTTAAACCCCAACGCCCGCCGCGCCACGCCGCGCCCAATCCGCCCAAATCCCAGCACGCCCAAAGTTTTTCCCCACACATCGCCGCCCACCAGCTGATCCAAATCCCAACCCGGCCACGTCCCGCTGCGCATCCACGCGTCGCCCTCCAGCAGCCGCCGCCCGATGGCCATCAGCAAAGTCCACGCAAAATCCGCCGTCGTATCGTCGAGCACTCCTGGCGTGTGCGTCGCAGCAACTTTATG
>DATNLN010000256.1:0-9253 GCA_035602855.1 Candidatus Acidiferrales bacterium
CGGAAACACGGCAATCGTCTGCGTCTCGGCGGAGCGCTGCAAAATCACCAGGTCCAACTCTTCAATCCGCCGCGCCAAATCCGGCAGCCCGCGCAACACGGCAGTCACTTTATCCAGACGCTTGTGCAGCGCTGCCGCGCGCTCAAAATCGAGCTCGTCGCTAGCAGCCGCGCGTTCCTGCGCCAACGACTCGGTCAGCGCCGTGCCGGTTGTCTCCAGCGATTCCAGCACGCGCCCGATCTCGACGTCGTATTCCTCCTGCGTGCATCCGGCAAAACACGGCGCCAGGCACATTTTCATTTCCGAATACATGCAGCCGGGATAATCGGGGTCGCGCCGAATTTTGATCTGGCAGCGGCGCGTCTTGAAAAGATCCAGAAAACTTTCGCTGAAATCTTCCGCCGAGCTCCGCGAGCCGAACGGGCCAAAATAAAACCCTTCGTCGCCGCGAATCCGCCGCGTTACGTAACAGCGTGGGTAGGAGTTGCGCAGATTCACTTTCAACATCGCGGGCGGCCGCAAGCGCATCAATTCGCGGTAGCGGGAAGGAAAATAAACGCGCGCATTCTGATAGAACGCCAAGTTCTGCTCGAATTTCGACCCCGTAACGCGATAACGAATTCGCGCAGCCACCTCGCGCAAATTCAGTTGCTTCGAAGCAGCCCCCGGCGTGCCCAACAATCGCTCCGCAGCCCGGCGTATGTCCGCGGTCCGGGCAAGATAAGGCTGCGCCCCAGCTCCAGCCCCGCCGCCTACGCGCATCTGCAGCAGAAAAATTCCCGGCCGCGCTGGAATGGAAGCAAAGAAATCGGGCGCGAAGTCCGCGAAGAACTCCAACCCGCAATCAAGCTCTAGCATGCGTATGAGGATACACCGCCCGGAAATCCAGCGCGAAGCCTCTGTGCGCTCGAAGCGAAGAATGCAAGCAAGCACGCTGTTTTTCGCGATTCGCAGGTTACTATCGCGACGCGGAGCGGCTTGCATGGTTTTTCCTCAACTAGCTCGGTTCACCGATGTTGCGCTGCTTTTCTTGCGCCTGATGGTTGGCGTCGTCTTCCTCGGCAGCGGCTATAGCGCCCTGAAAAACCCCGAAGCGCGCAGCAAGGACATCGAAACGAGCAAGGCCTTCGCGATTTTTCTGGGCGCGGCGGAAGTCGTCGGCGCACTGGTGGTAAGCAAAGGCAAGCCTTATATCCTCGGCCTAAACGCCGAGGCTTTACGGCCAAGTACGGTAAGGTTTTGACTTTGTAGCGACGCACTTCAGTGCGCCTTCGCTCAAGCGGCAACCGCCGAGGGCGGTCTAAAGCCCGCCGTACGAATACCTTTAATAATTCTTCAAAACCCACGCGGCAATTACCAGGCGCTGAATTTCGCTGGTGCCTTCATAAATTTCCGTGATGCGGGCGTCGCGATAGGCTCGTTCGACGGGGTATTCGCTGCTGTATCCGTAGCCGCCGTGAATCTGTATGGCCTTGTGCGCAACGCGTGTGGACATCTCGCTCGCGAAAAGTTTTGCAATCGCCGCTTCCATGGAAAATCGCGCGCCGGAATCCTGCTTCCACGCCGCGCGCCGCAGCAGCAGCCGCGCCGCATCAATTTCCGTGGCCATATCCGCCAGCATGAATTGAATGGCCTGAAAATCCGCGATGGGATGGCCAAACGCCTGCCGCTGCTGCGCATAGCTCAGAGCAGCTTCGAACGCGCCCTGCGCAATTCCGGTGGCCTGCGCCGCAATCCCGATGCGCCCGCCATCGAGCGTCGAAAGCGCAACTTTGTATCCTTCGCCTTCCTCGCCGATGCGATTCCCGGCGGGCACTTCGCAATCACTAAAAGAAAGTTCTGTACACGCGGTGGCATGAATTCCCAGCTTCTTTTCTTCCTTACCTACCGCAAATCCCGGCGTCCCTTTTTCTACGACCAGCGCCGTGATGCCCTTTTCACCCTTCTCCGGCTGCGTGTTCACGTACACGATCGCCGCATCCGCGACGCCGCCATTGGTGATCCACGCCTTCGTGCCATTGATAACGTACTTGTCGCCCTTGCGCACAGCTTTCGTTGCCAGCGCCGCGGCGTTCGAACCAGCCTGTGGTTCCGTCAGCGCGTAACATCCGATTTTTTCGCCGCGCGCGAAGGGCAGGAGGAATTTTTGCTTCTGTTCGTCCGTGCCAAACCGGTGAATCGGGTCGCAATACAAAGAATTCTGCACCGACAAAATCACGCCGGTGGAAGCACACACCCGTGAAATTTCCTCCACCACAATCGCGTAGCTGATGTGATCCATCCCCGCGCCACCTTCCGCTTCAGGAACGGCCACACCGGTCAATCCCAGCTCGGCAGCCTTTTGAAACAGCCCGCGCGGGTATTTTCCCGTCTCGTCGTTCTCTTTTGCCAGCGGTCTAACTTCCGCCTCGGCAAACTCGCGCACGCTCTTCTGCAGCAACAGCTGTTCTTCGCTAAGTTCCAGGTCCACTCGCGACTCCCGATGACAAATACAGAAAGATCAACGCAGCGATACGCCTCGAGGCCATCGAAATTCTACCGCACATCGCGGTCTATTCTAAACCGAGGCTCTTGCGGGCTTCGCGGATCTGTAAGGCGTGGCGTGCCGGGTGCAGCGCCAACACCAAAAACATTTCCTGGCAACTCACCGGACCGAGCGCCGGATGCAGCGTGGTTCTGTTACGAGGGTCTTCCTGGTATTGTTGCACGTAAGCGACGGTGCGCGCCCGGCGCTTGCGGAATTCCTGCAGCGCTTCGGCCAACGACGAATAGCGGCCGGTCGGCTGCGAGAATTCAGGCGCGGTAAACTTGAGCTCTCGCTTCGTCATGCCGCGCAAGATCCGTCCTTCGCGGCGTAGTTCTGCGGGCGGCACCCCCGGCGTGGAATGTACGCTGATACGCGCGAACACAGCGTCTTCCACGAGCACCACATGCTCGGTACATTCCAGCACCGACCAGCGCTCCGGCTCCGGACGCCGCCGCGCACCGTCATCGGCAAGGCCCGCCAGCGCGGCCACCAGAGCCTCATCCGATTCCGCAATCAGCCGCAAAATTTGTTCGCGATCAGCTGCATCCATGAAGTTCAACCGGCGAGCGCGCTGCGAAGTTTTTCATATGTGGCATCCAAATCTTCCGGCTCGACGCGCGTTTCGCCCACCACGGTCATGAAGTTCGAATCACCAGACCACCGCGGCAGCACGTGCATGTGCAAATGCCCGGTGACGCCCGCGCCCGCCGCGCGACCCAAGTTCATACCGAGGTTGTATCCCTGCGGATGATAGGTCTTCTCCAGCGCCGCTTGCGAACGCTGCGACAACGTCATCATTTCCGCCGCAGTCTCCGCATCGCAGGCGGAAAGATCTGCAGAGTGAAGGTAAGGAACCACCATCACGTGCCCGGAAGTATAAGGATAGCGATTGAGGATAATGAAGTTCTTCCGCCCGCGGAAAACGATCAGCGTCCTGGCATCATCGTTCGCAGCCAACGCTTCGCAAAAAACGCAGCCTTCATCCTTCTTGTCATCCGCGATGTAGCGATAGCGCCAGGGGGTCCACAAATAATCCATCGCGGTCAGTCTCCCAAGTCCCAGCTCAACTTTAAGTGTGACCCTGGGGAGTGCCGTGCTCGCCTGCGCCCGCCGCTCGCGGATTATTCACGTAATCTTTCAGTTCCTTGCTGGGCTTGAAGTAGGGGATCTTCTTGGGAGGCACTTCCACCTTGGCCCCGGTCTTGGGATTGCGTCCCGTGCGCCCGCGCCGCTGCCGCGTGCGAAAGCTGCCGAAGCCGCGGATTTCGATTTTATCGTCCGCCTGCAATGCGGCGATAATGCTCTCGAAAATCGTTTCCACCACCGCTTCAGATTCCTTGCGTGGCAGCTCGGTGACGCGCGTGACCTCTTCGACGAGTTCCGCCTTCGTCATTGTATGTTCTTTGTTTCCATGCTCTCCGGCCGCTTCTGCCATGGGTGAGAGCCTCCTCGATAAGATTTCGGTTTACACTCGGCCTTGTACGCGTTAGGGAGGGGCAACGCATGTCCTTGCATATCACCAATCTACCGCAAGGTAAATGATTTTCCTGCGAGAAATAACTTCAGCCAGTCATGGCCCCAGCGCCTCCGGCAGTTCCTAAGCCCTACCAAGCACGTAACCAGCTTAAGATGACTGCCTCTTCGCCATAATGGCATCGCCGATGGTGGCCGTCGGTGACGATTTCGGCGCGCGCGGCGTCGGTGCCGCTGCCGCGCGGTACGATTCGATTTCTTGCCGCTCTACCTGTTTCTGCGCCGCGCGATAGCTCAAGCTGATTTTGTGCTGCTCCGGCTCCAGACGCAGGATCTTGAACTCGTATTCGTTCCCGGTGGTCAGCACGGCCGTCACACGAGCGCCGCGCGCCGCTTTTTCCTTGTCGCGATCGCCTTTCGGCCGCCGTTCTTCGATTTCGGAGACATGGCACAGCGCTTCGATCCCTTCCGCCAACTCCACGAAAGCGCCAAAGTCAGTGGTACGCGCGACTTTGCCCTTCAAAATGTCGCCGACTTTGTGCGCCGTGAACCAGTCGGCCCAGATATCTTTCAATTGCTTGATGCCCAACGAAAGCCGCCGGTTCTGCGAATCGACTTTCAGGACTTTCGCCTCCACCGTATCGCCTTTCTTGAATTTCTCGCTGGGATGCTTGATGCGCTCGGTCCAGCTCACGTCGCTGATGTGGATCAACCCTTCCATGCCCTCTTCGATCTCCACGAACGCGCCAAAATCCGCCAGATTGCGGATGCGTCCGCTCACCACCGTGCCCACCGGATATTTTTCCGCCGCCGCGTCCCAAGGGTCGGGCTGCGTCTGCTTCAATCCGAGCGAAATCCGGCGCTGCTCCGTCTTCACCTCCAGCACCACCACTTCCAGTTCGTCGCCTTCCTTCACGATCTTCGCCGGATGCTTGGTGCGCTTTGACCAACTCATCTCGCTGACGTGCACCAGGCCCTCGACGCCCGGCTCAATCTGCACAAACGCGCCGTAGTCGGTAACGCCCACCACTTTTCCGTGGACGCGCGTGCCCACCGGGAAACGCTCCGGCACGGTGGCCCAGGGGTCGGGCAGCAGTTGCTTGCGTCCCAGCGAAATGCGCTGCTTGTCCTTATCGAATTTCAGGATTTGAACCTGCAGGTCGTCGCCGGCTTTCACGATCGAGGAAGGATGCGGCACGCGTCCCCATACCAAATCGCTGACGTGGAGCAACCCATCCATTCCGCCCAGATCCACGAACACGCCGTAGTCGGTCACGTTTTTCACTTTGCCCGTGACGATCGTTCCTTCGGCGAGCGAGCCCATCAGCGTCTCGCGCTTCGATTTCTGATCTTCTTCCAGAATTGCGCGGCGGCTCACTACCACATTGCCGCGCTTGCGGTTCAATTTCAGCACGCGTACTTCGATCTCTTTATCCTTCCACGAATCGAGATCGTGCACCGGACGCAATTCAATCTGTGAAGCCGGCAGGAACGAGCGCACGCCGATATCCACCACCAGGCCGCCCTTGATTCGCTCCGTTACCTTGCCCTTGATCGTGGCGTGATCGCGATACGATTTCTCGATGCGTTCCCACACCCGCCGCCGGTGCGCGCGCACGTGCGAAAGCAGCACGTAGCCATCTTTCTGCGCGTGCAAACGTTCGACTTCAATCGTCTGCCCCGCTCCGAATTCAATCGGGCTGCCCGAATCCACGAATTCCTGCGCGGGTACCAGTCCTTCAAACTTCCCGCCGACATCGACGATCACGCCCGCGTCGGTCACCGCCAGCACGTGCCCGTCGAAAATTTCGCCTTCGGCCGCTGCGGGTTCGGGCACCGCAAACTGCTCCATCAACTGATCCATCGTTTGCGATGTCTCGCCGGATTCCGAGCCTTCGGCCGACGCCGCTGTTTCGGTGGCATCCACAGCGTGAACCGTCGCGGTAATTCCCGAACTGTCGGCGGACGCGACCGGCTGCGCAGTTTCCATCGCGCTCGGCTCTTCGGTCACGCGAGCAGACGCCTGTGCTTCCGCCGGTTCTGTCGTCGCAGCTCCTCGTTGCGCCACGCCGTTCTCGCCCGAACGAGTTTCGGGCGCCCGCGCCACAGCCGCGCCTGTTCCCGCCGAGCTTGCCGACGCCGCCATGCTCACGGCGCCGCTGGGAGGCTCGGAAATAGCTTCGCTGGCGCTGCCGTGCGGATTTTCTACGGGCGCGTCACTGCTCGCTGATTCAACGGTTGCTGTGGGAAGATTCGGGTCGTGTTCGGGTGACATTGGGGAGCGGCCTCCGTACGGATTCGTGCCCTGCTACCGAGAATTCGGACTCGGCTACTCCACCCGCTGGGGTTTGGAGCAAAGAAGGGAAAGAACGCCCACGCTAGACGCTCTTATCACGAGGATGATACCCGCCCAATTCGCGCATTGTCAACAAACCATCGCGCAAATTCCGGGCCATGCAAGCTGCGCCCGCTCAGACAAATGTTACGCAATGATGATCGGCAAATTGTGTTTCAGAGCCGAACACGACCGCGGGTCGGGGCGCGCTTTCGATTACCGAAACGGGCCTGCATGCCGAATTTCTTTGCGGTAATCCGCCGCGAAAATTTCCACGGTGCGGCACATCTCATACAATCGCGAACGAATCCGTTTGCCCACGCGCTCGGTCAACGAATCTTCCATCGTTGGCGCGCGCATCCCCGCCACACGGGTTGGCGGCGCGCCATTCGCTGCACTTCCAGCCGCCGCGTCCGAATCCAAAAAATTGGTGGTCAACAAAGTCACGCGCTTTTCGTTGTAACGCGTGTTCAACACATGGCCCACCGTCTCCAGCGCCCACGGTGAGGGCTTGCTCGATCCCACATCATCCAGCACTAAAATTTCCGCCTTCAGCACCGGCTCCAGCACGCTCATCTCTGTCGCCTGGCTCTCCGCGTTGTAACTATCCTGAATCGCTTTTAACAGCTCGCGATAATCGTAAAAAAGTCCGCTATGCCCGCGCAGTACGATCGACTTCATCGCCGAAACCGCCAGGTGTGTCTTGCCCACACCGCACGGCCCCATCAGCAGCAAGCCGTGCTCGCTGCCCACGGGAAATTCATCGGCAAACCGCTGCACCATCAATTTCGCTTGCGCTAAGCTGCGATTCCACGCTGCCATCTGCTCGCGCGAAACGTTCTCAATATCGTTGTCCGTCTCGTAATTCTCGAAATCGCAATGCCGGTAACGTTCCGGCACGCGCGAACGTTGCAAAGCACGCTCCGTCCGGTCGCCCGTAGTGCAATCGCAAGGCACGGCCCACACCATCTTCGGCTCGCCCGGGCGATTCGCCGCCAGCGCCTGCGCGCCCTCGGTGGTGCGTTCCACCACTTTCCATCCGCTGCCTTCACAATGGGGACAATCCGCTCGCGCCATCCTGCAAGAATAAGCGCCGCGCCCGTCGCGCGCAAGCACACCCCTACCTGTGGAAGTTTTCGTGCCTGTGGAAAGTTTCGAGGAAAATACAAACGCCAACTAACTACGGTGGCTACTTATGCACGCGAATCGCCTGCCGCGGCGTGGTGCGCACAATCGCATTGCGATACTTGCGGTCCTCGCCGGCATTAAATCCGCGCGCCATCTCGCTGCGCACGAAATGCGTGAACGCCTCCATCTGCGATTGCATCTCTGCCATCTTGTCGCGCATATTCAGAATAATTTCGATCCCCGCCAGGTTCACGCCCAGCTCGCGCGTCAAATTCAGAATCACCTCGAGCCGCTCCAGGTCCTGATCCGTATAAAGCCGCGTATTTCCCTGCGAACGCGAAGGCGTCAGCAATCCTACGCGCTCGTACAGGCGCAGTGTCTGCGGATGCAGCTTGTACAGCTCCGCCACCGCGCTGATCATGTAACCGGCCTTCGCTCTTTTCCTGGGACGCGCTGCCATGAAACTTCTCCTCAAACCGTCGCGCGCGAAAATATTTCGCGCCGCGGATCTTCCGGATCGAGCTTGCTCAATTCCTTCAGCAAATTCCGCACGCGCTCGTCCTCGGGCTTCGGAACCACGATCTGCACTTCCACGATCTGGTCGCCGCGCTTTCCCGGCTGCCGTATCGAAGGCGCGCCTTTTTCCCGCAGGCGCAGTTTCTTGCCGCTATTTGTCGCGGGAGGAATGCGCACCTGCGCCCGGCCGTCAATCGTCGGCACTTCCACCTTCGACCCGAGCGACGCTTCGGTCACCGTCACCGGAACCACGGTGTAAAGATCATCGCCGCGCCGTTCGAAAAACGGATGCGGTTCCACCTTCATCACAATATAAAGATCTCCCGCAGGTCCGCCATGCAGTCCCGCATTGCCGCGCCCCGCGACACGCACGCGTGAACCCGTCTGCGCCCCCGGCGGAATGCGCACGTCCAGCGATTCGACGCGCGGCACGCGCCCTTCTCCGCCGCAATTCCGGCACATGGTATGCAGACGCCCGGTGCCGCCGCAGCGCGAGCATGCGATCTGAAAACGCATCTTGCCGCTCACCTGCGTCACTTGTCCCGATCCGCCGCACGTCGGACAAACTTTTTCGTCGCCGGGTTGTACTCCCGCGCCATGGCACACGCTGCATGTGTCCAGCCGCGTAATGCTCAGCTTCTTCACCGCGCCGCGCATCGCTTCGGCGAAACTGATCTCGATCTGAAATTCCAGATCGCTGCCCGGCTCGCGCTCGTTGGCCTCGCGCGCTGCGTTCTGTCCACGAAATACTTGGCTAAAAAGATCGCGGAAGCTGGTCCCGCCGCCGCCCGCGGCGCCCCCGCCAAAATCAAATCCGCCGAAATCGAAATGGACGTCTTCCGGCACGCCGCCAGCGCCGTAACCATATCCCCCGCCTGGCGGGGGAGCTCCGCCCTGCCCCGGCTGGTTGAAGCCGAACTGGTCGTACACCTGCCGCTTCTTGGTGTCTGAAAGTACTTCGTAGGCTTCCTGAATCTGCTTGAACTTTTCTTCCGCGGACTTGTCACCAGGATTCAGGTCAGGATGGTATTTGCGCGCCAGTTTGCGATACGCCGCGCGTATATCCTTTACCGCCGCCGTGCGCGAAACGCCCAACAGCTCGTAATAATCTTGTTTGGTAGTCGTGGCCATAGCAAGAAGTTCTCTAAACCAATTTCACCGCGCCTACAAATGTAAGGGCGGGTCCCGTCGACTCTCGATGGACCCGCCCCCACACTCAGAACCCTACTCCTGCTTTAGTTCGGCTTCTTCGAGTCGTCAACATCCACGAACTC
>DATNLN010000258.1:0-5658 GCA_035602855.1 Candidatus Acidiferrales bacterium
TGCCGTCGGCGGCCAGACGGTCGTTCGGGAAAACTATGGGGCGGCGCTGTTCGTCGTGATTTTCCATGAAGCGGGCGAAATCGCTTTGCCGTTCGGGGAAGCTCACGATGCGCTCGCGGATTTGTGAGATGTTGTGGTCGCGGAGCGCGTCGTAGAGAATTTTGTCGTAGGAATAGGAAAATCCCAGATCGAGCAGGCGTTGTTCAGTGCCCCAGTAGGCTTCGGCCAGGAGAGTGAGGTTGGGGACGGCGACGTGGGCTTCGGTCCAGAACTCTTTTTCGGGCGTGGGAGTGTCGCCGAGCAGGTGGCGCCAGTTAGCGTTGAAGATGTCGCTGAGTTGGAGCATGGCCATGTCGCAGCGAATGCCATCGCAGTGTGCGGCGATGGTGCGCAGGTCGTCGAGCTGGGCGGCGCGGAGGGCAGGATTGAAATGATTGAGTTGAGCGACGTCTTGCCAGGGCGGAAAGTAGGGATCTTTGGCGAGGGCGATGTATTGCGGGGGCTGCGTGGTGGATTGAGCGTAGTAGAGCGAGGGATTCTTCTGGAATTCTTCCGCAGAGGCTTGGACGTAGAAGTCGGGATGCTCGCGCGTCCAGGGATGATCGAGGGCGGTGTGGTTGCCAACGAAGTCCAGGAATAGCGCGATGCCGCGGGCGCGCAATTTTTCGCGGGCAGCATCGAGGGCTTGCCAGTTGCCGATGCGGGGGTCGGGGGCGTAGGCGGTGACGGCGTAAGCGGAGCCGATGACGTCTTCAGGCTTCCAGCCGGGGAGGGCGAGACTGAACTGTGCGACATTCGCGGGATTTTCTACGTTCATGCGGCGGGAGATGGGGCTGCGTTGCCAGACACCCATTAGCCAGATGATGTTGAAGCCTGCGTTTGCGAGCGCGTCCCATTCGGAGTCGGGGACATCGGCGAGGGTGATATTTTTTTTGAGCCGGGCTGAGAGTTGTTCGAGCCAGGTCCAGGTGTTGATTTCGTAAAGGTGGGGATGGGAGGGCGATGGGAGGTTCGGCTGTGTGGGCATCGGATTTAGATTAGTTGGGAGGTGCGCGGCGTGTCAATCGAAGGCCGGATGGACCAGAGAGTTGACAGTTGAAAGTTGAGAGGCAGCGGTTGCCGGCGCGAGCGGGCGGTGCGGTGTTGGGTTGGAAGATGACGGCAGCGGCTAGTGGTTTGTGGCTGGCGGCTGGAAAAAGACGATGCACAGTGGCGGCGATGGGGGGCCGGGCGGTTCATAGACAAATGCGGGGATTAATGACACATTGTTTTGGCGGAATGGTGGGGCGGCTGGCTTGGGTCTAACAGTTAGGAGGAACACGATCATGCTAAAGCGTGCGATGCTGGCGGGATTTGCGGTGGTGTTTGCGGTGGGGTTGTCCGTGGCGGGGCAGGACAGCGCGGTGAAGAGTGGCTCCTGGTCTGGCGTGATCACGAACGATATGTGCGGGGCGAAGGACGCAAACGCCTCGAAGGCTGAGTGCACGGCGAAGTGCGTGAAATCGCATGGGGCGAAATATGCTTTGTATGATGAGGCGGACAAGAAAGTTTATATTCTGGAGCCGCAGGAAAAGGCGGACGGTCACGCGGGACACGAGGTGACGGTGAAGGGGACGCTGGACGGGGATACGATTCATGTTACTTCGCTGGAGATGAATACGACGAAGGGATCGTAGCGGGCGTTTCGGGATTTTCGGATTGCGTTAGGGGTCCGTCTCCGCAGAGTGCACGTCGAAAAGGGTAGGGCCGCTGGCCTTGCCCTTTTTTTTTGCGCGGACGTTTTAGGAGAGCGAACAGGTATCTCTGCCCGCGGCAGCCAGGCTTCGTTGCTGCGCTCCTCAGGATGACGTGGCGCGACTTCGCGCATCTCTTGCACATGCGCGTTCTGGTATACTGCGCGACCGCGCGGGGTGTGGACCATGATTCGCTCGCTTGGAGAGGGTGTCGGGATGAAATTTCAGAGAATAATTGCGTTGTGGGTGATGTTAGCGGCAACTGCTGGCGTCGCGCGGGCGCAGAATGCGGCGACGGTGGGGACTGCGACTGGCTCGCCGGCGGCGGGCGGGCGTGTTTTGGCGGTGGATGATTATTTTCGGATTAAGGAAGTGGGGGATCCGCAGATCAGCCCGGACGGGAAGTGGGTGGCGTACACGGTGAAGACTGCGAATTTGAAGGAAGACAAGAACCGGCGGCGGATCTGGATGGTTCCTACCGGCGGCGGGATGGCGATTGCGCTGACGGACGAAAATGAATCGTCTTCGCATCCGCGGTGGAGTCCGGACGGAAAATATCTGGCGTTTATCTCGGCGCGCGAGGAAGGCGGCGGCGACGATGACGAGGGGAAGGGCAAGAAGCAGGTGTGGGTTCTGAATCGCGAAGGGGGCGAGGCGCAGCAGCTGACGGACACGATGCAGGATGTGGACAGTTTTGCATGGGCGCCGGGTAGTGACCGGCTGGTGCTGGTGCTGCAGGACGCGTCGCCGCAGGAAATAGAGGCGGCGGAGAACAAAGCGAAGGGCAGCAAGGCGAAGCCGAAGCCGCGGCCGTGGGTGATTGACCGGATGCACTTCAAAGAAGATGAGATTGGGTATCTGGACCGGCGGCGTACGCATTTGTACGTTTTTACGATTGCGGATCACAAGCAGCGGCAGATTACCGAGGGCGATTATGATGACGACGATCCGGCATGGTCACCGGACGGGAGCAAGATCGCGTTTGCGAGCAACCGTTCGGCGCCCGAGCCGGATTTGAACTACAACAAGGATATTTGGGTGGTGGCGGCGGATAACGGGGATCAGGGGAAATCGTTGGTGCAGGTGACGACCAGTGAGGGGACGGAGGAGGCGCCGGCGTGGTCGCCGGATGGGAAATGGATTGCGTACACGACGCAGCTGGAGCCGGAGCTGTTTCAATATTCGACCATACAGATTGCGGTTTCGCCGGCAACGGGTGGCGCTGCGAATGTGCTGACGCGGAAGCTGGATCGTAATTCGACGATCCCGCGATTTTCGGCGGACGGGAAATTCATTTACTTTATCGCGGACGACGATGGAACGCAGAATTTGCTGCGCGTGCCGGCGGGCGGCGGGGAGATTACGCGGCCCATTGGCGGACGCAAGATGGTGGAAGCATATTCGCTGGGCGCGGATGGGACGGCGGTGGCGACGGCGGGAGAGCTGACGCATCCGCACGAACTTTATGTGCTGCCACCGAGCGGAGAATTGCGGAAATTGACGAGCGTGAATGATGCGCTGATGGCGGAACTGCGTTTGCCGACTGTCGAGTACGTGCATTTCAAGAGCAAGGACGGAACGACCGTGGCGGGATACTTGTACAAACCGCCGGATTATCAAGCGGGCGTGAAATATCCGACGATTTTGAAACCGCATGGCGGGCCGGTCTGGGCTTACTACGCGGAATTTAATTTCGATCCGCAACTTTATGCGGCGCATGGGTATGTGGTGCTGACGCCGAATCCGCGCGGGTCGTCGGGATACGGCGGGGATTACTGCAAAGCGATTTTTGCGGATTGGGGCCATAAGGATTTTGAAGATGACATGGCGATGGTGGATTACGCCGTGGCGCAGGGGATCACGGATCCGGATAAGTTGGGAGTGGGAGGCTGGTCGTACGGCGGGATTTCGACGAATTTTATCATCACCCAGACGACGCGATTCAAGGCGGCGATCTCGGGGGCTGGGGAATTTTTGTACATCACGAATTGGGGGCACGATTTGTATTCGCGCGATTGGGAGTACGAGTTGGGGCTGCCGTGGAAGAATCGCGAGCGGTGGGAGAAGATTTCGCCGTTCAATCGCGTGTTGCAGATTACTACGCCGACTTTGGTGATGGGCGGGGACGTGGATTGGAATGTGCCAGTGATTAATGGAGAGCAGCTTTATCAGAGTTTGCGAAGATTGGGGGTGCCGACGCTTCTGGTTGTGTATCCGGGGGAGTATCACGAGTTTTCGCGGCCGTCGTTTATTAAGGACAGATACGAGCGGTATCTATTTTGGTATGGGCATTACGTAAAGGGAGTTGGGCTGGCCGTGCCGCCGGAGGGCAAGAGCGCGGATTGATTTAAGGAGTTCCGAGACGCTACGGTTGAACGCAGATAAACAAAGATAAAGCAAAGCGAAGGTAAATCCGAGGGCAAAAGTAGAAGCAGTGAAACGAGAGGTAAGATGGCCGCTTCATCCCGAAAGGCGCGGGACGAAGCGGCCGTTACATGAGCGAGTCCAAATTCAAATACAAATTCAACGGCAAAAACGCCAGTCGGGAGATTGGCGTTCCCAGGTTATTTTGATGCGCCATCTATCAAGGCGGAGATATTGGACTTCAGTTTGCTCAGATCTTCTTCGTGCAGGTACATCATGTGGCCAGCGCCGTAGTATTCAAAGTGGATGTTGCTGCGCATACCTGCGGGCAGGAAGAGATGGTCCATGGTGTATTCGGTGGCGAAGAACGGGGTGGCCATATCGTAGAAACCGTTCTCGACTTGGACTTGCAGGTGCGGATTGGTCATCAGGGCCTGGATCAGGTCGCCGGAGACGTTGGCTGAGCCGGGGAAAAAGCCGCCGCCTTGCGGGCCGCGATGTTTCCAATCCCAATTGCTGCCGACGTCTCCGCTGAGAGCTTCGTAGGATCTTTCTTCGGTGACTTTTAATTCTTCGCGGGCGTAGCTATTGAATGCTGCTGTGAAGGCGCCGCGCACGGCGGTGTAGGACGGATCGTCTTCGGCAAATTCTGTGAGCATGTCATAGGTGGGCATGGTGTAGCGCGAATCGTAACGGCCCAGGGTGAGACCGCGGCTGCGATTTAGCTCGACGTTGAATTGGCCGAGGGTCACGCGCAGGTCGGCTTTCAGGAGATAATCTTCGCTGAGGCCGATGAAGTGCGAGAGTTTTTTCGCGACTTCGGATTTTTCGGCGGGGGTGATGTTGGTGCCTTTCATCAGCGCGGTGGCGTATTCGGTGGCGGCGAATTTGCGGACTTCGGCGAGGAAGGCGGGGAGGTCGGGTGGCGGATCCGCGAGCGCTTTTTGATACGCGGCGGTGGCGGCGTAGCTGGGGAGGTAGAGGACGAAGGGCAGGTCATCGCCGGGATTGAATGAGATGGTGCCGAGATTCAGGACGGAGGAGATCAGCACGATGCCATTGATGTAAACGCCGTCGTGTTGCTGCAAATAATTTCCCAGCGCGGCGGAGCGGAACGTACCGTAGCTTTCGCCGATGAGAAATTTGGGCGAGTTCCAGCGGTTATTGCGATTGAGATACATATTGATGAACTGCGCGAACATTTTTACGTCTTGATCCACGCCCCAGAAGTCTTTGTTTTGCGCTTTGCCGACGGCGTGGCTGAAACCGGTGCCGACGGGATCGATGAAAACCATGTCGGTTTTGTCGAGCAGAGAATTGGCGTTGTCTTCGAGCTTGTAAGGAGCGAGCGGAGTGGCAGTATGGTCGGCGTTCACGACGCGGCGCGGGCCGAACGCGCCCATGTGCAGCCAGATGGATGCGGAGCCGGGGCCGCCGTTGTAGAGGAAAGCGATGGGGCGCTGGGAGAAATCTTTAGTATCGCTGCGCGTGTAGGCGGTGGAGTAGATCAGCGCCGTAGGCTCGCCTTTTTCGTCTTTGAGGAGCGTGGTGGAGGCGGTGG